>DAOTAV010000304.1:0-1533 GCA_035382785.1 Salinivirgaceae bacterium | reverse complement strand
AAAATTTATTCTTTATCTCCTCTGAAAAAGTTGCATTTATTTGTTGAATTTAGTCGTTTAAATCGAATTTAATGGAAGAAAAAGTTGTTTTGGTTGATAACCACGATAATACCTTGGGCGAATCCGAAAAAATGTATGCCCATAAGCATGCTCTATTGCATCGGGCTGTATCGGTTTTTGTTTTCACAGCTGAAAAAAAGATGCTTTTGCAACAACGAGCTTTAACCAAATACCACTCTCCGGGATTATGGACTAATGCTGCCTGTACCCATCCGACAATAGCCGAAACTCCGCAGATGGCCGCCATTCGACGTCTGGAACAAGAAATGGGAATCAAATCCAACAACCTTCAAAAACTATTTGATTTTACCTACAAAGCTCCTTTTGATAATAATCGTACTGAACACGAGTTCGATCATGTTTTTCTCTGCATTTCAAACCAAACTCCAACTCCCAACCCTATGGAGGTTCACGATTTCAAATATTTGACCATGAAAGAAATTCTTTCCGATATTCGTCAAAATCCGCAGAATTACACCGTGTGGTTCCGCATAATCATGGAACAGCATGCCGATAAATTCAACGGATTGATGCAATAGTCCCATAAAAATTAACCGATGATCGTCGCAAAGCACCATCCGGTAATTGACCCACTATTTAAAAAACTTACCCGTTTCTTAATTACACGCCATTTTTCATCGGTAACCGTTGTTTCCCCCGTTATTAAACAAACTTCTCCGTTGTTAATCTTATCAAATCACATCAGCTGGTGGGATGGTTTCTGGATTCAGTATCTCAATCTGAAACTTCTTCACCGCAAACTCTTTTTCATGATGCTTGAAGATCAATTGAAAAAACACTGGTATTTCCGATACACCGGAGGATATTCCATCCGAAAGCAATCGAAGAGCGTCTTTGAAAGCCTCAATTATACCATTTCCCTCCTCAATCATTCTAACCACGTCGTGTTTTTATTCCCGCAAGGGAAAATTAACTCGATCTATCAACACCGTATTCAGTTTGAAAAAGGAATTGACTATGTAGTCAAAAACATTTCTAATCGCCAAACTCAAATTCTATTTGTGGCCAACCTTATCGACTATTTTTCGCACCGCAAACCACACCTTTTTATATATACACAGGTTATCAACCTCGACGAAATCCAAAATGGAAATTTAGAAGAATGTTATAATCAATTTTTTACCCACGTTATTTCGCAACATCGTTTAAAAACCGTATGATTCAAATCGTTTGCTACATCATTTTAGGCTTTGCTTTTATTCAATGGATAACGATTGTAATCAACTACTTTTTTCGTCAGACCATTCCTCGTGGGCTACCCTCCTACGACTTATTCATATCAATTTTGATTCCTGCCCGTAACGAAGAAAAGAATATCGGAGAGCTTCTTACATCATTAAGAGACATCGGATCGAACGTTGAGATCTTAGTTTATGATGATTTGTCCACCGATCAAACTGCTTCTATTGTTGAAGAGCATGCTCGCATCGATTCGCGTATCCGCCTTATTCG
>DAOTAV010000303.1:0-1550 GCA_035382785.1 Salinivirgaceae bacterium | reverse complement strand
TCTCCCATAACATCCGAAAGGTTTGTTTTATGCGCGGAAAATTTGTCGTATGCAGACCTTTATCAAAAAATCCAGCAAATACGAAATACCCGCCACAAGATTCGCCGAATCAATCCTAAAATTTTGATTGCAGTGGCGTTTTTTTCCGAACTTATATCTCTTATACCGGGAATTGATATTCCGCTTACGAAAGAAATGGCAGGTTCATCGAGCAAAGAAAATTGTTACAATGGAAAGAAAATCGAACAAAATTTAAATTTTCACTACACTTCGATTGATGAAACCCTTAGAAATCATCTAAATATGAAACCATGAATCCCGAATGGAACGACAAACGTTGGTACGTAATATCGGTTCGGTCTAGACACGAAAAAAAGGTGGCTAAGGAGTTAAACGAGCGCGGAGTTGAATGCTATGTTCCGCTGATTAAAACACTCCGACAATGGCAAGACAGAAAAAAAATGGTTCAAATACCTTTAATCAACTGCTATGTATTTGCCTATTTGGACTATCAAAACCGAAACATTTTATTTAATATTCCGGGCTTTGTTCGTTTTGTGATGTTTGAGGGAAAACCGGCAACACTTCGGGATCAGGATATTCGAAACATGAAAATCGTCATAGAAAATACAGATTTAATAGAAATAACACCCCATCAATTTTATCCGGGACAAACGGTCAAGATTATGCACGGACCGTTTGCAGGCTATGAAGGAACAGTTGTGAGCAACAAAAATCGTATGTTTTTAGTTATTAGTCTCGACTTTATGTCTTCAGTTATAAAAGTTGAGATTTCATCAAAATTTCTATCGGATGGAACTACTATTTACTAATTTTGTTGTTGGTTTAAAACAGAAGAAGCTCATATTAACAAAATGTGAGTGAAAGGGCGAAGCTGTATTAAAAGCACAATTATGACTCATAAAAAAACATTATTAATCACCGGAGGAACCGGTTCATTTGGCAATGCGGTATTGCGTCATTTCCTTAATTCCGACATTTTTGATGAAATTCGGATTTTTAGTCGCGACGAAAAGAAACAAGATGACATGCGTCATTTTTACAGGAACCCCAAACTCAAATTCTATGTTGGTGACACACGCGAAAAAAGGTCGGTTGATGAAGCCATGCGCGGAGTTGATTATGTTTTTCAAGCTGCCGCGTTGAAGCAAGTGCCTTCGTGCGAATTTTTTCCTATGGAAGCCGTGAAAACCAATTTTATCGGCTGCGATAACGTCCTTGATAGTGCCATACAACACGGAGTAAAACGTGTGGTTGTATTAAGCACCGACAAAGCGGTTTATCCAATAAACGCCATGGGAATGAGCAAAGCACTCAGCGAGAAACTCATGGTTGCCAAGAGTCGAAATCTCGACGACAGTCAAACGGTATTGTGTGCTACTCGTTATGGTAACGTGATGGCATCAAGAGGCTCGGTAATTCCATTATTTGTTCAACAAATCAAGGAGGGAAAAAACATTACCATCACCGACCCTAACATGACTCGCTTTATGATGACACTCGATGATGCGGTGGATTTGGTATTGTAT
>DAOTAV010000302.1:0-1566 GCA_035382785.1 Salinivirgaceae bacterium | reverse complement strand
TATTTTTCTAATGACCGCCATTAGAAATTCTGGCTAATGACAATTTTGGGTTAAATAAATCCATTGTGCTTTTTTCACGGGCAAAAATGATTCGAGAAAAAATATTTGCATTCAATAGCTTAGTATCGATCTATTCTTCCATGAATGACTATTCCAAAGCTTTAAATTATGCAGATTCTGCAATAGAACTTTCACAAAATCAACAAGATCGCTACACTCAACTCAGTTCGATTCTGTCGAAATCAGCGATTTTACTCGCACAAAAAAATCCTGAAAAAGCACTTTCCTACGCTAACATGGCGGAACAATTCGATTCAACGTTTCACACCGCCAGAACCATGTTGGAAACCTATCAACTTTTGTCAAATATTCATCGTGAGATGGGCAATTTCAAAACGGCATTGGATTATTTTGAAAAATATTTCCATATATACGATTCAGTGAATAACCACGAAATCAAAGAAAAAATTACGGATATTGAACGACGGTATCAACTCAAAGAAAAAGAGAAGGAAATAGACCAGCTAACCCTTGAAGCTGCCATCACACAACAGAAACTAAAAACTAGAAACATAATGTTGATTTTGACAGGAGCCACGGTCTTCTTGCTTCTGTTTTCAATGTATGTTACCTCCAAAGCCTATCGCCATAAAAAGAGAACCAGCGAACAGCTTGCCGTTTTCAACGCCCAAATACTAGAACAATCAGAAGAAATCCGGGCACAACGCGATAGTCTGGAGGAACAAATGGATATTACCCAAAGGCAAAAGTTACAAATTGAGCAACAACACCAGTCTCTCATGGATAGTCTGAATTATGCCCGACATATTCAAAACTCCATTTTGCCTGATAAAATTGTACTAAATCATTTATGGGCTGATTATTTTATTGTTTATTACCCCAAAGATATTGTTTCAGGCGATATCTATTGGGCAGCAAAACTTGGGAACATGGTTTATGCTGCAGCTATTGATTGTACCGGGCACGGAGTTCCGGGAGCACTGACAAGCATTTTGGCCTATAATGCTCTCCAGACCGCAGTTAAAGAGTATCACCTTACCGATCCGGCCGAAATCATAACCTTTGCCGATAAATTTATCGCCAGCACCTTTGAATCGGTTGACGACACTACACAACCCGATAAAGGCATGGCCATTGCCCTTTGCTGCTTTAGCCATGACACACTAGAAATGAAATTCGCTGGAGCGCAATCTTCGGTGTATATCGTAAGAAGCTTGCCACATGATGGCTCCAACAATAATTCCAATATTAGTCCTAGATTAACAGAACTAAAAGGGAGCCCAAAATCGGCCGGAACTATGCTTTCGACAAAATTTACCGGGTATGAAACCCAAACCTTCCAGCTCCAAAAAAACGATATGCTCTATCTTTTATCGGATGGCTATTCCGATCAATTCAACTCGTTGGGGAAAAAATTTAAAAAATCCCAATTGCAGGAAAATTTGATAAAATATGCTACTTTTGACGTCCAAGTTCAACAGCAAAAGCTGGAAGCCGATTTTATAAACTGGAAAAACGTAACACCACAAACCGATGATGTATTAA
>DAOTAV010000301.1:0-1596 GCA_035382785.1 Salinivirgaceae bacterium | reverse complement strand
AATTGTTTTTTGTGATTCCTGGTTTTGTTTTCACCTCGGTTATTTTTAAAGAAATTAGCAGTTTTGCTAATGGTTGGTCCTATTTTATTCTTCCGGCCAACCGAATAGAGAAAATGGTGGCTTATTGGTTGCTGACAACGGTGGTTTATATTATTTTTTCGCTAAGCATTCTTATCATTAGCTCGCTGATAATTTCTGGATTAGTTTCACTTTTATTTGAACCTACGTTTTTTGTTTTCAATCCGCTCAATTTTCAGTTTCAAGAACTGATAGTTCACTATTTGGTGTTACAATCAGTGTACTTTTTGGGCGCTATTTCGTTTCAAAGAAATCACTTTTTCATTACAACATTGTTTGTGCTCTTGGTATTGGGATTTTTGGTCTTATTTTCAATTCTTGGTTTTCGTTTAATTTTCGGAGATTGGAGTATCTTTTTAAACGCCGATACGGTTAGTCCAGAGTTTTTTGAGCAAATTAAACTTTGGATAAAAGTAATATATTATGGTTTATTAGCTCCGTTTTTTCTTCTAATGTCGTATCTCCGATTTAAAGAGAAGGAGATTTAGTCATGAAATTCAATGAACAACAGCCTATATATCTACAAATCGCTGATTTCATGTGTGAAAATATATTGAGCGATAAATGGCCCTCGGGTGAACGAATTCCATCGGTAAGGGATGTTGCTGCTGCACTTGAAGTAAATCCTAATACAGTCCTACGCGCGTATGATTTTCTGCAGAATCTCGATATTATTTTCAATAAGCGTGGGATAGGATATTTTGTTTCGGTCGATGGTAAAGAAAAAACCATAGCCTACAAAAAGGAGGTGTTTTTCAATACGGTTCTTCCCGATATTATTAAAACGATGAACCTTCTTGGAATACAATATTCTGATCTTCAAAGCTATTTTAATCAATAACCCCCAAAAAACAAGTAAACTATGAAAGAGAGTAATAAGATTTTATTGTCAGCACTAAGTCTGGTAATGGTAGCTATTCTAGTTCTTATGGCTATAGCAAAAAATATGATGACAGGAAGTAAATACAATCACAACATTAGCGATTCTGTATTTACAAAGATAATCAATCCTCAACCTTTTCAGAAACTTGAATTATCAGGGGCAGTTGAAATGAAATATTCGGTTGGGACGCACTATAAGCTTGTCATGGAGGCCGATTCAGAAACAATTGCCCGCTGTGTTGTGGATAACAATAATGGCACTTTGATCGTGAAACTACTAAATCAAGGTTGGGATTTTAAGGACAGAGAGGTTAGTTGTCATCTCATCGCTCCGGTTTTTTCTTCGATGGACTTATCGGCAGGTGCGTCCTTGGTTTCAACCGATTCCTTAATGAATCCGTCACGATTTGAAATTTCTACGAGTGCGGGGGCTTCAGCTGACCTTATTGTTTTTGCTGATACGTTAACGATTTCCGCAAGTGCCGGAAGCGAACTTAGATTAAAAGGGAAAGCAACGCAAATGCGACTTGATGCCAGTGCCGGCAGCGAGATCAATGCTAAGTTGTTACAGGCTGTTCGAGCAAAGGCCTTCGCTAATTCGGGTTCCGATATTGTGTTGACAGCAGACGAAATGGA
>DAOTAV010000300.1:0-1607 GCA_035382785.1 Salinivirgaceae bacterium | reverse complement strand
CGGAAAATGAAGAGGAGAAAGTTCCTGATGACCTCTCTCATCTTCGGTTAGATACTTTAAAGAGTCGACTTGATGAAGCTGTCAGGGAAGAAAATTACGAATTGGCTTCACGCCTTCGGGATGAAATTAAACGGCGAGAAAATAAATCGTAATTCCATCGTCATATGTCCGATACATTTTTTTATTACCCCGATATTAGAGAGAATCCCCAACTTTCTGAAGAGGAATCGCGCCATTGCATTAAAGTGCTTCGCATGAAAGAAGGCGATAGATTAACAATCACGGATGGGAAAGGATTTCTTTATGATTGCATTCTTGTAGAAGCTCACCCAAAGCATTGTATGGTAAGCATCGAAACAGAGAACTTTCGAGATAAAAGTTGGAATTTCAACCTTCATATTGCTTTTGCCCCTACCAAAAATATGGAACGTAATGAGTGGTTTGTGGAGAAAGCAACAGAAATCGGTGTAGATGAAATTACTCCGTTGCTTTGTCGGTTTTCCGAACGAAAAGAAGTTAAATCAGAACGACTAAGGAAAATCATGGTTTCGGCTATGAAACAATCTCGGCAGACAGTTTTGCCTTGTTTAAACGAAACGATTCCTTTTTATGAGTTTATTTCGATGCCTTTCTCGGGCAGAAAATTCATAGCCCATTGTTATCCCCTGAAAAAAGAGCCGCTGACCCAAACCTATAAAAAAGGGGAAGACGCTTTATTATTAATAGGTCCTGAGGGTGATTTTAGTGAAGAGGAAGTACAAAAAGCAATAGAGAAGGGTTTTCAACCGATTAGTCTTGGAGAAAACCGTTTGCGGACAGAAACAGCCTGTTTGGTGGCCTGCCACACTGTGCATGTTTTGAATCAATTGGAATTATAATGACAAAAGCAGAACGCTATAAAAACGTGTTGCAATGGTTTGAAGCCAACGCACAGTCGGCAACTACCGAACTGCATTACACCAATCCTTTTCAGTTGCTGATAGCGGTGATGTTATCGGCTCAGTGTACCGACAAACGGGTGAATGCGATCACTCCTCCTTTATTTGAAGCTTACCCCACTCCTGAAGCTTTGGCTGCAGTTTCACCGGACGAAGTATATGAATTCATCAAATCGTGTTCATATCCAAACAACAAGGCAAAAAATTTGGTAAAAATGGCACAAAAACTGGTGAATGATTTTGGAGGTAAAGTACCGGAGGATATCGATTCGTTGTTGACAATACCGGGAGTAGGGCGAAAGACGGCAAATGTGATGCTTGCCGTGGCTTTCGATGTTCCGGCGATGCCGGTGGATACGCATGTGTTCAGGGTTTCGAATCGTTTGGGATTGACAGATAACGCAAAAACCCCATTGGAGGTTGAAAAAGAGCTGGTAAACTATATCCCGAAAGAGTTATTGTCAAAAGCACATCATTGGCTGATCCTTCATGGACGATATGTATGTACCGCACGAAACCCAAAATGTGAGGAATGCGGACTTCGAGAATATTGTAAGTATTATGAGTATAAAGTCAACGGTAATTTAACCCGGCTTTGAAACCAATGCTTTGTTTTTTGTTTATCATTGAAAAACAATAAAAGGGTTATAATGTGGACAAACGTTTTCC
>DAOTAV010000299.1:0-1665 GCA_035382785.1 Salinivirgaceae bacterium | reverse complement strand
ATAATATCAACTCACCTCCATTATTCGAGTTCTAATGACAATTTTGGGTTTAATATTATTCGAGGCAGTTGCTTAACCAGATGAAGGAAGTCTTATATTGAAGAAAATTATCGTGGAAAGTCCACGGACTATCGATGCTTCCGTTTGGGTTATATCGGAGACAGCTATCAAAAGGGACTGTACCCATGCTAAAAAGACGCCATCGGTATTTTTTTTGAATTACGGAAATAGTTCAGTATTTTTGTAAAAAGAAATCCCCCAAAAACCGCTCTATGAATCAAATAAAAATTGGAGATAAGGCACCCTTTTTTCAAGGCCACGACCAAAATGGAAATCTAATAAAATTAAACGATTTTTTAGGTAAACGCATAATCCTATATTTTTATCCCAAAGACAATACGCCGGGATGCACCGCAGAGGCATGCAATCTAAACGATAATTTTCAATCTTTAACAACACTTGGATTTGAGATCATAGGGGTTAGTCCCGATTCTATATCATCGCACCAGAAGTTTGCCACAAAGTTCAATCTGCAATTTCATTTGATTTCCGATCCGGAAAAGCAAATCCTAAAAGCATACAATGCTTGGGGAGAAAAAAAACTCTACGGGAAAATTAGCGAAGGGGTACTACGCAAAACCTATATTATTGATAATAACGGCAATATAGAAGCCATCATTGAAAAAGTTGACACAAAAAATCATGCCGAACAAATTTTAAAAAATATAAAAACACATGGCTAAAGAAAAAGAAAATCAAGCTCAATCCAGCATGAACGACGAAAAGTTGAAGGCATTAAAAGCAACCCTTGAGAAGATAGAAAAGACCTATGGCAAAGGGTCAATTATGCGTTTAGACGAAACGTCAGTTGAAAATATCCCTGTGATACCATCCGGTTCCATTGGTTTAGATGCTGCTCTTGGTGTTGGAGGCTATCCGGTGGGAAGAATCATTGAGATTTTTGGTCCAGAATCATCGGGTAAGACCACGTTAGCTTTACATGCTATTGCCGAAGCTCAAAAAATTGGAGGGATAGCTGCGTTTATCGATGCAGAACATGCTTTCGATCGCAACTATGCTGCTAAGCTAGGAATACAGCTTGAGAATTTATACATTTCCCAACCCGACAACGGAGAACAGGCGCTCGAAATTGCGGATGCTCTCATTCGTTCCGGCTCCATCAGTGTGATAGTAATTGATTCGGTTGCAGCCCTAACTCCTAAAGCTGAAATTGAAGGCGATATGGGCGATTCACGAATGGGACTTCAGGCTCGGCTTATGTCGCAAGCCCTTAGAAAATTAACTGCCAACATCAGTCGCACCAACACAACCTGTATATTTATCAACCAATTACGCGAGAAAATCGGTGTAATGTTTGGTAATCCTGAAACAACAACCGGAGGTAATGCACTAAAGTTCTATGCTTCGGTTAGACTTGATGTACGCCGGATATCGGCCATCAAAGATGGAGATGACGCTAAAGGCAGTCGAACCAGAGTAAAAGTGGTTAAAAACAAAGTAGCTCCACCATTTCGTAAGGCTGAATTCGACATCCTTTATGGAGAGGGAATAAGCAAGATTGGCGAAGTTATTGATTGGGGTGTCGATTTTGATATAATCAAGAAAGCCGGATCGTGGTTTAGTTATGGGGAGACTCGATTGGGA
>DAOTAV010000298.1:0-1761 GCA_035382785.1 Salinivirgaceae bacterium | reverse complement strand
AAAATTCGGAATTTAATTCCCGTTGGGCATACTTGGCATAAAAAGCCTCAGGATAAAAAACGAATGCCACAAGGAATACCTCAAGGTAAAGTGGTTAAGGAAGAATTCGAAAATGCTTTACATCAAATAGGCACGCTTGGCAGTGGGAATCATTTTATTGAAATACAAAAGGGTAGCGACGGTTTTATTTGGATAATGATACATTCCGGTAGTCGAAATCTCGGTAAGAAAGTGGCAGAATATTACAATCGACTTGCAATAGAGAAAAACAAAGCTCATTTGAATAAAAATAATCGCCAATTAGCACATCTTTGGGTTGACAGCCAAGAAGGGCGGGAATATATCGATGAAATGAACTTTTGTGTAGCCTTTGCTTTTGAGAATCGAAAGCTGATGATGGAACGCATTATCGATGTTTTTGAACAAGCGTTTCCAAATATTGAAATCCAAAATTTCATAAACATTGCTCATAATTTTGCGGCTTTGGAGTATCATTTTGGGAAAGATGTTTGGGTTCATCGGAAAGGTGCTACACGTGCACGTCTTGGTGAATGGGGAATCATTCCGGGTTCGCAAGGGGCAACTTCGTTTATTGTGATGGGATTAGGAAACCCCATGAGTTTTGAATCGTGCAGTCACGGAGCCGGACGAAAAATGGGAAGAAACCAAGCCATTGAAACTCTCGATTTTAATAAAGAAGTGGAGCATCTGGAAAAACAGGGGATTTTGCATTCCATTCGCACTCGCCGTGACCTTGAAGAAGCCGCAGGTGCCTATAAAGACATTAACCGAGTGATGCAAAATCAGGCTGATTTGATAAAACCAATAATTGAATTGCATCCAATGGCCGTTATTAAAGGATAAAAAAAGGAATCGGATTTACAAATCCGATTCCCGATTTTGGTCATGATTTTACAGGATAGTTAATTAGCGGAATTTTTGACAAAAACAATATCAAGCTTAATTCCCATTTCGTCGTGGATAAAATTATCTTTTAACTCAGCAAAAATTGATTTTGAGCCATAATTCACTCGCCATAGAGTTCGATTAATCGTGAACGCCGGCGAAGTTACTCTGACAATTTGATTGTCGAAACTTACCTTAACAGGAAACTCAATGCCCTTGGAAACTCCACGCATAGTAAGATTTCCTTTTGCCAAATGTGTTCTGTCGGGAGTATCGTCTGATGATGTATCGGATGATTTTTCAAGCGGCATAAGTTCCGTTATTTCGAAAGTTGATGTAGGAAAAGAGTCCACCGCAAAAAAGTCGTTCGATTTCAAATGCCCAACTAATTTTTGGTTCAAATTCGAATCCTCTAAATCAAGGCAAAGGATAGAATTCATGTCAATTACGATGGTGCCTCCTGAGATTGTGCCGTTTTCAACCCCAATGATACCATTTTTAGGAAATATTTTTCCGAAATGCTTACCCATGGGTTTGGTGCCTTCCCATTCAATAAAACTTTGCTTTTCATCGATAGAAAATTGCTCTCCACGAACGCCTGAAATTTCTTTGGCGTCGGTTGCAGTCACTTTTTCTCCCTGGGGAGCTGATGTACATTGAATCAGCAAAACAATAGGGAAAATAAATAGAAGCTTCTGTAGTTGTCTCATAGTGTTAATTATTTTTATCACAAACAATATTGGCGCAGATATGTTTATCCCAGTTCAAAAAAAATGTTATTTTTGAGATTTCAATAACCGATGAATTACTAAAAACATGATTCTATGAGCAAAAAACGTTATCTACGAAATCAAT
>DAOTAV010000297.1:0-1777 GCA_035382785.1 Salinivirgaceae bacterium | reverse complement strand
TGTCCGTTTTTAATGTTAATGTTTTTCACTACACCTCCGATGGGAGAGCTTACTCGAGCATAACCATCCGACAAAGGGATAACCAAAGCGTTTGCGGATAACCGTTCTTCAAATAGTTTTTTCTCGATCGATCCTAAAACCATTCCGTTGGCATCGAATTGATGTTGTGTGACAACAATAAGTGTGTCAGTTTCCGAAGTTTGGTCGGATTCAGTTTCCGGATTGTGGTTGCATCCGTTCAAAATTGTGAGGATAATGATCGGAATCAGCAAAGAGAATTTTTTTACTATCATGGGACTAACTTTTTTGTCTGCTACAAAACAGGTTTAATAATTTTCGTGCTACATAAATAAATCAGGGTGATTGAATGCTCTTATTAAATTCATTTCGTAAAAAAATTAAGGTCGAGAGTAACAGAGGTGTATTGGAAAATGTTTTCGAGATAATCGAGTTTTAACTTGAGGGCGGTTTCAATGGTATTGTGAAAATGCAAATAATCCATTCCTCCGCTCCTGTAACTTGCAAAGGCTGTATTGAATAGTTGTTCGTAGAGTTCTTGTCCTTCGTTTTGATAAAATTCTATTTTTTGTTTCAACACTTGATGTTCAATGAGCAATTCACGGTATTTTGATTTCAACCAATCAATCTCATAGTTGGTGAAGGTTTTTGATGCATCCGAGCCGATTTTTGCGGCTTTTATTTTTGCTTTTTGCGATCTAAAATAAAGGGGCACCGATAAGCCAATTTCAAAGCCCTGATAATATTTTGCATCGTCGAAGAAATTTGTCCCAACGAAGTAATTCAGTGTAAAATCAGGCGTTAACTTGCTTTTTTCCATCGTAACTTCCAAGGCGATTAAGGAATCGCGCAGTTGCAGCCATGAGAGATAAACCGGGGATTGAAATTCGGGGTTGGCAAGAGGAATAATTTCAACCTTTTGTGACAATTCAAAATCATCATCGACTCCAAGTAGGATTTTAAGCTTCAAACGTGAAATTTGCCTTTGCTTTTCGGTTTGGGCCAATAAAAGCTCGGCTTGTTTTTGTTGCGCACTTAGGTTTAAAAAATCAATGTTGCTCAAACTACCACTTTTTTGCTGTAGCGATAATATTCTGAGCAATGATCTGTAGGATGAATCAATAGTGCGATAGATCGATAGTTTTTCTGTCAAAAGTTGGTATTCGATATACTGAAGAGTTACTTGTTTTTTGATTTGCTCTGATGCCAATTGTGTTTCAGTTTTCGACAATTCATATTCAACTTTTCTGAAAGTCTTGGCAGAGGTATATTGTGTAGGAAAGCTAAATTGTTGGGTTACTCCCAGGACTTTTAAGGGATGGTTGTTTTCGGCAATGTTATTTTGATCATAGCCATAGGAAAACGTGGTTTTGTCTAAATCGAAAGCCGACGATTTCAACGTATGCTTTTCTTCTTCTTTCAATCGAAAGGCTTTTAATTCTTTGTTGTTCTCCATTGCAAGTTGAATAGCATCATCAAGCGTAAGTTCCTTGGGTTGAGCAGGAACTAATAACGGTAAGGAAATCAATAGAATTATTGTAACATGTTTTGCACGGATAAACCTCAATGGAAAGAGGCGAATACCAACTACATTGTATAAAATTTCATACAACAGAGGTAAAATCACCATGGTAAGCAAAGTTGAGGAAATCAGACCACCGATAACTACAGTAGCCAGAGGACGTTGAACCTCAGCCCCGGCGCCACTTGAAATAGCCATTGGAAGAAAACCCATGGCAGCGGCACCGGCGGTTAACAT
>DAOTAV010000296.1:0-1780 GCA_035382785.1 Salinivirgaceae bacterium | reverse complement strand
AATTTTGGGAAGGTTTTTCCTGAGATTTTCCTCTTCGTTTCTAGCACAGATAATTACCGAAACCAGAGGTTGGATGTTCCCCTGGAGCGGAGATTCTTTTTGCAGGATACGACTATAAAATAATAGGTAATAAATCCATTGAACCACCACAGCAACTGAGGAAATGACTATAATAAAAATTGCCCAATTGTCTGATAAATAGTTAAATATCTGTTCCACAAAAGTGTTCATTTGTCCTTTTTTTAATAGCGCAATTTTACCAAAGATTTATGAGGTGACAAGCAGAATAAGGAAGTATTTTTGGATTAATTGCGGAATTTATCTAAATTGCCGCCATAAGATCAGAGAGTATGCGTAGGAATTTTCGATTTTTGTCTTTAGCTATAATGCTATTTCTTTTAGCATTACTCTTTTCACGAATTGACTTTTCAACCATTTTAAAATCAAAGAAGCCGAAAGTTAAGTTCAGAACGCTTTCTGAGATCATCGATTCAGACACATTAAGAGTATTGCACGATCACAATGCAATTAACTATTTTAGTTATCGCGGACACGTAATGGGATTTCATTATGATATGGCTACCGAGTTGGCTAAGCATCTTGGAGTGAAAATGAAGGTTATGCTATGCAACAACTTCGACGAGGCGTTTGAATTAGTTAACAAAGGTGAAGTTGATCTAGTAGCCATGAATTTGAGTGTAACTCCCGAGCGATCACAACGAGTCTCATTCACTATACCTTATTCCGTTTCCCGACAAGTTTTGGTTCAACGTAAACCTGCAAATTGGCAACAACTTACACGCAATGAGCTAATGCAGCGTATGATTCGATTCCCCGGCGATTTAGCCCGGAAAGAAATATACGTTCAAGCCGGGACAATTCATGAACAAAGACTAATAAACCTTTGCAAGGAAATTGGCGACACCATTTATGTTAAAATTATTCCGGGCTATTCTACCGAGCAACTTATTTCTATGGTAGCTAATGGAACTATTGACTTCACTGTTTCCGATGAAGATGTTGCCATGTTGAATGAAACTTTTTATGAAAATCTCGACATACAGACACCTTTAAGTGTTCGATACGATTTGGCCTGGGCTGTTGCCAAAGGAAACTCAACGTTGCTTGATACGGTTAACTTATGGCTTGAAACTTTCATTCGTAGTGCTAATTTTAAAGTGCTCTATCAAAAATATTTCCTTTCACCCAAAGCAACGGTCAGGCTATCGAATGAAATGGTTTCGGTGATTGGAGGAAAAATATCACCATTCGATGATATTATAAAGGAGGAGGCACAGACACTAGGTTGGGATTGGCGATTATTAGCCAGCTTAATTTATCAAGAAAGTCGATTCAATCCTTCAGTTGTAAGTTGGACAGGAGCCTTTGGCTTAATGCAATTAATGCCCGAAACAGGACGAGCTTTTGGGGTTTCAGAAAACAGCTCACCCAAAGAACAAATCAGAGCCGGTGTTAGGTTTCTAAAATATCTCGATAAATTTTTCTATGATTATGTCCCCGATTCTTTGGAGCGGATTAAGTTTGTTCTTGCCGCTTACAATGTGGGGCATGGCCATGTTTTAGATGCTATAAGACTTTCTGAAAAATACCAAAAAAATCCTAAAGTTTGGAGACATAACGTTGATAGCTGTTTATTGAAAAAAGCTGATCCTGCTTATTTTCTCGATCCGGTGGTTCGCCATGGATATTGCAGAGGAGAAGAACCCTATTTGTTTGTTAATGAGATTTTTGATCGATATCATCAATATAAAAATCTACT
>DAOTAV010000295.1:0-1887 GCA_035382785.1 Salinivirgaceae bacterium | reverse complement strand
ACTGTTATTGCAGATAAGTTGTTTACAAACATGGATTTTTCCGATATCGATGTTTTGGTTTTGCCCGGCGGCATGCCCGGTTCAAAAAACTTAAACGAACATAAAGGAGTGAAAGAACAACTAAAAGCATTTGTTACAAGAGGAAAATATGTAGCGGCAATTTGTGCCGCACCTATGGTGTTAGGCGGATTAGAACTGCTTAAAGGTAAAAAAGCCACCTGTTACCCCGGATTTGAGCCCCAACTTATCGGAGCAAATATAACCGGCGAAAATGTAACGGTTGACGGGAAAATCATTACCGGAAAAGGTCCCGGCTTTATGTTCGATTTTGCATTGCAACTCGTCGAAATTATTGCAGGAAAGGAAACACGCAAAAAAGTGGCCGAAGGATTATTATGGGAAAAGAAAATATCCGATTAAAAACAAAAAATCGATTATCGCATTTCAATCATTATCACTCATAAATTCAAAAATTTAAGGTGCAAAGAATTGGTTTATACAGAAAAACAATCTATCTTTGCACCGTTTTTTTAGCAACATAATGTCTAACTTATTTAATTAATTTTTTTACAAAACAAATGACAGATAACACAAAGAATGTCACTCCCATTGAAAATTTCGATTGGGAAACTTATGCCGAAGGAAGCGAAAGCTACAGCAAAGAAAACAAAGAAAAACTTATCGAGAGTTACACCAATACCCTGAGCAAAATCAGCGATAAAGAAGTAGTAACCGGGGTCGTAACTTCCATGAATAAACGCGAAGTCATCGTAAACATCGGCTACAAATCGGAAGGCGTTGTTCCAATGAGTGAATTCAGATACAATCCCGATCTGAAAGTCGGTGATGAAGTTGAGGTTTACATCGAGAGTCAGGAAGATAAAAAGGGACAACTGGTACTTTCTCATAAAAAAGCACGTGCCACACGTTCATGGGATCGCGTAAACGAAGCATTCCAGAATAACGAAGTGATTAAAGGATACATCAAATGTCGCACAAAAGGCGGTATGATTGTTGACGTGTTCGGAATTGAAGCATTCTTACCCGGATCACAAATCGATGTGAAACCGATTCACGATTACGACATGTTCGTGGATAAAACAATGGAATTTAAAGTTGTAAAAATCAACCCCGAATTCAAAAATGTGGTTGTATCACACAAAATATTGATAGAGGAGGAACTCGAACAACAAAAGAAAGAAATTATCTCGCACCTCGAAAAAGGTCAAGTACTTGAAGGAACAGTGAAAAACATTACCTCTTACGGAGTATTTATTGATCTTGGTGGGGTTGACGGTCTTGTTCATATTACCGATCTTTCATGGGAACGCATTCAACATCCGGAAGAAGTTGTCAAATTAAACGATAAGATCAATGTGGTTATTCTCGATTTCGATGATGAAAAGAAACGCATTGCTCTTGGATTAAAACAGCTAACGCCACATCCATGGGATGCATTGGATCCCAATTTGAAAGTTGGAGACGTTGTAAAAGGAAAAGTAGTAGTGATTGCCGATTACGGAGCATTTGTAGAAATTGCTCCGGGAGTGGAAGGATTGATTCACGTATCGGAAATGAGTTGGACACAACACCTGCATACTGCTCAAGACTTTCTACATGTTGGTGACGAAGTAGAAGCTGTCATCTTATCTCTTGATCGTGAGGAACGTAAGATGTCTCTCGGAATGAAACAATTAAAACCGGATCCTTGGGAAACCATCGAACAAAAATACCCGATCGGCAGTATTCACACGGCAACCGTTCGCAACTTCACTAACTTTGGTGCTTTTGTTGAAATAGAAGAAGGCGTGGAAGGGTTGGTTCATATCTCTGATCTCTCATGGACAAAGAAAATCAAACATCCAAGCGAAATTACGGAAATTGGTG
>DAOTAV010000294.1:0-1887 GCA_035382785.1 Salinivirgaceae bacterium | reverse complement strand
TTTTAACCCCCAAAAAACATCGATAATAAAAAAAACGAAAACAAGCAAGCAAAGTGCGAACAAACGACGTGTGTACATGTTAGTTATAATTCGGATAATAGAATCGCCCAAATTTCGTTAAAATATTTAAAATTAACCAACCGCTTTTTTTAACTTTGCAACACATCAAATTCAAAAAAATAATCTTTTCATGAAAATACTATTTGGTTCGATTATCACTGCAGCAACAATTGTTACGCTTTCAATCCCATCTAAAGCACAAGTGCTTAATCAAGATATTTTCAAATTCATGCGTGTCTATAACCTTGTTGAGACCAACTATGTTGACACCGTCAACTTAGGAAAACTAACTGAGGCTGCGATTGTAGGACTCTTAAAAGAACTCGATCCCCATTCCTACTACATCACCAAGAGCGAGCTTGAGAAAGTCAACGAGGAAATGTCAGGCTCGTTCGAAGGTATCGGAGTTCAATTTAACATTCTGAACGACACGGTTTTAATAATTTCACCCATAAGCGGCGGACCATCAGAACGCGTAGGAATTTTAGCCGGTGATCGCATTATTACTGTTAATGGAGAAAATATTGCCGGAGTTGGAATAACCAATGAAAGAGTATTTAAACTACTTCGAGGAGCTAAAGGCACTAAAGTCGAACTAGGGATTCTTCGTCCCGGAATCAATAAAATCGAGACCTACACTGTTATCCGAGATAAAATTCCATTAAACAGTCTGGATGCTGCCTACATGATCAACATGGAAACGGGGTATATTAAACTTAATCGCTTTTCGGCCACCACAATGGACGAATTCAAAAAAGCCTCAAATGATTTGATAAAACTGGGAGCTAAAAATTTGGTTCTGGATTTAACCAACAACGGAGGCGGATTTCTTAACATGGCTTATGAACTTGCAGACGAATTTCTCGAACAAAATAAACTTATTGTTTATACTGAAGGGCGGAATGCTGTGAGAGAAGATCTGAAATCAACGGCTAAAGGTAGTTGGAAAAATGCAAAAGTGGTTGTGATGGTGGACGAAGGTTCAGCTTCAGCATCCGAAATTGTTTCAGGAGCAATTCAAGATTGGGATCGAGGAATTATTGTGGGTCGTCGCACCTTTGGAAAAGGGTTGGTTCAGAAGCAATTTCTTCTCCCTGATGGTTCGGCCATGCGATTAACCATTGCACGATATCACACTCCAACAGGTCGGGTAATCCAGCGTCCATATAAAAGCAACGATACCGAATACCGAAAAGAAGTCACTAAACGATTTGAAAAAGGAGAACTGTTTTCAGCCGATTCCATCACTTTCCCTGACTCGCTTAAATACCAAACTTTATCGATGAAACGAACCGTTTACGGTGGAGGTGGAATAATGCCCGATGTTTTCGTCCCTATCGACACATCGTTTAACACCAACTTTTATCGTGAAATTATTCGTAAAGGATTGATCAATCAATTTGTATTGGAATACCTCGACACAAAACGCAACGAATTAAAGAAACAATACCCGACATTCGCTGAGTTTAACCAAAAATTTAACGTCACCACCACCTTATTCGACGAATTCTTATCGTATGCATTAGAGAAGAAAGTTACCCCAAAAGAATCAGAATTGAACCGGTGTCAACAAACCATCGAAATTCAAATCAAAGCCTTATTAGCACGAAATCTTTGGGATTTTAACTCTTATTTTCAAATAATCAATCAATTAGACCCAATCTATCAGGCAGCTGTCGAAATCGTATCAAAACCCGAAAAATATAAATCAGCTCTTTCAGTAAAAAAATAAAGCTTGTGTCGGCATAAAAACATCCAACGTATAAAAAAAATGTTTATTTTTATTGACAAATCCTAAATATTGTCAATGTGACCCGTAAAAGTTTT
>DAOTAV010000293.1:0-1959 GCA_035382785.1 Salinivirgaceae bacterium | reverse complement strand
TATACAACAACATGAATTTAAATTCAATAGATATAACGAGCGATAAAAAATTATTTATAGAAACTTACGGGTGTCAGATGAACGTGGCCGATTCCGAAGTGGTCGCCTCCATTATGAAAATGGATGGATACACGCTCACCAAGGATGAAAAAGAAGCCGACGTTATTTTTGTAAACACCTGTTCCATAAGAGATAATGCCGAACAGAGAGTGATTCAGAGGCTCGAATACTTTAATGCACTGAAACGAAAACGGAAAAACAACCTTATCATCGGTGTGTTGGGATGTATGGCCGAAAGATTGAAAAAACAGCTTATCGAAAACTACAATGTGGATATGGTTATCGGCCCGGATGCCTATCTCGATTTGCCCAACCTTATCGGTTCGGCCGAACAGGGAGAAAAAGTGATTAATGTTGAACTTTCGAAAACCGAAACCTACAAAGACGTTATCCCCATGAAAATCGGCGGGGGTATATCGGGTTTCATCTCGATCATGCGGGGATGCGATAAATTTTGCACCTATTGCATTGTGCCCTATACACGCGGACGTGAACGTAGCCGCGAACCCGAAAGCATTTTGGCAGAATTACGCTACATGCGCGAAAAAGGATTTAAGGAGGCTACCCTCTTGGGGCAAAATGTAAATTCCTATCTCTATACCGATGGCAATCAAACGGTCGATTTCCCCGCCTTACTCGAAATGGTGGCACGTGAAGCCCCCGATATGCGCATCCGTTTCACCACTTCTCATCCAAAAGACATGACGGATGGAACACTCGAAACCATTGCCAACTATAAAAACCTGTGCAACTTCATTCATCTTCCGCTACAATCGGGGAGCTCGCGCATATTGAAACTCATGAATCGAAAATACGACAGGGAGTGGTATCTGGACAGAATTGCCGCAATACGCCGCATCATCCCGGATTGTGGATTGTCGACCGATATCATGTGCGGATTTTATTCCGAGACCGAAGACGATCATCAACAAACGCTATCACTGATGGAAGAAGCAGCGTTCGACTCGGCTTTTATGTTTAAATATTCGGAGCGTCCGGGCACTTATGCTGCAAAAAAACAAGGAGATAACGTTCCCGAAGAAGTGAAAATTCGTCGCTTGCAGGAAATCATCGATCTGCAAAATACGCTATCGCTCAAAAGCAACCAAAAAGATATGGGTAAAGAAGTTGAAGTGTTGATAGAAGGTTTTTCTAAACGTTCGCGCCAACAACTTTTTGGCCGAACCGAGCAAAACAAAGTGGTTATTTTCGACAAAGGCAATCACCATATCGGGGAAACCATCAGGGTCAGGATCACCGGCTATACCTCTGCTACGCTTTTCGGAGAGCCGGTTCATTCTATGGCTCCATCTATTTTTTAACAACCCCTGCAAACAATTTACCCGAATAAATGTTATAAAATAAAACAAGATACACAAGACATATTGAAACGATAATAATAAACCATTTAAAAAAACAAGAACTATGAAATCAGAAACAAAATTATTGTTAGGCTTAGGCATCGGATTGGCACTGGGGGCAGCCATAGGTTACATGTTGGGAACCGACAAAAAAGGCGAATGGCTGGAACAATTTAACGAATTTGCCGACAAAGTAAAAGTTGACATAAAATCGGCTATTTACAAAGGGAAAAGCGGAGTAAACGATCTAAAAGAAGATATCGACGACATCGCAGACGTAGCCAAGAAAGAGCTGGGAAAAGAATAAAATTCATCTAACTCACCTGATAATGGAAAAGAAGACGCCAACTAACTTGTTCGATGAAATAAGAGAAAGTGTATCGCACTATATAAAAAGCACTATTGAATTAACAAAACTTGAAATTTTCGAGAAATTAAGCATTGCTTCCTCAATCGTTGCTTATAGTGCGATACTACTGGTTATTGTATTATTTGCTCTGTCGTTGATTTTCATTACGGTGGGACTTTATCTTGGCGA
>DAOTAV010000292.1:0-1963 GCA_035382785.1 Salinivirgaceae bacterium | reverse complement strand
TTAAAGAAATATTTCCTTAAATATATCTAAATAAATTTGTATATTCATTTATTTCATTATATTTGTAAAACAGAATAACCTGAAAGCGGTATTCGTTATTTTATAAATAGGATCGCCTATTTTCTACTTGAATTCGGACTTTATAAATTGACATTGTGTTTTTATTAATCGATGAAAATTATTTTTATTTCAACAATTAAAACAAAAAATCATGAACCATTACGATTTAAAAGACAAGGTCGCTATTGTAACCGGTGCCCGTAGAGGCATTGGTGAAGGGATAGCTTCAATGTTTGCTGCAAATGGTGCAAAAGTAGTTGTAACAGACATAGATGAAAAAGATTGCCAACGAGTGGTTGACAAAATCACTAAAGAAGGGGGAAAAGGGCTTGCATTGGAACTCGATGTAACAAACGAAAACGATATTCTGAAAGTCGTAAAAAAAGTAGTGGATGAATACGGGAGAATTGACATTTTGGTTAACAATGCAGGTATCTTTATACAAGAAGAATTAGACAAAATGGAAGTGAGCGCCATCGACAAAATACTCAATGTGAACTTGAGAGGCGTGCTCTTATGCACAAAATACGTTATCCCGGTAATGAAGCAACAAAACTATGGAAAAATCATCAATACTGCCAGCATAGCCGGCGTTGTCAGTTTTGACTTTTCCAGTGTATATTGCGCCACTAAAGGGGCTATCGTTAACCTGACGAGAGAATTGGCTATGGAGCTTAGTAAATACAAGATCAATGTTAATGCTGTTGCTCCGGGTGTTATCGAGACTCCTATGACGGAGAATTTAAGATCAGATAAAGAAATTGCCGATGCCCTCCTGAGTAAAATACCATACGGCAGATATGGTATTCCGAAGGACATAGCTAATGCAGCAGCTTTTCTGGCAAGTGACGACAGCGATTACATTACCGGACAAACAATTATAGTAGATGGCGGATGGACAATATATTAGGAATAAAGACCGAATCAAGTAGAAAATATAACAGCAAAGAGAGAGAGAAAAAAAAGGGGGGCGTTCAACTTGTTAAATAACTTTTTGAACACCCCCTAAATAGATTTACAACATGATTTTATGATCCAGCTTACAATTTTACATCAATGAGTTCTGGTTCATTAAAAAAGTAAGATTACAGATAACGCAATTGGGATAACTTCGAAAGATCAAAAACTTCTATTGCAACCTGCTGTAGCTGCTCCGAAGTAACGGAATCGATTATTTTCAATGTTTCTTCCGGAGAACGATATTCATTATAATGCAAAAAATTTTTCGCCATATCCAACGCTACATTTTCGTGATTTTCGGCCGAAATCATCATTTGTCCTTTCAGCTGTTTTTTAGCAGTTGCCAATTGACCGGGTGTGAGCCGGGTTTCTTTTAATCGCTGCAATTCATTTTCGACCAACTGCACACAACGCTCCATATGGCGAGGATCACAAGCAAAATACAAGGCGAAAACTCCCGTATCGGTATAAAATGAGACACTCGATTCCACATTATATACTAAACCGTTTTTTTCGCGAAGAGCCACATTAAGCCGACTGTTCATACCGTTGCCTCCCAAAATGTTGTTCAAAAGATACAACGCATATCTATCGGGATGATACATATCATACGTTTTTCGCCCCATCATCACGTGTGCCTGCATGATCCCTTTGGCAACCCTCTCTTTTCGTATTGAACTATTTGTTGGGGCTTCTCTCTTTTTGGACAAAATCCCGTTTGCCGGAATACCGGCCAGATGCTTCTCTACCTGTTTGACCACTTTAGAAAAAGGTGACTTACCAAAGGAAAAAAACACCATTAACGCCGGATTATATTGCCGCTCCACAAAATTTTTTAAGCGTTGTGTATCGAATGTTTTCAACGATTGAGGATTTCCAAGGATATAATGTCCCAAATCGTGCCCCGAAAACAAAAGATTTTCAAAATCATCATAAATCAAAT
>DAOTAV010000291.1:0-1992 GCA_035382785.1 Salinivirgaceae bacterium | reverse complement strand
GTTGGAGGTGAACGCGATATAGCACAATTCCTTCAAGTGATTCCGGGGGTTGTGTTTACCGGCGATCAGGGTGGGCAGCTCTATATCCGTGGAGGTGCTCCCATTCAAAACAAAGTTTTGCTCGATGGAATGGTAATTTATAATCCTTTTCATAGTATTGGTTTGTTTTCTGTTTTCGATTCCGATATTTTACGAAATTCTGATGTTTATACCGGAGGATTCAATGCAGAATACGGTGGACGGATTTCGGCAGTGATGGATCTGACAACCCGTGATGGAAATAAGAAACAGTTCTCCGGCAAAATATCAACCAATACCATGACATCAAAAATTCTTTTGGAAGGTCCATTGAAAAAGATGAAAGACGACGAATTCAGTTCAATATCATACCTACTTTCCGCAAAAAAATCGTATATCGAATGGGCAGGGAATAACATCTATCAACATTTAGACACAACAGGATTGCCTTTTGATTTCACCGATATCTTTGCCAAAATATCTCTCAACGGTAAGATGGGAAATAAACTCAATGTTTTTGGATTTTCGTTTAACGATCGAGTTAATAATTTCAATGGGATTTCCGACTTTAGATGGAATAATGTAGGGGGCGGTATTTCTTCAATTTTGGTGCCTTCAGGGTCTTCAACCATGATCACTACAGGAGTGAATTATTCAAACTATGCCATACAAATGTCAAGTTCAGACAATCTTCCCCGTGAAAGTTCCATCAGCAATTTCGGATTTAATATGAACTTTACCTATCACTTAGGTGAAGACGACTTCAAATATGGTTTGGAATTGCAAAACCTTCGTACCGAATATCAGTACACCAATGAATTTAATTATTCCCAAAATTTTGTACAAACCACTAGTGAAATTGCCGCTTTTGCAAAATATAAGTGGACAATAGGAAATTTAATTCTCGATCCGGGAATTCGTTTCACAAACTATTCATCGTTATCGGAAAGCACGTTTGAGCCACGCTTCGGACTCAAATGGTCTATCACAGAAAAAATACGGTTTAAATTCTCGGGAGGAACCTACTCGCAGAATCTTATTGCCACTAATAGCGACCGAGATGTGGTTAATCTATTCTATGGATTTATTTCAGCACCTGAATCAGAACTTAGTTATCAGAACACCGTGGTGGGGTCCTATCTCCAAAAATCGATTCATGGAGTTGCCGGGTTTGAGTTCGATTTCTCCAATGCACTTACGGCAAATGCAGAAACGTACTATAAACGATTTAATCAGCTGATCAATCTAAACCGAAACGTAATTTATCCCGACGACAACCGGTATATTGATAAACCTACAATTTTAAAGAAAGATTTGGTAATAGAGTATGGCGATGCCTACGGTATTGATTTCCTAGTAAAATACAATAAAAACCAATTTTACTTGTGGCTAGTCTATTCGCTAGGTTACACAAATCACCAGGGGGAATTTATCAACATTAATAATCAGATATACGAAAAACGATATCCAACCCATTACGATCGACGTCACAACATTAATTTTGTCGGGAGTTATGCTTTTGGACATGAAAATTTATGGGAAATATCATGTCGGTGGAACTTTGGTAGCGGATATCCCTACACACCAACCCAAGGATTCTATGAAGAGATTATTATCCCCGATATTGATGTTGACTACACCACACTTCAAGGAACCCTGGCTTTGATTTACGGAGACATCAATAGCAAGCGGTTGCCAACATATCATCGTCTTGATTTGAACTTAAAGCGGACTATACCTTTTAAAGGCGAGAGTAAATTAGTATTTGATTTAGGGGCAACCAATGTATATAACCGGAAAAACATCTTTTTCTTCCATCGCATACAAAACAAACCTGTGTATCAATTGCCTATAATGCCTAGTTTTGGGATGTCGTTAACATTTTAGAACTCAATACAAATCTATGCAAACAAAGTACGTTTTTGTCACCGGCGGAGTTACCAGTTCATTAGGAAAGGGAGTAATATCAGCATC
>DAOTAV010000290.1:0-2049 GCA_035382785.1 Salinivirgaceae bacterium | reverse complement strand
ATTATATTTGAAACCAAATTTAACTTACATTACACACTTTTAGGGATACTACCGGCGTTTTTTTTACTTATTATTCCATCCACTGCCGAATTTCCTCAATGGTTGGATTAACTAAACCTAACTTAAGTTTTTTATTAGCACCGCACAATATCTGATGCACTTTATTTGGATTGGCAATCTTCAATTGACTGACGGTGGCGAATCCATTGTTTTGCAAAATTTCAACCCATGGTTCAGGAATTCCAATCTCGATAAAGCGAGCAAAATCATCACGTTCCATTTTCTTCTCCGGTCGCATCTGCGGAAAAAATAATACATCCTGAATTGACGACTGATTAGTCATAAGCATCGTTAGACGATCAATTCCGATTCCCATTCCCGCTGTCGGTGGCATTGCGTATTCAAGCGCGCGCACAAAATCGTAATCAATAAACATGGCTTCATCGTCGCCCTTTTCGCTTAAGCGGAGCTGTTCTTTAAAACGTTCCAATTGATCGATAGGATCATTAAGTTCGGTGTAGGCATTGCATAATTCTTTGCCGTTGACGATAAGCTCGAAACGTTCGGTTAACGCGGGATTTTTACGGTGGCGTTTGCAAAGGGGCGACATCTCAATGGGATAGTCAATAATAAACGTTGGCTGAACAAGATGATGTTCGCATTTTTCTCCGAAAATTTCGTCTATTAATTTACCTTTTCCAAAAGTCTCATCAACTTCTATCTCGAGATCCTTGCACACTTGCCGCAGTTGCTCTTCGTTCATTTCAGAGATATCGACTCCGGCATATTCTTTTATTGCATCAATCATCGTTAACCGACGGTAGGGCGGTTTAAAATCGATGATTTTATCGCCCACCTGAACCTGGGTTGTCCCATGAATTGCCAGCGACACACGCTCAAGCATTTTCTCGGTAAATTCCATCATCCAAAAATAATCCTTGTAGGCGACGTAAATTTCAAGAACTGTAAATTCAGGATTATGGGTTCTGTCCATTCCTTCATTTCGGAAATCTTTGGCAAATTCATAAACTCCGTTGAAACCGCCCACAATGAGTCGTTTCAAATAAAGCTCATTGGCAATTCGAAGATATAGCGGAATGTTTAATGCGTTGTGATGAGTAATAAACGGACGAGCTGCTGCACCTCCCGGAATGGGCTGTAAAATGGGAGTTTCCACTTCAAGATATCCATGTTCATTGAACATCTGACGCATGGTGTCAATTATGCGTGCCCGTTTGATAAAAACATCCTTTATGTGTGGATTTACGATTAAATCGACATAGCGTTGACGATAGCGTTGTTCCGGATCTGAAAAGGCATCGTAAACAACACCGTCTTTCTCCTTCACAATGGGTAAAACTCGCAGGGATTTTGATAAAATTTTAAACTCTTTTACAAATACACTCTTTTCTCCAACTTGCGTGATAAAGGCATAGCCTTTAACTCCAATGATATCGCCAATATCCAAATGCTTTTTAAAAACTTCGTTATACATGGTTTTATCGTCTCCGGGACAGAGTTCATCTCGGTTGAAATAGAGTTGAACACGTCCGGTATCGTCCATGATTTCAACAAATGAGGCCTTCCCCATGATTCGTCGTGCCATAATTCTTCCGGCAAGACTCACATTATTAAACTTTTCTTTTCCGGGTTCGAATTGGGTCTGTATTTCTTCGGCGGTTACGTTAATTTCATATCCATCATGAGGGTAAGGCTCTATGCCCATTAGCCGAAGTTCTGATAATGACTGGCGTCGAAAAATCTCTTGTTCGTTTAAATCGGAAATTGCCATAATTACGTTTTTTAGTCCGCAAAGATACAACATTTCCGAATTATCGTGATTATGAGATAACTAATTTGCAGTTATAAATTTACTTTTCTTGAAAGAAAAAAATCCTTTTCAAAATAGAGCTTAACGTAGTTTTGGGAGGTTTAATATCGTCGTAATAATTACCATAGGAAGAATAATATCCTCCATATCCATAACCGTAATGATAACCATAACTATAAGCATAGCCATATTCTGTGCTGTAGCCGTAATAACTTCCG
>DAOTAV010000289.1:0-2070 GCA_035382785.1 Salinivirgaceae bacterium | reverse complement strand
GTAATTGAAGAAATAGGATTGTCAAAAAATTCGGTTATAAGCGCTCTTTTACACGATCTGATTGAAATTAACCCAACCATTCCCGAAGATATTCGCAATCGTTTTGGCCAAACCATTACGACAATAGTTACCGGCCTTCAGAAAATAAGCGGACTTTATCGATCGGATATCAATAACCAAAGCGACAAGTACATTGATTTGCTACTTACCATTGTCCCCGATGTCCGCATTATTTTGGTAAAACTGGCCGATCGGCTTCATACCTTGCGCTCCATTAAAATATTTTCGGAGGAAAAACAACATCAAATTGCCATGGAGGCAGGCATTATCTATGCCCCTATAGCACATCGACTAGGGCTTTACCATATTAAATCAGAAATGGAAGAAGCATGGCTAAAATACACAAAACCGGGAGTGTACAATAATATTATTCAAAAGCTGGAAGAAACAAGCCACGAACGTGAAAAATATATCGAAGAATTTATCAAACCCATCAAAAATGAACTAAATCAGCGAGGCTATCGATATGAACTAAAAAGCCGGGTCAAATCGGTTTACAGCATATGGAAAAAAATGGAAACCCAACGCGTAAGGTTCGAAGATGTTTACGACCTGTTTGCCATACGCATCATACTTGACAACATCGCCCCACAAGACGAAAAAATGGCATGCTGGACCGTTTATTCCATCATATCAAATCTATACACACCCAATCCCGCCCGCATGCGCGATTGGATAAGCACACCTCGCAAGAGTGGATATGAATCGCTTCATACCACAGTTTTGGGACATGATAAAAAAATGTGGGTCGAAGTCCAAATCCGCACTCGAAGAATGGACGAAATTGCCGAAAAAGGCTCCGCCGCCCATTGGCGATATAAAGAATCTAGCGGAGGACAAAGCCACGACCAATGGCTCGTTTCAATCCGTGAAATATTGGAAAATCCGGAAATTGGAGAAGATGAAAACACTTTTAAAGCTAATAACACCAATAAAGATATTTTTGTGTTTACCCCCAAAGGCGAACTCAAACAGTTGCCTCCAAACTCAACCGTACTTGATTTTGCCTATAGCATTCACTCATCGGTCGGTGATCACTGCACTGGAGCGAAAGTTAACGGAAAAATTGCACCAATTAAGCACGTGTTGAAAAGCGGCGACACCGTAGATGTTTTGACATCAAAGAACCAAACTCCCAATGAAAGTTGGCTAAATATTGCTATAACATCAAAAGCAAAAAATCGCATTAAGCGATCATTGAAGGATCAATACTACAAAGATGCTGAACAGGGGCGAGAAACTCTTACCCGCAAACTATCACAGGCAGGACTCGATTTGCCCGATGAATTCATCGTAGGTCTGCTCAAAAAACTCGGATTTAAAAATATTCTTGACTTATACCATAATTATGCTCTTGGAAAAATTGATTTCAGCCAAATTAAAAATTACCTCCAGGACCAAACCAATCAACAAACTCAAATCGAGAAACCCATTCCATTAATCTCACCGAAACCCAAATCCAAAATTTCTGACGACGATTATTTAATTGTGGACAACGATATCAGCCGTATCGACTACAAACTGGCCAAATGTTGCAATCCGGTATTTGGCGATCCAATTTTTGGTTTTGTTTCTATTGAAAAAGGGATAACCATTCACCGGCAAAATTGTCCCAACGCATCCGATCTGATCCACAGATACCCTTACCGCATTATCAAAGCCAGATGGAACAAAGTCGATCCTGAGGGAAGATTCCCGGCTACAATCAATGTTATTGGAATCGATCAAACAGGTATTCTCAATATACTGACCAAAACCATTGTTGAAGAACTGAAACTCCAATTAACCAGCGTTCATGTCGACACCGATGACGGTTATTTCAACGGCACATTCACTATCATGGTCAAAGACGTCAGTCATATCGAATTCACCGTACAACAACTCCTCAAAATAAATGGCGTGCTTAACGCAACACGATCGGGCAACGATTAAAAAAATAAATTTTTCGTAGCAATTTTTGATAAAAAAACTAACTTTGCAACAAACAATATCCCCATTCTATGGAAGACG
>DAOTAV010000288.1:0-2076 GCA_035382785.1 Salinivirgaceae bacterium | reverse complement strand
CAAAACTTTCTTCCGATACATCACATCCTTCAATTAAAGGAATAATAGGCAAATCGAATTGTTTGGCAAAAGCATAATCGCGACTATCGTGAGCAGGCACTGCCATAATAGCACCTGTACCATAGCCGGCCAATACATAGTCCGAAATCCAAATAGGCAACAATTCCCCCGTAAAAGGATGTATGGCATAGGATCCCGAGAAAACCCCGCTTACCGTTTTATCAGCTATTCGCTCACGCTCGGTTTTCCTTTTTGTTTTCTCCAAATAGGCATCAACCGTTTCGCGATGTTCATCCGTTACAAGTTGTTCAACCAATTCGCTTTCAGGAGCTAATACCATAAAAGTAACCCCGAAAATTGTATCGGGACGTGTGGTAAACACATCAAACGAAACGCCGGTTTGCGTGTTAAAATGAACTACTGCACCTTCTGAACGGCCAATCCAATTGCGTTGTGTTTCCTTCAATGAATCCGTCCAATCTATTTTCTCAAGGCCGTCAAGCAATCGCTGAGCATAGGCCGAAACACGTAAACACCACTGGCGCATCTTTTTCTGCTCAACCGGATATCCCCCACGAATAGAAAAGCCCTCACTCACCTCATCATTAGCAAGCACTGTTCCCAATTGCGGACACCAATTTACCATCGTATCACCCAAGTAGGCAATGCGGTAGTTCATTAGTATTTCCTGTTTTTCTCTTTCCGATTTCGTTTTCCATTCGTCGGCTGTAAAGTGCAATTCTTTGGTTCCCTCGGCATGAATCCCTTCTGTTCCTCTTTCTTCAAAATGTCTTACCAAATTCTCAATAGGTTCGGCACGTTGAAGCTCGTTATCGTAATAATGATGAAACATTTTTATAAAAGCCCATTGTGTCCATTTGTAGTAGTTAGGATCGCATGTGATCACCTCTCGGCTCCAATCATATGAAAAACCGATCTTATCCAGTTGTTCGCGATAACGAGCTATATTTTTGTAAGTTGTAATGGCAGGATGCTGACCGGTTTGAATAGCATATTGTTCGGCAGGCAATCCAAAGGCATCGAAACCCATAGGATGCAGCACGTTAAAACCTTGAAGTCGTTTATATCTTGCAACAATATCTGAAGCGATGTATCCAAGCGGATGGCCAACGTGCAGTCCTGCTCCGGAAGGATAAGGGAACATATCAAGAACGTAATATTTCGGTTTTGACGAATCTTCCTTAACTTTATAAGTTTGATGATCGATCCAGTATTGCTTCCATCGTTTCTCGATTTCTTCGAAGTTGTAATCCATTTTTCTCCTTTATTTTAAAAAACGTTGCAAAGATAGTGAATTAATTAAGAAAGAGCAATCGAAATTTTTTTTGCTTAACAGTCTCTAAACCCGAACTTTAATTAACTACACTTAACGGTATTTTTTAGCTAAAAATGGAACAATACTCTTATCTTTGTTAGGGTTATGAGAAATTATATTCACATATTATCAGTGATGATAGTCCTGCTTTTGCCTTTATCTTCAAAAGCACAATATCATTATGCCGATTATGCAAATAAAGGAAGCGGTGCGCATAGTTCTACCATTTACTTGATGCCAAATGTCTATCCGGCCATTCTAATAGAAGGAGATACTGTGGCGTGCATGACTTTACGCGAATTCATTAAATATTCTCCTCTTCGTTTCTCTTCTCACAAAGATGTAATTCAATACAACAAACTGATTCGTGATGTAAAAAAAACACTGCCATATGCCAAACAAATCTCCAAAATCATTATCGAAACATATGAGTATATGGAAACACTTCCAACGGAAAAAGCAAAACAAAAACATCTGGAAGCAATGGAAAAATATCTCTACAAAACCTATAAACCTCAAATGAGCAAATTAACCCGTTCCCAAGGTCAACTGCTCATAAAATTGGTAGACAGAGAAACAAACACTTCAGCATACGGCATTATTGACGGTTTCATGGGCAGTTTCAAAGCATGGACTTACAATGTATTTGCAGGACTATTTGGAAATAGTTTGAAAGTAAGGTATGACCCTTATGGAAAAGACCGGTTAACAGAAAGAGTTTGTGTTCTGGTAGAACAAGG
>DAOTAV010000287.1:0-2103 GCA_035382785.1 Salinivirgaceae bacterium | reverse complement strand
TTTCTAATGACCGCCATTAGAAATTCTGGCTAATGACAATTTTGGGATAAAAAAAGCAAATCCCGTCCATTCCCTGTCGTTTAATTTATCTTTGTTTTTAGGTTCTTATTTTTTGAACCGTTGGGTATGGCGGGATTTGTTTCGCAAATAGTTTTGTATCAATCTCCAAAGGAAATTCCGATTCCTCGTGCGGTTTTCACAAGATTGCAATTGGGATCTACAAGATTTGGACGATTTATAGCGTCTTTGAGAGGAACGGAAATGATTTCGGGATGACGGTAAGCAACCATTTCGCCGAATCGACCTTCAAGAACCATTTCAAAGGCTTTTACCCCGAATTGGGTTGCCAGAATTCGATCGTAAGCAATTGGAATACCCCCCCGTTGCAAGTGTCCTAAAATTGTTTGTCGTATATCACCTTCAAACCCGGCCTCTTTGAGTTGTTGTGCCAATTGTCCCGAAATTCCTCCCAATTGAACATTGGCGTATCCTACTTCTTCGCTTTTGCGGGCAATGACATTTCCGTTAACCGGTTTGGCTCCTTCCGCCACTACAATTATGGCGTGTCCTTTGCCACGACTGTAGCGCATTTGAAGACGTTCCAGTACCTTTTCGATTCGATAGGGAATTTCCGGTATCAGACACACTTCAGCCCCTCCGGCAATAGCAGCATTCAAGGCAATCCATCCGGTAAAGCGTCCCATTACCTCCATTATTAATACACGGTTGTGGCTTGTGGCTGTGGTTACCAGTTTATCTACCGCCTCTGTGGCTACTTGAACTGCAGTTTGAAAACCAAACGTAAAATCAGTGGCCGAAAGATCGTTATCAATGGTTTTGGGTACACCAATTATATTCAGCCCTTTTTCATAAAGAGCTTGAGATATTTGTTGTGAACCATCACCTCCTATGTTGATCACTGCATCGATTCCAAGATATTGCAATTTCCGGATCATTTCATCGCTGCGATCAACATAAGTCCAAGAACCGTCTTTATTTTTTACAGGCCATGCAAACGGACCTCCCTTATTGGTGGTTTCTATAATGGTTCCTCCTTGGACATGAATTCCAGCAACGGCTTTCTCGTCCAAAACCTTAATTTCGGTAGGTTCGCGTAAGATTCCGTTGAAAGCCTCGATGCTTCCAACCACTTCCCAATCACGTTCGCGTGAAGCTCTTTTTACTATAGCCCTGATTACTGCATTCAATCCGGGACAATCTCCACCACCGGTGGCAATCAATACTCTTTTCATATTTTTTTTGATTTTTCTACCTAAAAAATCGGTTGTACATTGCTGTACAACCGAATCCACACAAATAGCTCAACCAAATCGCTTTTAACTAAAACTACCATTAAAAAGATCAACACTGCAAAAATACCATCTCTGACGACATGAAAAAAGCTTTTTGCCATTAATTAAATGTGTGTAAAATCGAAAACGTATTCGCATTCGTTTGCGATGTTTTTCTTAACAAATTTTAATATCTTTATTTGCAAAAATCAAATTTCTAAAAACAAATACCATGGTTATGAATTGCAAAAGCATTATCCCTAGAAGGCCTTTAGTTTCATTGTCAAAGCTAATGTTGATCGTTTTCATGAGCTTGTTGTTGAGCATCTCATCATGCAACACTTCAGCCTTGAAGGATCAAAAGCCGTTTTCGGTTGAACATCCCGATTGGGTTTATCCTGCAACTATTTACGAAGTGAATGTTCGCCAATTCACTCCCCAAGGAACTTTCGAAGCCTTTGCATCGCATTTGCCTCGGTTAAAAGAATTGGGTGTTGACATTCTTTGGTTTATGCCCATTCATCCGATTGGTGAAAAAAATCGCAAAGGTACCCTTGGAAGTTACTACTCTGTAAAAGATTTCAAAGCCGTGAATCCTGAGTTTGGAACCCTCGACGATTTCAAAAAAGTTGTATCAGAAGCTCACAAGCTCGGAATGAAAGTTATCATCGATTGGGTGGCAAATCACTCTTCGCACGATAATGTTTGGACAACTACCAATCCCGATTTTTATATTCGAGACTCTGTAGGAAATTTGGTTTCACAGTACGATTGGAGCGATGTTGCAAAACTCGATTACCAAAATCCCGAA
>DAOTAV010000286.1:0-2111 GCA_035382785.1 Salinivirgaceae bacterium | reverse complement strand
ATATTTGAAACCAAATTTAACTTACATTACACACTTTTAGGGATACTACCACAACAAACAGAAAGAAATGTTTTAAATAAAAACAAAAAATGAAAATGGAAAAAGAGCTATGAAATAATATTTTGCCAAAACATTTGTTACCTTTGTATATTTGTATAAAGGTAAAGCTTTATGACAATGAACATCGATCCACAAACGCTAATCCTTGAAACCCTTGCTCAGAAATCGGTTGTCAAGCAGAAAGTTTATGAAAACACTTTGAACGGATTTAAAACGCTAAAAAACGTTTGCAAATACATATCCCAAAATACCCGGAAATCGTTGAAGGAAATAAATCCCAAGATTGCTTGCGAGTATAAAGAATCGGGAAATTTTCAAATAGAGCTGACCATCGCCGGGGATCTTATTTTATTTGTTATGCACACCAATGTTTTTGTATTCGATCGTAGCCATCCTGTGTGGAAAACCCCAATGGTTAATAAAGACCCATACACGGCATATTGTGGTATAATTAATATTTACAACTTTTTAGCAGATTCGTTCCGATATAATCGCAGCGAAGACATTGGATATCTTATAGGTCGCATCTTCATCAATAAAGACAATCATTTTTTTGTAGAGGGCAAGCGGCAATTGGGTGTTCTTTACGGAAATTTTTCCGACGATATAGTTAACCGACGTTCGATGCGAAATGTGGTTCAATCGTCAATTCTTTATTCTCTTGATTTTGATTTGCTGGTTCCACCCTACGATCAAAGTTCACTTATCACCGTATCTCAACTTCTGGAGCGGAAAAACTATGCTCAAATGAAAACCGGCAAACGATTAGGGTTCAAATTTTACAATGAAAATGAAGATTATAATCAACTATAACCCCAAAAATTGAATAAACATGCGAACAAAAACTTTCATGATTGTCCTTGTGGCAACGGTTTTGGCATCAAGTTGCTCTCAACCTTCAAAAAAAGAAGATCCTGAAATGAGAAAAAAAGTAGAACAATTTGCATTGGTTGATTTAAAAGCCGATTTAAGTCAATTGACTCCCAGACAGCGCGAAATGCTTAAAAAGCTGGTGGAAGCTTCTGAGATAATGGAAGATTTGTTTTGGAAGGATGCTTTCCCGGGCGATCGCGATGCTTTTTTAAAATCGTTGCCCGATGAAGCCACACGCGAATATGCCCGCATCATGTACGGTCCATGGGATCGGATGGACGGGAATAAGCCTTTTGTTGCCGGATACGGAGAAAAACCTGCCGGAGCCAATTATTATCCCACCGACATCACCAAAGAAGAGTTTGAAGCATGGGATAATCCCAATAAAATGGATTGGTACTCACTGGTTCGCCGCGATGAGAACGGCAAACTAATACAGATTCCATATCATGAAGCCTATAAAGAAGAAGTTACAAAAGCTGCTCAACTTTTGCGCGAGGCAGCTCAATTAGCCGACGACGAAGGATTCAAAAAATATCTTGAACTTCGAGCACAAGCATTCGAAACCGACGATTATCTTGCATCCGATTTAGCGTGGATGGATATGCGCACCAATATTTTTGATATTGTTATAGGGCCGATTGAAAGTTACGAAGACCAGTTTATGGGAGCAAGGGCAGCTCATAGCGCACAAATTTTGATAAAAGATTTGGAATGGAGCGCCCGACTCGACAAATACGGCGAATTGCTACCGAAACTTCAGGCAGCACTCCCGTGCGATCCTAAATTTAAACAGGAAAAAGCTCATGCCGATGCAAACATGTATGTTTACGACGTGATTCTCTACCGTGGCGATTGCAATGCCGGAAGTAAAAATATCGCGATAAATCTTCCAAACGATCCACGCGTTCATGAACAAAAGGGTAGTCGAAAATTGCAACTCAAAAATTCGATGCAGGCCAAATTCGAGAAAATATTACTTCCCATTGCCGAGCAAGTAATTGATAAAGAACAATTAAAACATATAAAATTCGATGCCTTTTTTGAAAATGTAATGTTTCATGAAGTAGCTCATGGGCTGGGAATTAAACAAACCATAAACGGCAACGGAACTGTTCGCGATGCTTTAAAAGAAACCTACAGCTCGATTGAAGAAAATAAAGCGGATATTCTCGGAC
>DAOTAV010000285.1:0-2146 GCA_035382785.1 Salinivirgaceae bacterium | reverse complement strand
AGAAAATGGAGAAAATGCTATAGTTTCCACAAAAACATAGATAAGCTAGTAAGAAAAAAAATTATTACATTAACGCCGCCAAAATTTAATTGAATACTGCATGACCATGAAGCAATTAAAAATCACAAAACAGGTAACCAATCGTGACTCGCAATCGTTAGACCGTTATCTCAAAGAGATTGGGCAAGTAGAACTTATCACTCCCGAGGATGAGGTAAATTTGGCTCGTGAGATAAAAAATGGAAATCAGGAAGCATTAGATCGCTTGGTAAAAGCGAATTTGCGCTTTGTGGTTTCTGTTGCAAAACAGTATCAAAATAGTGGCTTAAGCCTCCAAGACCTTATCAACGAAGGGAATGTGGGATTGATTCGTGCAGCAAAGCGTTTTGATGAGACAAGGGGATTTAAGTTTATTTCGTATGCCGTATGGTGGATTCGTCAGTCGATTATGCAAGCTATCGCTGAGAATTCACGTATTGTTAGGGTCCCGGCGAATAAAAATGAGATTTCCCGTAAAATCAACGGAGAGTTTTCTCGCTTGGAGCAGGAGTTTCAACGGGAACCAACTCCAGAAGAAATAGCAGAAAGCATGGGGCTTTCAACATCGGATGTTAAGCAAATTTTAGGAATTCTAGGAAAAACCGCCATTTCTCTTGATAATACCTTTTCTGATGATGATGATACAAGAATTTCGGATGTAATCGTTGCTACCGACTCACCTTCTCCTGATAAAGAATTGATTGAAACATCATTGAAAATAGAGATTGAACGAACACTAAAAACTTTATCTCGTAGAGAGGCCGACGTAATACGTTATTATTACGGGATCAATGCGGAAATGCTAAATTTAGAGGAAATAGGCGAAAGGCTTGGTCTCACGCGTGAACGTGTAAGACAAATCAAAGAAAAAGCCATTCGTCGATTGAAACATACATCACGTTGCAAAAACCTAAAAAGCTATTTGGGATAGAAATTTTTATCTTTGCACAAATTTTCACTACTTAAAAAGTTAATTTTTCAAGAATCATGAGTGTGATTGTTGCACCATCGCTTTTGTCTGCTGATTTCACAAAGTTGGGATTGGAAATTGAGATGTTGGAAACCAGCCAAGCTGATTGGGTGCATTTAGACATTATGGATGGTCATTTTGTTCCCAACATTACTTTTGGAATGCCGGTAATCAAGCAATTGAAACGTTTGACCGCCAAACCCTTCGATGTTCATCTAATGATAGAGTGTCCGGAAAAATATATCAAAGATTTTTATGAGGCCGGAGCCGATATCATTACGGTTCATTTTGAAGGGGCAACACATTTACACAGGACGATAGCGCAAATCAAAGATCTTGGAATAAAGGCAGGAGTTGCCGTCAATCCCCATACACCCGTCGAATTGTTATTTGATATTCTTGATGATCTGGATATGGTATTAGTTATGTCGGTCAACCCCGGATTTGGTGGACAAAAGTTTATTCCCCGAAGTCTCGATAAAATCAAGAGATTAAATAATGAAAAACTTCGTCGAGGAGCAAATTTTATTATACAAGTGGATGGTGGAGTTGATGACCGGAATGCATCGGAACTTATTCAAACAGGTGCCAATTGCTTAGTTGCCGGGAATTATATTTTCAAATCAAAAGATCCCAGAGAGGCTATTCAACGTTTAAAGAATAGCGGATCGTAAATTTGTGAATGAAATGTTAAATTTTGATTTGATAGATAAAACTTTTAGCTTTATTCAGTAAATTCGAGAAAAATTTCGATGTTCATGGGATTTTTGGGGGCAAATAAGAAGGAGCGCAACATTTTAGACATCTTTACCTACGATATAACTACCTTTTTCTATGGTGATTATGAAGAGGTAGATAGTATCGATACTGAGTCTATGTTTATGATTGTTTACGAAAGACCTTTGCCTTGGATTGAGGTAGGTTGTTTCGACTGCATTCAATTTCGCGTTTTTTTTGACAAAGAGAATTTTACCGGAAGCAATCCTGTTAATGTTCGCATGTATGCGAAAAATTTTGAACCCAATATAGAATCAATCCGGTCGCTGATAAATACAATTACCACGATCTATGGAAACGATGACGATGGGAACGCAGAATTTAATGACAACGATCGTTTTATGATAGAGCAAAAATCCT
>DAOTAV010000284.1:0-2149 GCA_035382785.1 Salinivirgaceae bacterium | reverse complement strand
AATCTCGGGGACAATAACTGCAACTATATTGCTTCGCTGATTTCGTAAACTTAAAGCGATAGGGTTGGGGCGATAATTCAACTTTTTAGCAAGCTCATTTACTTGTTTTTTAGTTTCGGGTGCAATGTCGGGATGGTCTTTTAAAGCTCTCGAAACGGTGGAAGCGCTTATTCCCAATGCTTTGGCTATGTCTTTTATGGTTATGATTCTATTTTTCATCTATGTTATATTAAGCTTGTTCCGACAGTCCAGGCAAAGATAATGGTTATTAATTTTTAATAAACCATAAAATTTCAGACACTCTTTTATGCAATATTACATTTTTTTTTGTCAAGTAGAAGTATAAATCTATGTGAACTTTTGAGTTAAACAAATGTTAACTATATAGATTTTTTTTACAGCGAAAACGTTTGCGTTATCGTTTGCATGGATTTATCGAGGTTTTGAGTTAATTATTTGTTAAATTTTAAATAAATTGCGATAAAAATGAACATTTGTTGAACAATTCAAAAATAGAATTACAATGAAGGAATCGTTACAAAAAGCCAAAATGTTGTGGATATTTCTGATTATGCTGATGGGGGCATTCGAAGGGTATTCGCAACCAATTACCATTACCGGAAAGGTAATTGATGCTATTGACAAGACACCTCTACCGGGCGTTGCCGTGGTGGTAAAAGGAACAACTATTGGAACACAAACCGATTTCAACGGTATTTATTCTCTTTCAACCACAGTTGGGGCAACTCTTGAATTCTCGTTACTTGGATACTCCAAGGAAGAGCGTTTAGTGGGAAATGAGAAGGTTATTGACGTTTCACTAATACCCGACGTTGAGTTGCTTTCTGAGGTTGTTGTAATCGGATATGGGACACAAAAAAAATCGGACCGTACAGGATCGGTAGCCCAAGTCAGTTCGGATGAGTTGAACCGAGGTACCTTGACTGATCCAATTCAAGCCATGGTTGGTAAAGCTGCGGGTGTTTCAATTACTAAAAAAGGTGGTGACCCCAATGCCGGTTTTTCAGTTAAAATTAGGGGTTCGTCTGGATTATATTCCAATACCGAGCCTTTGTATGTAATCGATGGAGTGCCGGGAGCTGATCCAACAACCGTAGCTCCTGAAGAAATTGAATCGTTCAACATTCTGAAAGATGCTTCCTCAACTGCTATTTATGGTGCAAGGGGAGCTAATGGCGTGATTATTATTACAACCAAGAAAGGAAGCGAAGCTAAAAAAGAAGGTGGTTTTTCTGCATCAAACGTCAGCTACGACACATATCTATCGTGGGATGTGGTAGCAAAGCGACTTGACTTGATGAGCGCATCTGAATATCGTGACCTTTTAGCTCGCTATCCTGATCGATACAAAGATATTATTGATAACGGAGCTAATACGGATTGGCAAGAAGAGATTTTCCGTACCGGGTTCAGTCAAAGTCATAATTTTTCCGGGACGGGTGCCTACGATAAAGGATCCTATCGTTTGTCGGTGAATCATACCGATTGGGATGGTGTTATCTTAGGCTCATCGAAAAAACGCACTATTGGAAAAATTAACGTAATGCATAAAGCCATAAAAGATCGTTTAACCATCGATGCATCATTAACCACCACGTTTGAAAACAATAACTACATTTCCTATGGGGGAAACGGTTCATTAGATGTTTTATACCAGGCATTTCAGCGCAACCCGACCGATCCTGTATATGATTCTACCGGACGCTTTTTTGAAATAACACGCGATTTCAACTATTACAACCCGGTAGCATTGATTCATCAAATTCAAAACCAACGTCAAGCAAAACGCTATTTAGGATCTGCACGCGCTGAGCTTCTGATTTTTGAAGGATTAAAAGGAGTGGTCAACATTGGTTATACAAGAAACGATGCCGAGTATTTCTACTTCGAACCCAAGGCTGTTCTTGGCGGAACAACCCAAGGCTATGGACGACGTTCCTATGAAAATTTCGAGTCGCGAGTAATGGAGACTACCTTAAACTACGACAATAAATTCGCTGAATTCCACAATGTTACTGCCCTTTTGGGATATTCTTATCAGGAAGATATAGCTGACGGCTTTTTTGCGTCAGGAAAAAATCCATTATCGGACTATATGCAATCGCACAACTTGGGAACCTTAGCTCTG
>DAOTAV010000283.1:0-2162 GCA_035382785.1 Salinivirgaceae bacterium | reverse complement strand
TTGCCGAAGGTTTTTATCCTTCGAAATTCGATGCCGGCAAATGGGTGTCGGATGTTAAAGCAGCGGGAGCCAAGTATATTTGCATCACTTCCCGTCATCACGATGGTTTTTCGATGTTTGCAACCAAACAGTCGCCGTTTAATATTGTGGATGCCACACCTTTTAAACGGGATGTTCTTAAGGAGCTTGCCGATGAATGCCATAAACAAGGTATCAAACTGCACTTTTATTATTCGTTACTCGATTGGTCGCGCACCGATTATTATCCGTTGGGCAGAACCGGCCGTGGAGTGGGGCGCACCGAACATGGACGTTGGGATACCTATCACCAATTCATGTTGAACCAGTTAACCGAATTGCTCACGAATTATGGTGAGATAGGGGCAATTTGGTTTGACGGACAATGGGATCAAGATCAGAACCCCGGTTTCGACTGGCGGTTGCCCGAGATTTATGCTCATATTCACAAACTTCAACCCGGTTGCCTTATCATCAACAATCACCATCTGACGCCCATTGAAGGAGAAGACGCACAAACTTTCGAAAAAGACCTGCCCGGTCACAATACTACCGGTTTTGCCGATGAACAAACGGTGGGGGCTCTTCCGCTCGAAACCTGTGAAACCATGAACAATTCGTGGGGATATAACATTACCGACTTAAATTACAAATCGGAGAAAGAGCTGATTCATTATTTGGTAAAAACAGCCGGATACAATGCCAATTTACTGCTGAATGTAGGTCCGCGACCAAACGGGGAATTTCCCGAGATTGCTGTTGAACGTTACAAAGCTATGGGAAATTGGCTGAAACAATATGGCGAAACCATTTACGGTACGCGCGGCGGAATGGTGACTCCTCGTCACTGGGGTGTTACCACACAAAAAGGCAACACATTGTTTGTGCATATATTAAATCTTGAAGATCGGGCTTTATATTTGCCGTTAAACGGCAGAAAGGTAAAATCGGCAAAAGTATTCATCGATAAAAAGCCGGTAAAATATACCGCTGTTTCCGATGGCGTTATATTGTCTTTCGATAAAGTACCTGATGATGTGGATTTTGTGGTAGAAGTAGAGCTCAAATAGAATAAAAAACCTCGCTGCAATATAGCGTTGAACTTATCGTTGCGGTGAGGTTTTTATTTTTCTTTAATTTCCTCGAATTCCACGTCTTCGATAGTGGTCGATTCAAACTTTTTTTTCTGGTACGAAATGATTCTATCTTCTTGGGATGGAATCTTAGGTTGATTTTGTGATTGTTTTTGCCGATATGTTTTATTTTCTGATGCCCATCTTTTGCCCATCACAAGATTGAAGACAAATCTAATCAGAAAATAAAAGGCAAGAAGAGAGAGAAAAAATCTCAGAATAATACCCATTTTTTGCTTCGAATATGATTTTTACTATGTAAAGATACAATAAGCCCTGAAGTAAAGAAAACGATTTTGATTATTTAACGGTAATTATTGCGATTAAATCCTCCTATTTGGGTATGTTTTTTGGTCTTTTACCGGCAACGAGTCTTCAATTTTCCTTTTCTTTTTCTTCTTTTTGGGTAATATGAACAGGTAGTCTTTTTCTGAAAGCTTGTTTGAAACTAACCAGTGTTTCGGATCGGGCTAATCCCAACGGTTGCAGTTTTTCGTGAATGAGATTCAGTAAATCATGATTGTTTCGGGCATATACTTTTATAAATAAATCGTATTCCCCTGTGGTGTAATAACATTCAACAACTTCAGGTATTTTCTGAAGCTCTTCCACAACCGCTTGATGATTGCTTGGCGAATTCAAATAAATTCCGATATAAGCACAGGTCTCATAGCCGATTTTTTCGGGATCGATAATAAATTCCGAACCTTTAATGATGCCGAGATTGATGAGTTTTTGTACGCGCTGATGGATGGCAGCACCCGATACCCCACATTCGCGTGCTACTTCAAGAAAGGGTATCCGTGCATTGTCGGCAATGAGATTAAGGATTTTTTGGTCCATTTCGTCTAATTCGTGATACGTCATAGGATTTGTTTTTTTAATCTAATTTATGAATTATCAGACCCGAACGCAGTTTTGGTTCAAACCATGTAGTTTTGGGAGGCATAATATTTCCACTGTCGGCAATTTCCATCAATTGTTTCATGGAAACCGGATACAGTGCGATTG
>DAOTAV010000282.1:0-2206 GCA_035382785.1 Salinivirgaceae bacterium | reverse complement strand
AACGGGATAGCAAAGATGATCTCAGGACTGTTCTGATTGTTGGTAACGAATGGTCCTAATGGGTTAGCTTCTAAAGAGTAAGTGCCAAGATTAATAACACTATCGCAGTATTTTTCAGCTATATCCCAATGGGGAGTACCGATGTATTGCTCAGCATTCAAATAAAGTTTAGCCATAAGCATATAAGCCATTCCTTTGCCGGGACTGTATTTTGATCCTCCGGCTTCGAGATTACGGATCACCGGTTTGATATCTCTTACGATCCAATGCCAAATGCTGTCGCGACTATTTTTGTAGGGTAATGCCGGTGCATTGGAAAAGGATGAAACATAGGGCACATCTCCGTAATTATCGATCAACAAGTAATAATAGAAGCCTCTCATTACTTTAAGTTTTGCCAGTGCTAAGTCACCTCCGGGAGTTCCGGCCGATGGCTCAAACATTTCTATCAAACGATTGGCTTCGCTAATACCACGATAAAACCGTCCCCACATTCCTGCTACAGCTTCTGTAGTATTTGTCCATTCGTGTTTGTATAGTGCAACCCATTTGCCTCCATCATTCCAGTCGGTATCCCGAATTGGAATGACAACTTCGTCGGTGGTTAATTCCTGACAGAACCACCATCCTCCCCAATCGAGAAGTTCCTTTAACGGGGAATAGACGGGAACTGTCATCACTGCCAGTTGTTCGGGATTCTCCGGGAACTGGTCAGCCGGCAAGCGGTCGTAAAATCGGTCTTCAAGATTGGTACACGAACCGAAAATTACAACCACAAATGCATAAATCAGAACTATTTTTTTCATGTTAGTATAGATTATTTAATTCTATCGATTTTACGTTAAAAAGTAACATTCAATCCCACAGTGAAACTACGCGTTTTAGGATACACGTTATATTGATCAAGCCCAAAAGAAAGTCCATTGTAAGAAATTTCAGGGTCTATTCCGGAGTATCCGGTGATTGTCAGCAGGTTATTGGCAGAAACGAATACTCTGGCTTGATTTAACCATTTGATTCTTGCAGTTTCGAAATTATAACCGATAGTGAGATTATCAACCCGTAAGAAAGAGCCATCTTCGATGTAGTAGCTGTTTACTTTTGGAGCATCGTCAACACCACGCTCGATTAAATCAACCACTGAGTTCAAACCATTAAGTGTTCCCACAACGTTTGGATTTTCAAATACCATTCGGGTAACATTTAAAATTTCATATCCATAGACTAACCTCAAAGCCAGACTAACATCGAAGTTTTTATATATGGTAAAGAAGTTTGACCATCCCATTTCAAAATCGGGCTGTGCAACTCCCACAACTCTTCGCTCAGCTTTGGTAATATCGCGCGTAACTCCTCCTGCAGCTGTGTAGAACAGGAACTTACCATCTCTTGATATTCCGGCATATTCTGGCATGTAGAATGTTCCCAATGCCCATCCCGGACGAATTAGCTGAGTCCAGTTCTGATCACCCACCAATCCACGTCCCGACAACCAACCTTCTTTTCGTTCTGTCCATGAGAAAAGATCGTTGGAGAGTTCTTCAATTTTTTGACGATTGTGGGAAAAGGTGTAAATGGTTTTCCATTTAAACGTTCGGTTGTCGATAACAAAAGCTTGCAAATGAAGTTCAATTCCTCTGTTTCGTATTGAGCCTACGTTTGCCCAGGTGGTTGACAAAGTATTTGGTGGAACGGGAACGTTGTAGGGTGCTAACAAATCGTATGTCATTTTATCATAAAAATCTATTGAACCGGAGATTCGGTTGTTCAAAAATCCATAATCGACTCCAATGTTGATCTCGCGGTTTTCTTCCCATTTTAGATTAGGATTGGCATTATGTGTTAGCTGAAACTCGATGGATTCTTCCCCTGTGTCGGGGTTTATAGTTGTTCCAACAGCTGTTGCTGTCATAATATCAAGGTAGTTGTCGATTTCCTGGTTCCCTACAATTCCATAACCAAGACGCAGCTTGAGCATGCTGATATCGTTGTTGTCAACAAGAAAGTTTTCTTCTTTCAAATTCCAAGCAACCGATGCTGATGGGAACCATCCCCATTCGTTATTTTTTCCAAATTTGGTTGATCCATCACGACGAAGAGTGGCCGTTGCATAATACTTTGAATTGAAGTTATAGATTCCGCGTGCAAAGAACGAAATAAGCCGATTGTTGCTTTTATAAGAGCCTATATCTCGCGGATTCACCAG
>DAOTAV010000281.1:0-2243 GCA_035382785.1 Salinivirgaceae bacterium | reverse complement strand
TATTTTTCTAATGACCGCCATTAGAAATTCTGGCTAATGACAATTTTGGGATTATCGAAATAGAAGGGAATGATATTAGAATTCTAGATCCTCAGAAAATCATGTGGATAAAGCTTCATTCATAATTTTTTCCGCAAGGGGCATCGGATGAGATATCCGAATGGCAATTATAAAAATCAAACTATTGGTAATCGTCGGTACGATATTTAGTGTCATCCTTATCTAGGAAGATCGTCACGTAATTTTGATAACGCGAAGCGGGAATCTCCTCCTCTTCGACAGCTTGTATAACTCTACATCCGGGTTCCTGAATGTGTTTGCAATTGTAGAATTTACACTCAGCCGATAATTTGAAAATTTCAGGGAAATAATGGAACAGCTCGTCGCGGTCGATATCAATCAGACCAAAAGCGCGGATCCCGGGAGTGTCAATTACATAACCACCAAAACTCAACTCATGCATTGAAGCAAAGGTTGTGGTATGCTTCCCCTGTTGATGTGTCTTGGAAATCTCGCCCACTTTAAGGTTCAACGAAGGTTCCAACGTGTTCAACAATAAACTTTTCCCGACTCCCGAATGTCCGGTGAACATACTGACTTTCCCCTGAAGTTCATTTCGTATCGCTTCCAGTCCGATTTTTTTCGTAACCGAAGTAACAAAACAGGGATAACCGGCGGTTTCATAAATATAAAGATACTCTGCCAATTGCATCTCAAGTTCCCCTTGACATAAATCGAGTTTATTGAAAACAATTTTCGCCGGAATATTGTAAGCTTCGGCAGTAATCAAAAGCCGGTCGATAAACATTAAAGATGTCTGTGGCTCGCTTATTGTTGCCATAACAAAAACCTGATCGATATTGGCAGCCAAAATGTGACTCTCCTTACTTAAGTTGGTAGAGCGACGAATTATGTAGTTTTTCCGCGGAATTATTTCTTCAATTGTACCATGTTTTCCTGAAGCGTCTAAAGTCAACCTTACACGATCGCCTACCACCACAGGATTAGTTACTCTCGATCCTTTCAACCGTATTTTTCCCCGCACCGAACAATCGACCACAGCTCCCGTTTCATCAATTTTAACGGTATTTAGTCCTCCGGTAGAACGCATCACAATTCCTGACAACAATTCCATATTCTTCTGTTTCGTTTGGCCAAAAATATTGAATCTAATCAACATTTTCCATCGTTGGAAAAAATAATTTACCGTTACTAATTCCAAACTATATCTGCATGCTTAACCATAATCAATAGATTGAAAAAATGTAGGAATGGTAAATTTTGTATCTTCGTCGAGAAAATATTCATTCGATGTATTTTTTTCGTGGATTATCATTTATTGCATTTCTTTATTATTTAACAACTGCCCCTTTATTTGGACAACATGCGGTTATCACTCGGCAAAACGACACCATTCGTTGTTCCCGAATTGAAATCGACCGTGAAAACGACAGGCTTGAATGTCAGCTTTTCGGTTATCCGGATTCGATGATTGTTTTAGTTTATTCGGACATTAAAGAAGCAATATACCATCTCTATCCACGCTATCCCAACCTGAAATATCCAACGTTTGTGCTAATGTCGAATATCGGGATATCGTTCGGTCATTACACTCCGGGTTTTGGCAATTTGAATAGCCAAACTCTTTTACGCGATGAATTGAAAAGAGGTTTTGGTTATGGAACTACCCTAAGTTGGTTTAACAAATCAAGAATAGGATTAGCAGCACAATGGGGCGGAAGCTACTTTTACAGCGACCGCGACAGCATTTGGGGTAAAGAACAATTCACCCATTGGGGTTTAGGCGTAAGTTGGTTGAGCAGCAAAATTGGCAACGATTTGTTTTTTTCGGCAAATGCCATTCCAACGATATCCCACTACAAAGCCGAGGGAAAAATTCTCCATGAATACTACATTGGCGAAAAAACTCTCTATGGACTACATCTCGATGTTTCCGGAAATTTTCATATTACAGAAAAACTCTCCATTCAACTAAAGGTCTTTCTTGATGCATTTCACAAAAAGCCGGATGGAATTGGAAAATCATCTCCTACGATTGGCAAAACTGGCCTTTTAACCGGTTTTATTCTGTTTTTGTAAATAAATTGGAATATAGTATTTTTGCAAAAAATTATGGTATGAACGCAAAACAAACCACATTAAAAACATCCTTTTCATTGGAAGGAGTTGGGCTCCACACCGGAGCAGAATGTAAAGTTGTTGTTAAACCAGCACCCGAAAAT
>DAOTAV010000280.1:0-2252 GCA_035382785.1 Salinivirgaceae bacterium | reverse complement strand
AATAATAGTAACAATAATTTTACGTGCGTGTGGTTGCTTTCTAAATTCGCAAAGATAAATTCCCTGCCATGTCCCAAGGGCAGGTTTTTGATTGATAATGGGAATGGTTAATGACACGGAAATTAAGCTTGATTTAATATGAGCCGGCATATCGTCGTTACCTTCATCTGAATGAAGAAACCATGGGATTGTTTCAGGACAAATGTTTTCAAGAAAGCGATTCAGGTCTGTTAAAACATCAGGATCGGCATTTTCATTTATGGTAAGCCCTGCAGAAGTATGTTGCAAAAAGACATTCATAATACCGTTGTTGGGCAAAGGATATGCTTGATTTATAATTTTTTGCGTGATGTTATAAAAACCTTTACCTTGGGTCTGAATGGTTAAAAAAAATTGTTTTGTCATAGAATAGATTTTAGTTTGATTTTCGGCAATAAACGTAAAGATTTATAGTTTTGTAAACAAATTTATGAAATTTTGATGCAGAATAGAGTAATTCTTTTACTACTTGTTTGCCTTTTTTCAAACGTAGGCAAATCGCAAAAAGCTACAATTTTAGGAAAGATACTCGATACGGATAAATATCCTGTTGAGTTTGCAACCGTTGTCATCGATGGGCAAAATTATGGAACCACAAGCGATGCTTTAGGTCGGTTTGAATTAGAAGTTCCTGCAAATACCGATATTACGCTAATTGTATCATGCGTTGGATATGAACGAAAAACACTTACCATTCATACGGAAGAGCGTAAGCAGCATAGATTAGAAATTATTCTACGACCCGAAGTGAAAAACATTGATGAGGTGCGAGTTGTGGATGAACCTACTCGGCATACAACAACACAATATTTAAATCCAAAGTTTTTAAAACAAATGCCCGGGATTTCCGACCCAATTTCATTAGTTGTTAAATCGCAGCCCGGAGTTGCTACAAATAATGAACTGAGTAATCAATACTCGGTTCGGGGAGGAAATTACGATGAAAATTTAATTTACGTCAATGGAATCGAAATATATAAGCCATTTTTGGTGCGTAGCGGACAACAGGAAGGAATGAGTTTTATCAATTCTGACATGATTCGCTCTATTTCTTTTAGTAGCGGAGGCTTCGATGCAAAATATGGAGACAAAATGTCGTCGGTTTTGGACGTGGAATATCGAAGACCATCGAAATTTCAAAGTAAACTCGATTTAGGTTTATTAGGAGGTGCTTTATTAGTGGAAGGAGCTACCGATAATTCAAGGTTTTCGCATTTGACAGGAATCCGTTATAAACAAACTAAAAATATTCTCGGCACGCTTGATACCAAAGGAGATTATCAACCTTCGTTTTTCGATTTTCAGTCGTTGTTAACCTATGATATTAGTGAGAATTTAGAGTTGAGTTTCCTTGCTTATGTTGCTGACAATAAATTTTTGTTTAAACCAACAGTTCGCGAGACCACTTTTGGGTTGGTTAACAATGTTATGCGATTTAAAGTATATTTTGAAGGACAAGAATTAGACCGATTTTCTACGTATCAAGGAAGTACTGCTCTCAAATTTACCCCAAACGAACAGAATCAGTTTTGGGTTTCGCTATCATCGTTTTACAGCAGTGAAAAGGAAACCTATGATATTCTCGGCGAATATTGGTTGAATCAGATTGATGCTAATTTAGGAAGTTCCACACTGGGTGATAGTTTGGGTTCCTTAGCCGTGGGGTCCTATTTAGACCATGCCCGAAATTACTTAAATGCATGGGTTTCAACTCTTTCAATTTCGGGGCAGCATAAATCAGGAAAACATCATTTACGTTGGGGCGCATCATTAAAAACCGATCGGATTAACGACGAAACAAACGAGTGGAAAATGCTTGATTCAGCCGGATATAGTGTTCCATACTATTCATTGTATGATTCAACGGTAAATCTTTTTTACGTTCGTCGTTTTACCAATCAATTAAATACTCTGCGACTAAGTTCCTATGCTCAAGATACATGGCAATTTTCAATTGACAGTGTTCAAATTTATCTAACAGCGGGAGTCAGATTGCATTATCTCCAATACACTGATGACAGGCTTTTTAGTCCAAGAGCAACGTTTGCCGTTCGCCCTTCGTGGAATCGCGATTGGTTATTCCGTATTAGTAGTGGCGTTTATTACCAACCGGCGTTTTATAAAGAGTTTGTAACTCATAGTGGAACCCTAAACAAAAATCTCAAATCACAAAAATCGATACACTATGTGGCGGGAGCCGACTACAATTTTCG
>DAOTAV010000279.1:0-2298 GCA_035382785.1 Salinivirgaceae bacterium | reverse complement strand
ATATTTGAAACCAAATTTAACTTACATTACACACTTTTAGGGATACTACCACAACTACCGAAATTGTAGATCAAATTTTCTTTTTTGCGCAAGAACGAAAATTGATTTAAACCTAACCCCACAAAAAAAGAAGGGATGCCGACTTTCAGCATCCCTTCTTTTTTATAGGTATTTATTGCTTAATGATGCTTCTGATAATAAATTCTTTTCCATTGAACAATTTCAACAAATAGACCCCGGGAGCAAAGTTGCCAATATCAATTTTTAACCGATTATATCCCTGAAGAATGGATAACTCTTGACTTAAATGATCGTGTCCCATAACCGAGAAGAGTGAAACCTGAATTGTGCCGCTACTATAGGCCTGCAAATCAACAAATATAAATTGCTGAGTTGGATTCGGATAGAGCTCAATATCGGCTGAAAAGATTGGCATTTCGATGAAAACCAAACCTTGTTCGGTTTGTTTGCCGTCAAAATCTATCTGAATAAGTTTGTAGTAATAATTTTGAATTACGCTGGGACGATCAATATAAGAATAGCTCTTCTGAATGGATGAATTTCCTGCCCCTGCAATTCGTGCTACTTCTTCAAAATGAACGGCATCCGTGCTACGCAAAAGCAGAAATTCTTTGTTATTATATTCAGACAGGGTTGTCCATTGTAACTGATTATATCCATTAAAGAATTGACCTTCAAATGATTTCAATCGGACGGGTAATGGCCACTCACTGGTTGCAATGACAAACTCACTAAACGAAGTGTAACCTATTCTCTGAGCATAACCCGATGCCACAGTTCGTCCCGGTTGCCCATTGGCAGGAATTATGGTTTCCGTTCCATAACTATTCCAGTCGGCATAGGATGTTGAACCCGATGGGCGTTTCAAAATACCAAAATAGTTATCAAGACCGCTTAGTGCAGCCGCTACGGCATTATTAAAATAGAGTTGAACGCCATAGGATCCGGCTGTAGGTTGAGCATCAGGATTAATATGCCATAAAGCGTTAGGAATTACGCCCACATAGCTATTCCCGCCGGATTCATCGGTATTTAGAAAATTATTATGATTTTGTCCACCGACGTTAATACTCGATAAACTTACAGTAAGATAAGTTGTTCCCGTAAGATTATTATTCATAAAGACCACAGGAGCATAATCCAACGAAGTAAGACCATTGGCAATCGGGAATAAATAGTTCGATGTATTTTGAGTTATATAACGCACCAAGGTTCCGTTGATAAAAGCATTCGAACTGCCTCCCTCAATGGAATTCGGGTTATTGTTTGTAACTCGAAGTTGATGAATTCCGGTAGTAATAACACCTTGAGTCAAGGTTAAAATCCCTGAAACATTTAATGAGCCGTTCAACGTTACGTTAATCCCGGGAGCAGAAACTTTTAAGTTGGCAATATTTCTCGATACAGGAATTTCGTTTCCTGTGGTTACCGATCCTTTATAAATTAGATTTACCACCCCGGCAAAAGTTGGCATAACGGATATTGATCCGGCTGTTCTGACTATGGTAACACCATCGGCTAATTGTAATGTATTTCCAATTGTTAGGATACCTGATGTTAATTCAAGCGTATCTGCAACAGCGACAGGTTGCTCCAAAGTTACTCCGTCGGAGTTGTCAATCCCAAGAGATATAAACGATTCAGTAGTGGTGATAGTTTGTGTCTGGTTTCCATTGAAAGAAACCTTACCGGCTGTGTGAGTGAACGAACCGGTTCGTATCCAATTCCCTGAAACTAACAAATTAGTTGAACAGGTTATGCTTCCCGATAAATTCAGATTATGAACTTGCATCTCACCTGTTCCGGAAAGGGACACCCCAGTACCGATGATATTGGTGGAACCATTTTGGATGTTAATAGTTCCGTTGTTCGTGAGATTACCTTCAATAGTGAAAGAGATCGGATTGCTGGCTGTCAACGAAGCTCCCGGCTCAAGGGTGATATCTCGAACAATAGCGTTGTTGGAGATATGAGGGAAACATCCGCCTTGTGGCGATGCTGGGATATAAACGTTAGTTCCCGATTTTGGGATCTCTCCTGCCCAATTTGCGGCTGTGTGCCAATCAGTGGTTTTCCCTAACCAAAGATTACCGAACGAAACTCTGAACCTCTGATAAGTGGTACAAGTCCCGTCGGTTACTGCAATGGTAATGATGGAATATCCATGCACTCCGGGATTAGGAGTCACTTGTATGGTACGATTGGTTCCGCTTCCCCCGAGAACAACATTGGCATTGGGCACTACCGACTGATTACTACTGGTTGCAGAAATTGAGA
>DAOTAV010000278.1:0-2344 GCA_035382785.1 Salinivirgaceae bacterium | reverse complement strand
GGTGAATAATATCAACTCACCTCCATTATTCGAGTTCTAATGACAATTTTGGGTTTATAAAAAAATGTATCTTTATCCGGCAAAAATTTTGAGTTTTGAATCGGCTAGAGACATGTTCTCCATTCATTGAAATTCAGATAAACTCTGAAGGAGAGATTCTTTCGTTCAATGAATACTGGCAAGCGCTGTTTCAAAAACAAAAAATCATTGTCAAGAATATTTATGATCTTATTCCGCCAACTGAAATAGCATCAACAGCATTAATAATTGAATTAGCTCAGAAAGGAAAGGTTCATAAATTTCAAACCCATCTCGAGATTAACGATAATCTTCGCTATTTGGTGAGTTGGCGTGTTTCGCCCCACAATAGCAAACTAATGCTTTGGGGATTTGAAACTTGTGTTGAAACCATCGATAAACAATCCATAGACGAGGTTCAACTAAACATTAATACTCTTCTGAACGATAATCTTTATTTGTGGAGCTATAATACGCAAACCAATCACCTACAAATTTCAGATAAAGCCTGTGAAGTGTTAGGAATTAAGCCATGCATCAAACAATTGAAAGAATTTATTCTAAAGTCGGGCGTAAAAATTTCCAAAGAAATCATACTGAAGATTCAACAAGGATTGAAACAAAACCGTCAATATAATTTCGATGCCAAGCTCTCGAATCCCAACACAACAATCACCGATATTCATATCTGTGTCCGAAGCATCAACAGAAACGATGTGCCGGTGATAGTTTATGGATATTTTCAGGACATAACCGAGAGGAAAAAAGCTGAAGAAGAATTAAGATACAGAACGTTGGAGTCGGAAATAAAGAGCATTGAGCTGCATAAAACAAACCAACGTCTTTCGGAGGCGTTCATCCGGCTCGAAAAGGTCAAAAATGAACTTGAACAACGCGAACAAAACTATCGTCAGATTTTTAATTCTACTTCCGATGCCATATTTGTCATCCATGCCAATACATTATTGTTACTGGATGTAAATCAAACCATGTTAGAAATGTATGGGTATAGCGACAAAGAGGAGGTATTAGGAAAACCTATTTGCAATTTTCTAGTCGATGGCGTGGAACAAAATTCTGAAATCATTGTAAAAGATTTTCGCGAAGTTATCGATAAAAACATTAAAAAAGTGTGTGAATGGCACGCCCGCAGAAAGGATGGAAGTTCGTTTTGGATGGAAGTGTCGTTGCAATCGGTAGATATCAACCATAATTTAACAATTATTGCATCAGCGCGCAATATTTCAACAAGCAAGGAATATAAAAAAGCTCTTGAGTATAAAACTCAGTTGCTACAGAATATTTTAAACATTGCTGCTCGGCTATCAACATTTGAGATTAATCCTATAGATACAACAGTAAATAAGGCCTTGGAAGATTTAGCCAAGGCAATGAACATCGAGAAGATAGTCATTTTTGATTATGATTTTCAGAACCGATGGTTGGATAAGAATAACGAGTACCCTCAGTCAAATACCATTCCTCAACAAATTTTTGGAGAGTATCTCCCCACAGAAATAAAAAGCACATTGTTAGGTGGCAGAAAAACGGATTATCTGACGATTTACCAAACTACCGATCATCCTTTTTACAATTTTATTGTTAAACACACAGGATTAAAATCAATTTTGTTGATACCACTATTCTATACTTCTGATAATGTTGGTATTATTGGTTTTGGCTCAACCAACAAAGAGCGTCAATGGACAGAGGATGAATTTTCGATCTTAAAACTATTTGCAACAATATTAATCAACCTACGCATTCGACACAATTATGAGGAGAATCTTAAGCAATCCAAAGATGAAGCCGAATTGCGCGAAAATAAAATACGATTATTGTTACAAAACTCCTCCCTGGGAATCCTCAATGTCAAACCCGACGGAACAATTCTGGAACTCAATCCGGCTGTTTTATCCATTTTAGGCTCACCCTCAGCCGAAGCGACAAAAAAAATAAATGTTTTAAATGCACAGCCACTTGTCCAGACCGGTTTTTCAGCTGATTTTAAGAAATGCGTTGAACAAAGAATAGCGGTGAAAAACGAAATGCCCTATACAAGTGTTTGGGGGAAGATGGTCAATGCCCGTTATATCCTTTCTCCGGTTATTAATCGCGATATTTTGGAGAGCGTTTTGGTTTACATTGAAGATTTCACTGAAATGCATCAGGCTCGGGAAAACCTCATTCGCCTAAAACGAAAAGCCGAAGAGAGCGATCGAATGAAATCGGTTTTTCTTGCCAATATGAGTCATGAAATTCGCACACCAATGAACGGAATCATTGGATTTGCCGAGCTGTTGAATGAAACAAACCCCGATGAAGA
>DAOTAV010000277.1:0-2379 GCA_035382785.1 Salinivirgaceae bacterium | reverse complement strand
GCTGAGCTTTTTCGATGCACCAAGTTCTTTTAATAAGGCTACCACGGCAACAGGGTCCGTTGCCATAATTATTGCGCCAAACAACATAGCATAAGTAACGTCCCAATCAGATAAGTTGGCTCCCAAAAATTTTATTCCCAAAATCAAAAAGCCAACAATGGCCATTCCTACAAGTAGTCCGGGGCCGGCTAATATGGTTGCATTATTGAAGGACTTTTTAAAGGTATGGGTGTCGAGTCCGAAAGCTGCTTCAAAAATCAAGGTTGGCAGGAAGATGAATAATATTAAATGAGGGTCAATGTGACCTGCCCATTCGATTGCTTTGCCAAAGGTATTTTCTACGGCAATCCATTCGAAGCGTAGCGGGATGGCAAGTAAAACACCCATAATGATTAGGGCAACAGTGTAGGGAAGAGGACTTTTTCGTAATAAATAACGGGTTGCCACACCAATAAATAAAGAGAAAGTAATGAAAAAAAGTGGTGACATATCGGCTCCATGCGTTTCGGTTTGCTCTATGGGTTGATTTCCGGCAAACGAATTAGCGTTCACTGTAGGAGTGGTAATCAGCACTAGTACGATAAAGCCAAGATAAAAAAGTGCTCGAAGATACTTTAGGTTCATAGCGATTCAGTTTTGGTTTTATTTCCTTAAAGTTAAGCTTCTTTTTTTAAAACTAATTGTTTTGAGAAATTTTTAATAGTTTGTTTTAAAAAAAAAGTGTTATTTTTACGCATAAAATTGAACAGAAAAACATGAATCAGAATCCGTGGAGCAATCTTGACTGGAAAGGAAAACGCATACTGGTTGCCGAAGATGAAGAAGTAAATATGATATTTTTTCAAGAAGTTTTGGAGGAAACTGGTGTTGAAATTCTTCAAGCAGAAGATGGCGCTCAGGCTTTGGAAATTGCACGCAAAGAGGATATTGATTTAGTATTAATGGATATTAAAATGCCTGTGATGAACGGTCTCGATGCCACACGGGCTATTAAATCGATAAAACCCCAATTACCGATTGTTGCTCAAACTGCTTATGCTTTGGACGAAGAAAAGCAGAAATGTTTTCAAGCAGGTTGCGACGATTATATATCCAAACCAATTGATACCATTCGTCTATTCACAATATTAAAAAAATACCTACATTAAACTGTTGCACTTCTGATATGGGGAATTGGTACGTGTTTTGAGAAATCGAGGTCGTCTTTATTCACGTCTTATGTGCAACAATACTATGAAGAAAACAGTTTTCGTTATTGGCATATCTCTTTTGTGTCTTTCCGTTTATGGTCAAGTTGAGCGAGAAGATTCACTAATCCAACGTTTTAATCGTTTGGTAAAAACTACCGATTCGCTTCAGCAATTGGTTAATACTTATCAAAAAGCTTTATCCAAGACAAATATAGAGAAGTCGGATTTGCAGCAATTTTCGGCAATTCTCTTACATAAGATTGACAGCTTAAACCAAAAGATTGTTTATTGGAAAACAATATCCGATACTCTTACCGAAAATTACCATCGTCTGATTCCTGTTAACCGAGAATTGCAGGTTCAGATTTCGGCTATGGAAAAACAAATTGCTGAGCAAAACAAAATGCTTGAAAAACAGAATCAGCTTTTGTTTCAAAAAGATTTAATGTTTAAAGAGAAGGAAGACATTTATCGTGAAGCATTGATGGGGACAAAAATCGATGCAGTGAAACTTGAAGGACAGTTAACAGCTAAAGAAAAAGAGATTGAAGGTAAGAAACGTGAAATAGAATTATTAGCCCGAAGCATTGAAGAAAAACAATCTGACCTAGAAAAGAAAAATCAGGAAATAACAGAACTGTTTAAGCGTCGTGAGATTGCTGACAAATTGGTTGATTCGCTAAAAGATACCTTATTCAATGTTCAAAAAGCATATCTGCAAACCGCTCAGGAAAATCGTTTTCTCGAAAATCAGGTTCAGGAGCTAAAAGCAAGACTTTCTGCCCGCGATAAAAAAGGGAAACCGGTGGCTATTGTACAAGGAGTTGCCCTGAGAGCTTTCAGAACCCCGTTGTATGTATTGGCACCCCAAAATTCTCAAAACATTACAAAATATGAAATTATTAATGAGAATGCGGGAAGTTTTGAATTTGACATGATAACCGGGGCTTCGGTGAGAATAATGCGACTTACTCCCGAAGATGCCCGTTATTCTTCGGATTTAGGTTGGTTTGTTGGTTTTGGAGGTAAGAATCTGTTTAAAAACTTTTATATCGGTCCAAATATCAAAGTTTTTGATTTTATACACATTAATGCCGGAGTGAACATTGCTGAGTTTAGGGTATTAAAAAGTGGCGGTAGTATCCCTAAAAGTGTGTAATGTAAGTTAAATTTGGTTTCAAATATAATC
>DAOTAV010000276.1:0-2403 GCA_035382785.1 Salinivirgaceae bacterium | reverse complement strand
AAACAAGAAAATGAAAATGAATATGTGATTTCCGGAAGAATGGAGATCGATCAACTTAACGAAATGTTTGGATTGGATTTACCCGAATCGGAAGATTATTCCACAGTTGCCGGACTGATATTGCATTATACTCAGCGTTTCCCGAAAACATATGAAACGGTTGATATTGGAAAATTTACTTTTAAAATATTAAAAGTTTCTGCACGAAAAATTGAGGTGGTGAGGCTTATTGAAAACAATACATCGGATAATTGAAAATTGTTGTCCTATTAAAAAACGTATACTTTTCTTTTAAAAAGAAGGAATATCTCTTTTATTTTTGCTAACTTCGTGCCCTTGTTGGAAAGAAAATTTTTTAATAATCAAATCTATTAAATATTGATTAGCATAAATGGCTACTTTACAAAAAATTAGGAATAAAGCAGGATTTCTTATTGCGGTCATTGGTATCGCTTTGTTGGCGTTTATATTGGGAGATCTATTGACATCGGGGAGTACTCTTTTCCGTAAATCTCAGGATAAGGTTTTTGAAGTCAACGGGAAAGTTATTTCGACTGAAGAATATTTTACCCGTGTAACGGAGTGGGAAAATTTTCAAAAAATGATGAGCGGCGAGAGTTCGTTGGATGAAAATGCTTCTCTTCAAATTAAGGAGTTGGTTTATCAGCAGATGGTTAGAGAATGCATACTGGATAATCAGGCCAAAAAGCTTGGGTTAACGGTTTCGAAAGAAGAAATAAATGACCTTGTGCATGGTGAAAACATATCTCCTCTTCTTCAGCAATTGCCTCTTTTTGTTGATCCGAAAACAGGAATTTATGACAGGGAAGCCTTGACAAATTTCTTTACAGCCATAAATACTCCTACAGCGTCGCTTCAACCTGAAGAGAAAGCTCTTGTTCAACAATATAAGTCAATGTGGCTGTTTATCGAGAATTTGATCAAATATCAACGTCTGGAAGAAAAATATCGGACACTTTTGGCAAGTGCAGTCATGGTAAATGATATGGAGGCTAAAACTTCATTCGATTTATCGCAGCAAAATGCCGATTTAACGTATGTTGTACAGAACTATTATACCATTCCCGATACATTAGTAACAGTTGAGGATAGCGAAATACGGGCATTTTACGTGAAACACAAGAAGAATTTCAAACTGAATACTCCTATTGCAAAGATCACTTATTTTATTCGTGAAATAGCACCGAGTGATGAGGATTTTGCCGAAGTCGAGGCTCAGGCAATGGAAGCAGCTAAAAAACTCGCCGAGTCAACTAATCCATCAGCCGTTGTTGCCGATTATTCCGAAACACCTTACCATGATGTATATTTGGCCGCCAATGTGTTGACTGAAAGTCAACGTTCTTTTGTTTCTTCTGCTACTATTGGCGATATGTACGGTCCGGTTCGAGAAGGGAATTCCTATCAGATTTATAAACTGATCGATAAAATTGTAGCTCCCGATTCGGTTCGTTTGCGGATGATTGTTGTGCCTACTGCAGGTGCAGGTGAACAAGATTCGTTGGTAAGACATTTTGTCGATAGTGTCTTCACTGTGATTAAAGGTGGAAAACCTTTCGCTCAAGTAGCAAACGAATTAAATCCCCAATCCAATGGAGGAGATGCCGGATGGGTAAGGGAAATCGATATTGCTTCGGTGGGGAATGATTTTGTTCAAACGGTTTTTTCTATGCAGGTTGGAGAAGTGAGGAAGATATCGGTCCCCGGTCAGTCTATTATTGTGCAAGTGGAAGAAAAAACAAAACCCGTAACAAAATATAAATTGGCTGTGATTAATATGCCTGTAGTGGTAAGTGAACGAACATCTAACAATGTGGATAATGAATTGAATCAATTTTTATCCCTTCCGGATGTCGGCAAAAAATTTACTGAATTGGCGAAACAGAAAGGATATGCTGTTGTTCCCAATTACACAATTTCTTCAACCGATTTTTCTATTGCTCAAATGCCCGGTTCTCGCCAGGTAATTCAGTGGGCATTTAACGAAAAGGAGAAAGGTGCCGTTAAAAAGTTTGATTTGACTAATTTGCGAATTGTAGCACGATTGGATAATGTTATTCCGGCAGGAACAGCTCCTTTATCAGAGGTAGTAACAGTGATTCGGAGTCAACTTGTACGTGAGAAAAAAGCTGAAAAAATCATTACCGAATTGAAATCAAAAAATTTGTCTTCTTTAGCTGATTATGCCAAGGAAATGAATACCCGGCCCGATACGGTAAGGTTCGTTAACTTTAATACCCGTAATATTGCAGGATTGGGTTTCGAACCTGTGTTAAATGCTTATTCGGCTTTTGCCCCACTTCATAAACTAATGGGGCCGGCGAAAGGAAATATGGGCGTATTTGTTGTCAATGTGGATAATCGTACGCAGGGCACAGAAAC
>DAOTAV010000275.1:0-2454 GCA_035382785.1 Salinivirgaceae bacterium | reverse complement strand
CCCGCAGGAAGGTTTTCAATTACAGTTGAATCGTTATTAACCGTGGAACTCCAGAACTCACTGTTAAATACTTCGGTCCAAATGATTTCTCCGGGATAACGATTATTTTCCACTAAGGATTGACTTGATAAACTCATGTGAAGTCCGATGGAAAATACAATGAAAAAAGTTTTTATCGCTCTCATTCGATTTTGGTTTATAGTTATTGAATTATTTTTTCAAACTTAAAATAATCAAAAATTGCCGGTGCAATTCTTGATACCGGGTCATAAAGCATACTACTTCTGAGCTTTTCTTGCGGCAGGAAATGAAATTGGGCATCAACTGCATTCAGGACCGATAAAATAACGCTTACAATGATTAGCCATTTTAAAAGTCCTAAAATGGCACCCAAAAGTTTCGTTACAAACCCTAAAGCAACGATTTCAAACAAAGTATTTACTAAATGTGCAATAAGGTGAATGGCAACAACTAAAAGCAGAAAAGTTATTGAAAATGCGATCAAGGAAAGATATTTTGAGTTAAAGTTTAAAGTTTGGGTTAGGAAATTTGCAACTACATCAGAAAAAAGAATTGCTCCGTATATTCCCAACCCTAAAGCGACTATTGATCCTAACATAAGAATTAAACCGCGCTGAAATCCGCTCCAAATGCCCCAAAGTAAGGGAAGTAGAATAAAGATATCGATATAATTCATAAAAAGGAAGTTGAGCAAATTGCAGATACGAAGTTAAACATTTTTCTAACAATTTGTAAATTTATTGTAAAAAAGCTATTGTTTTCTATCTTTGTCCAAATTAGGTTAAAAAATTATGTTGCTTTTTAAACATATTGTTTGGCTGTATTCAAAGAGCAGGATACCGCAAATTGAGAACTATTCAAAACGAGCGACAGAAATTCAGTTTCGTCAGATAGATCAACTTTTACACACGGCCAAAAAAACCATTTTTGGTCAGGAATATAAGTTTTCTACTATAAAATCGGTGGAAACTTTTCAAAATCGGGTTCCGGTTCACGATTATGAAACAATAAAACCGTATATTAAACAACAGATGACCGGGGCTAATAACGTTCTCTGGCCCGGAAGAATACGCTTTTTTGCAAAATCATCGGGGACAACTGCCGATAAGAGCAAATTTATTCCTATCACCCGAGATTCTTTAAAAAAATGTCATTTTAAAGGTGGTTGGGATGTTTTGGGTGTACATCTGTCAAACAATCCTAGAACTGCAATCTTCAGCGGAAAAACCCTTACTTTGGGAGGCAGCACACAAATAAATCAGCTATCGCCCAAATCGTATTTCGGAGACTTATCGGCCATATTAATCGGAAACACGCCTTCATGGGTAAATTTTGTTCGCGAACCCCACCCATCAATTGCCTTAATTGAGAATTTTGAGCTGAAAGTTCAAAAAATTGCCGAATCAACCCTGCACAAAAATATTGTCGCATTGGCAGGAGTGCCAAGTTGGAATCTGGTGCTGATCAAGGAAATACTACGTGTTTCGGGGAAAGAGCGCCTAGAAGATGTTTGGCCTAATATCGAACTTTTTATTCACGGAGGAGTAAGTTTTCTCCCTTACCAACAGACCTACAAGGAGCTTATTACTTCGCCCAAGATGCAATATCTGGAAACCTATAACGCATCTGAAGGTTTTTTTGCTCTTCAAAACGACCCCAACGATTCATCAATGCTATTGATGCTCGATTATGGTATCTTTTACGAATTTGTTCCACTAGACCAAATTGATCGACCCTTTCCAACGGCTTGCACTGTTGCCGACGTTGAATTAAACAAACCCTACGCCATGGTGATTTCAACCAACGGTGGTCTATGGAGATATATGATTGGCGACGTTGTGGAATTTACATCAAAAACACCTCCAAAAATAAAAATTGTTGGACGTACCAAACAATATATCAATGTATTTGGTGAAGAACTGATGGTACACAACGCCTTAACGGCTCTTCAACAAACGTGCACCCAAACAGGTGCCAAGGTTATTGAATTTACGGTTGCTCCAATGTTCATGGGAAGCAACACCAAAGGCGCTCATCAATGGCTTATCGAGTTTGAAACCTTGCCACAGTCCATTGCTGAGTTTTCTGCACTTCTTGATAAAAATATCCAATCATTAAATAGCGATTATGAAGCCAAACGCTTCAATGACACGGTTTTAATGCCATTAAACCTAATCGTGGCGCAACCAGGCTTATTTTATCAGTGGATGAAACAGCGCGGAAAAATGGGTGGACAAAACAAAATTCCACTTCTATCGAACGACCGAAAATATATGGACGAACTTCTTGAGATGAACAGCAAACTGAATCAGAATCTCTCCTAATGATTAAAAATGCGTTAAGTCTGTCGCTTCTGTGGTTAATAACTCTTGCCTTTCAGTCATCCATCAACGGGCAAGGTATGAAAATCGATACGGGAAAGTTTAAAAACTG
>DAOTAV010000274.1:0-2496 GCA_035382785.1 Salinivirgaceae bacterium | reverse complement strand
AGAGCACATCCCTTTTAAGGATGGGGTCCTGGGTTCGAATCCCAGCTGAATCACAAAACCGGAAGATTATTCCGGTTTTTTTGTTTTTATCGGTCACAGCAAAATTTGTGAGATGTGTGAATAATCGATTATAAATCGTGTAGCTTATCCGTTGTTTTTAGAAACATTATCGTATTCTTCGGTGAGGGAGAGCCACATCTCGGAGAGTTGCTCAATTTGGTTTTTAATTTGATTGTAATCGAGGTATAGATTTTGGTTCGAAAGATTTTCCGGTTGAGCAAGGGCGTGGCCAATTTCTTCGAGCTTCTTCTCTTTTTGGTGGATTTCTTCTTCGAGTTTCTGAATTTTTACCTGAATTTTTCGTAGTTCTTTTTCGAATTCTTTGCGCTTCAAGTATTGTTCTTTGCTTTCTGTGTTTGATGGTTTGTTGGGTTGCTGTTCGTCTCTTCGGGTTGAGTTTAGATCTTGCAATCGTTCAAGCCGCCGTTTGTCAAGAAACTGATTGATTCCACCGAGGTGTTCCCGGATTTTTTTATCGCGGAATTCAAAAATTTTATCGGTTAGTCCATCGAGGAAGTCGCGGTCGTGAGATACCAAAATGAGGGCTCCATCATAATTTAGCAATGCGCTTTTAAGAATATCTTTCGAAAGCATGTCAAGGTGATGTGTAGGTTCGTCCATAATCAGCAGATTTATGGGTTTGAGAAGCATGCAGGCAAGCGAAAGACGAGCTTTTTCTCCGCCGCTTAATACCGCCACGGGTTTGTCGATGTCATCACCTGAAAATAAGAATGCGCCTAAGATATCGCGTACTTTAGTTCGGATGTCTCCCACAGCAATGTCGTCGATGGTTTGTAAGACTGTTTTTTTTGGATTTAAAAGTTCAATTTGATTTTGAGCATAATAGCCAATGGTTACATTGTGACCGATTTTTTTTATTCCATGGTGAGGTACTTGGTCGAGAATGACTTTAACCATGGTAGTTTTTCCTTCGCCGTTTCTACCGACAAAAGCAACTTTTTCTCCACGTTCGATTAGAAGATTGACCGAATCGAGAACTCGATAGGTTTGATAGGAAACTGAAATGTTTTCACATTCAACAACAATATCTCCGGAACGTGGGGCAGGGGGAAACTTTAAGTTCATTACTTTGGTGTCGAACGTGTCAATTTCAATTCGCTCCAATTTTTCAAGAGCTTTAATTCGACTCTGAACTTGAATGGCTTTGGTGGCTTTGTATCGGAAGCGTTCGATGAAGGCTTCGGTGTCTTTAATTTTCTTCTGTTGGTTTTCGAAAGCAGCTTTCTGGGTTTCGAGTCTCTGTTCCATCAACTCAATGTATTTTGAGTAAGCAACCGGATAGTCATAAATTCGCTTATTGGCAATTTCAATGGTTCGGTTGGTGATGGAATCGAGGAAACGACGGTCGTGGGAAATCAATATAACGGCACCCGGGTAATCTTTTAAATAGTTTTCGAGCCACTCGATCGATTCTATATCCAGATGATTAGTTGGCTCGTCGAGCATCAGAAGGTTGGGTTTTTGTAAGATAAGTTTTGCCAATTCGATCTGCATGCGCCACCCCCCTGAGAATTCAGAAGTGGGTTTGTTAAAATCGGACACCAAAAAACCAAGCCCTTTTAAGGTTTGTTCGATTTGTGCATCGCGCTTGTCTCCTCCTAACAAGTGATAGCGTTCGGTGGCTTCAGTTAGTCGTGCAATGTTAGCCAAATATTCAGGCGAGGTGTATTCGTGCGAACTGGCAATTTTTTGATTGAGGGATTCTATCAGCTTTTCAATTTGGTTTATCTCTTCAAAGGCTTTGGCAGTTTCTTCAACCAATGTGCAAGTGTCGGATACCGATAAATGTTGTGGCAAATAACCCAAGGTACACGAATTGGGAAATGATATCGATCCTTCAAAATCGCTCATCTGACGACAAAGGATTTTCATGAGGGTTGATTTTCCGATTCCATTGCGCCCAATTAGTCCGATTCTGTCTCTTGGGTTAATGAGAAACGAAATATTTTCAAAAAGAGTAAAGCCTCCAAATCGTACTGAAAGCTGATTTACGGATATCATGATCTCAATTTTCGATTATTTGCCTTTGCTCAATTGCGCTGCTACGGCTAAAAACACGCCGAGAGCAATGCTTAGTATGGCTGCAAATAAAACCTGAAAATCTTCCGGAAGTAAAAATGTGATTGTATGAGCAGGTATCCAGAAAAATGGAATTGTTTTTTTGAATACAAAGCTCCATTGAACTTCCCAATTGAGTTCCACGAAAATTTTTCTGAATTGAATCGGCTTAAATAAACAGGCTATGGTGCCTCCGTTGGAAATAATGTGAGTGTCGGTTATTTTATGCAGCGTCATCATCACCGGCGCATAGATGAGATTCATTGCTGTTGATATCGAAAAGGCTACAAATATTTTTAGGAGAGAAAGACCACCTTTCATCGCTTCGGTGGCATTGGTAATGCCAAGATATTTGAG
>DAOTAV010000273.1:0-2503 GCA_035382785.1 Salinivirgaceae bacterium | reverse complement strand
GATAAGTGTTTCAAACGAAATCGATGCTCCTTCTTTTTGAACCTCTCTTATTTGATGTTTAATTGGATTAAAATACTTTGTCACTATCGCTTTTATATCCTTGTTCTCAGTAGTATTGCCAGATATTCCTAATAAATGGACCACTCCATTATTTATATATTGTATCTCTAAAGAACTGTTAAAAACAATCACGCCATTTTCGGTCGATTCAGCAACAACGGAAAGTTGTAGCAATTGAGCATTCGTTTCTTTCAAACGCTTGGCTTGTTCAGAAATCATTTGATTTTGTTCGACTATCTTTTTGTTTTGTTCCTGAATACTTTTTAATTGTTGCTCGATTTGTAAAGTGCGTTGTTCTACAATTTGCTCAAGTCGCTTGTTATGTAATTTTAAGCGTAAAGTGTTGATTTTGATAATAATATAGACAATTACAATCCCGATTACAACCAATAAGAATTTTATTAACCATGTTGCAAACCATGGGGTTTCAATGGTGAAATTTACGGTTGCAGGAATGGAATAGTTTTGATAAATATTTTTAGCTCTTACTTGAAAGGTGTATTCGCCATAGGGTAAATTGGTGTACTCTTTCTGATTTTTGGATCCTAGATTAATCCACTCTTTGTCATAGCCTTCCAGACGGCATTCATAAAAGATTGAATCCTGATAGAACATGTAAGGCGAGGAAAAGGTGAATTGGATATTGGTATTTTTATAGGAGATAGGATTATCGATGGTGATAGAGTTATTATTTAGTGGATGAAACCCGAAAAAAAGAGTATCTCTATCGGAAATGACATTGGAAATAATGGTGTTGTAAGTAACAGAATCGGGAGAGGTTTGATTCATATTAAAAACACAAATTCCTTTAGTGTTTGGAATGATCAAATATTCTTTATATTGATCGACAAAAAAGCCCCCAGGAATAATTCTGTAAGGTTTACTTGTTTCATCAAGGGACCGGCCACTATTAAATTCAAAACGATATACTCCCTTATCCAATAGAACAAATATACTGTTTTCGGGATCGTTTGAAAAAATGTAATTAATTGGTTTATTGATTGTGTTTAAAGAAGCAAAACGTCGATCTTCGTATAAAGTGTCCAATAGTCCTTTGTCGTTAAATACTAATTTGCAGAAATTTGCTTTATAAGCAATATAAATATCATTACCCAGCCGGAAGGGGATGGCTTGAGTATCATGAATAAATTTGCCGGGGACGATCCATTCAAAAATATAGTTCTCTGGATTTTCAGGATCAATAATCAGGTTAAAAACTCCTTGATAAGCGACTTCTCCAACAATCTGATTCTCCTTTACTAGAATCACCTTGGTTACTGAACCAATGATTTCATTAATTCGGATTAGTTTTCCTTGCGGTGTTTCCAATCTTAACCACGAATTTTCGGGACCACCGATAAAAAGTATTTGCTTGGATGGATTAATGCATTCAAGTGTGTAGGCGGTGAAATTAATAAGCGGGTTTGAAAGCTGATTATTGGTTACTTTTCGAATTGATGAAGTTATGGAAACTAGTATTTCATCTTTATTTCTGACCATTGCCCACGCCCCAAGAGGGTGTTCAATGAGAGTTTTGAGAGTTTTAGGGTATGGTGTGAAAAGCGAATCGGTTTCGAGATAAAAAAGTCCGGAAATATTAGTAAAATAGCTGTATTTAGGGGTTATTATGAAATTGAAAGGGTTACCCATGAGATTCATTCGTGCATCAATGATCCGAAGAGGGCTAGCCACATGGACATAAGCCGGGCCATTGTTACATCCTACCCATAGGTTTCCAATCTTATCGGTTTTGGCGCATATAAGATTAATATCGGGGAGTCCGGTTTTATAGTTTAATACAACTTTTAGGGTCCCGTCGGGCTTAATTCCATAGACCGATTGGGCTGTGGTAATGTATAAAACTTGATGCAAAGAATCGTAGAAGGCATGGCTTATGAGTTCTGCTTTTATAGCTTTGTCAACTACAGTATTAATTTTAGTCAATGCATGAAGAGAGTCTTCATGTCGTTTATTATAATCGTATATCCATACTCCGGTTTCTTCACCGACAATGAATATTTTTTGTTTTTCGAAAGGAGTTAGTTTTGTTTTGAGGGGTTGTAAGCCTGAGATTCTTTCCATTTGGGATCCTTTAATTTCGTAAATCCCGTCCAAACCAATAGAGGCAAAAACTTTATTGTAAACCTCAAATACATATACAACACCCTTTGTATTATAGATTTGGCGTATGGTTGAATAATCATAAAAAAGTATTCCCCCTGAGATAGCTAAATATACTCCAGAGTCATTAGATGCCATAGACCAAATGTCGGAGAATTTTTTACCCGGGTCGATTAATCGATTGTTTAAACTGGTGTATTTGAGTTTTCCCTTTTCATTGGATTCAAAATATCCAAAATCTGACGAACCTCCGGCATATAATTTCCCATCTTTTGTGCGAACAAGGCAACGAATGTGCGAATGTTTTTGAATAGTAAAATGC
>DAOTAV010000272.1:0-2516 GCA_035382785.1 Salinivirgaceae bacterium | reverse complement strand
ATGAAGGTAGAATTTCGTTTAACCGAACCAATGCAACATGAGGGGGCATGGCCGAATCAATTTGCAAATGAGCTACTTGTGCCAACGCATGAACCCCGGAATCTGTGCGCCCCGAACCATACAACTCAAACCGATCGATTTCGTAAACATGGCGAATGGCGTCCATCAATTTGCCCATAACGGTAGGAACGTTTGTCTGAAATTGCCATCCGTAGAATTTTGCTCCGTTGTATTCGAGGATAATTTTAAATCTAGGCATTAGAGTTTTATTTTTTAGGACCGGTCTTATCATTCCGCTTGGCCGCTCTAACTTTAGAATAGAGCATGCGAACTTCTGCGGGCGTTAGAAATCGCCACGCTCCTCTTGCTAGTCCTTTTTTGGTTAGTCCGGCGTAAAGAACGCGGTCGAGGCGAACGACCTTGTATCCCAAATGCTCAAACATCCTGCGAACTATCCGATTTCGGCCGCTATGAATTTCAACACCAAGCTCGTTCTTCTTTCCATCGGCGTAACTCAATCGATCGGGAGCAATGAAACCATCTTCCAATTCCACACCCTGCGAAAGTTTTTCAAAATCGGAAAATTCAAAATTACGATCCAAAACCACATGATAGAGTTTCTCAACCATGGAAGAAGGATGTGCCAAAAGATCCGATAGTTCTCCGTCGTTGGTTAAAAGCAACAATCCTGTTGTGTTGCGGTCAAGACGACCAACAGGATAAATTCGTTCGGGTGTAGCTCCTTTTATGTAACTATAAATAGTGTTCCGGCCCTCCGGATCGTGGAGAGTGGTAAGTGTATCTTTGGGTTTATTAAGTAGCAAATAAACCTTTTTCTCCGGATTTAATCGTTTACCTTTGTAAATGACTTCATCGGATTTTTTAACCTTAAAACCAAGCTCGGTAACCACCTTTCCATTTACCTTGATTTCTTCATTCAGAATAAGTTGATCAGCCTCGCGGCGAGAACAAACTCCGGCATTGGCTATATATCGGTTTAACCGTATCAATTGATTGGGATTTTCCCTTCTGGCGGGCAGATATTGTTTTTCGGAATCTGCACGTTGATTTTTTTCGCCCAATTGTTCTCGATCGTAACGAGTTCCCTTGCCTCTATCGTCCCTAAAGCGACCCGATCGACGATCATCGTCGCGCCGGCTAAAATTTTGCCGCGATTCGCTTTTATTTTCGTTGTTGTTTCGAACTCTTTCCCGACGAGGCTCGTTAAATTCTTCACGCTTTCCGGGTTCTTTTCGTGATGATTGATATCGTGGTTGTGACAATGAATCCGATTCGCTCCGATTACGGGATGAACGCCGTTCGGATGTGTGGCGTTCGTGTTTCTCCGAATGATGCTTACTGCTCTCGTTGTATGGCTCTCTCGGTGATTTTTGTCGAGGCAACTTCTCCGGCCTTTCGTCTGCTTGCCAATACATTTCAAAGTCGATCTCTTGTTCTATTTCCTTCCAGAAATCGGGGCTGTTAAAATCAATTTTCTTTTCGTTATCGCCTTTATCGTTACGGCGATTTGTGTGAGGTTTGTGTTCACCTCTCGGCGAGCGTTTTCCTTTCATAGGTTGATGCTGTTTCATTGGATTATTATTGTTCTTACAAATTTCATGGACAATACGCTGCTTCTAAAGTCATCTTAAAAATTCACGGCAAAACGATTTTGGATAGATGCTACATTCGAAACAATATTGCCAGCATGGGGTTTAGAGAATTTAATAGCGAAAGTAATGCCATTTTATGGAAATGTAGTAAATTGCACGTCAAAATTTCAAAAAAAATGCCACTTATTATATCAATTTCAGGAATACGAGGTACCATTGGTGGGAAATCCGGAGAAAATCTCACTCCGGTGGAAATAATTCAATTCGTTTCTGCATTTTCAAAATGGCTTCAAACAAAAAATTACGGTAAACGATGTAAAGTTGCCATAGGCCGCGACGCAAGAATTTCGGGCAATTTAATTTCACAACTCATAATCAACACTTTGACGGCTTGTGGTGTGGATGTTATTGATCTTGGTTTAGCCACTACACCAACCGTTGAGATGGCTGTTCCGCACTTTCAGGCTGATGGAGGCATCATTATTACCGCATCGCACAACCCGATGGAATGGAATGCGTTGAAACTTTTAAATGCCCAAGGAGAATTTATTAGTGCCGACGACGGTAATCAGCTTATGGAAATCATCCGTGGACAACAGTTTGAATATGCCACGGTGGAAAATCTTGGCAAAATAGAAAATTTTGATTTTACACCCAAGCACATCGATCTGATACTAAACCTTCCTTTAGTAAAAACGGAAGCTATTCGCCAATCGAAGTTTAAAGCGGTGGTTGATGGAATCAACAGTGTTGGGGCACTTGCCGTACCAAAACTTTTGGAATCGCTTGGAGTAGAAGTTGTTTTGTTGAACGGAGAACCCAATGGTCGTTTTGCCCACAATCCGGAACCGTTGGAACAACATCTGACCGAAACCATGAAAGCCGTAGTTAGTCACAAGGCCA
>DAOTAV010000271.1:0-2521 GCA_035382785.1 Salinivirgaceae bacterium | reverse complement strand
TGCTAATTAACAAATTACCAAGTTTTTCACCTATGTTATCGGAATAAAAAATATAATATTCAAGATGAATGTGATGTTTTGCTTTAGCAATTTTCTCAAAGAGAAGCTCGTATTTCTGTTTTCCGTTGTTCAAAATTTGACATTTGTTATGATAGGTCAAAATTGCTTTATTGTTTTGCAATAAAAGTTTGATAATCTTAATTTTATCCTTTAGAAATTGATCTTTTTTATTTAATGCTTTGCGATCAATATCAGATAATTGACGGGTGCTTAATTCTTCAAATTTAATAAAATCGATCAGTCCTTTTCTGCTGAAAATCTTTTGTTTACGGTAGTTTTGTCCTAGAAAAATGTAAAGAAGGATACCGACAACCGGCACTAAAGCTAAAACTAAAATCCAGGAGATGGTTTTATAGGGAGATTGATTTTGACTAATAATGATAATAATGATTGCTACTAAAGTCAGCAAATATCCCCAGTTGAAAACGTGAGGAACAATATTCCATAAGTCATTCCAGAAATTTATTACATCGAACATCATCTGATAATCGATTGGTTTAAAGTGTTTAATAGAGCCTTCACTTCAATTGATTCTGCACAATTAAAGTGACCTTCAGGACATTGTTTCTTGCCATGCAGACCGCAAGGACGACATGCTAGTTTTTGTTCGGTTTGAATGATGTAAGAAACATCCGAAAGCGGCCCAAAACCAAATTCGGGAATGGTACTGCAAAAAATAGCGGTCACCGGGGCATTGGTTGCGCTGCAAAGGTGAAGTGGTGCAGAATCGTTAACATAGTTCATTTCTGCCTCGCACATTAATGCAGCCGACTCTAATAGCGATAGTTTACCGGCAAGATTTTCAACACCTTGATTTTTAGTGTTTTTTACGATATCGGTACACAAATCTGAATCGGAACTACTACCAAGGAGATAAACTTTGTAGTGTGGAGGCAAACAATCCACAAATTCAATCCATTTCTTTTTAGGAAACTGCTTGGTAAACCAGACCGATGCGGGGGCAATACAAACGTAGGGGGCTTTTTTATACTGCGCCACCGATTCAAAGGCTTTGGGAGGTATATAAATTTTGGGTTTAGCTGCTTTGGAATCGGTTAGGAATGCAATCAATTGTTGATTACGATCTACCTCATGCCCTCCATCAAATCGATGTTTGTAAGCATAATGGAAGCAAAACGACCATGGATTTTTTGAAAATCCGATCTTCATTTTAGCTCGAGAAAAGGCAGTGAGGTTACCAGTGGAAAAAAAACGTTGCAAGTTGATGATGATATCGTAGCGATTTTTTCGGATAATCTTTAAAAGATGAATTAATTCACGATACTTATTTTGCTTTTTATTCCACGTTAAAATGGTTGATATGTGAGGATTATACTTAAAGATTTCTTCATTTCCTTTTCTTACTAAAATATCGATGGAAACACAAGAAATTGCATTGGCGAGTTTTTCTACCATAGCAGTGGCAAGAATTGCGTCGCCGATAAAAGCTGTTTGAACAATTAATATTTTCTTTTCTCGATATGCCATAATCTATTGATTAAAAACGTATTGAATTATGTTTGCTCCCATTTTAAGGGCTTTAAGTCGAGTTTCTTCTGAGTCGTTATGCACTTCAGGAGATTCCCACCCGTCGCTTATATCCGATTCATAGGTATAGAGAAGAGCCAATCTATTCTTGATAAAGATCCCGAAGGCTTGTGGATCTTTTCCATCATGTTCGTGAATTTTAGGAAGTCCGTTGAGAAACAAGAATTTTTGTTTAAAAATGGGATGATTGGGCGGTAATTCTACTAAAGGTATATCAGGGAATACTTTGGCTATTTCTCTTCGAAAATAGGGGTCTAAGCCGTAATTATCATCAACATGCAAAAAACCTCCCGATTCGAGATAAAGACGAAGATTTTTAACATCTTGAGTGGAAAAAACAACGTTTCCATGACCGGTCATGTGAACAAAAGGATATTCAAAAAGTTGCGGACTTCCAACCTCGACAACATCATGTTGTGGATTGATCGATGTTTTTAAATGCTCATTGCAAAACTTTATTAAATTGGGCAACGCTGTTGGATCGGCATACCAATCACCTCCGCCACCATACTTTAATAGGGCTATCTTTATGGTATAATCTTGTGCAAATGCGTTAGCCACAAGGCTGATAAAAAAAAGAATTCCAATCCAAAATTTTTTACTCATAGCTTTTAAAATATTGTTGCTTTAATGAATAGGCATGACAGGCGACTATTCCAGCTGTCTCGGTTCGTAATCGGCTTGGCCCCAAAGATACAGGGATAAAATCATTCGCCAAAGCCAAAGCTGTCTCTTCTGATGAAAAATCACCTTCAGGACCGATAATAATCATGGCATTATTGCCTTTGCGTATTTCAACAAAAAAATCTTTTTTGGGGATATCCTGACAAACAGCAATGAATTTTTGCGCTTCATAGTTTTTATTTGTAACCAATTCATGAAAGGCAATAGGTTGATGAATCGTTGGTATATA
>DAOTAV010000270.1:0-2555 GCA_035382785.1 Salinivirgaceae bacterium | reverse complement strand
CCCGGCCATTTCAACTCCAACGCCAAAAATAGCGAAACCAAAGAAAGCAAGCTTGGCACTTGCAGGAATCCACGTAATAAATGAGTTCAACCAACTTGCCAAACCGCTGACGGCAAACGCCTCTGTCAACGCGTAATATTTAATAGCCGCACCGATAACCATGGTTAAACCCGAGGTAATCATCGTAAAACGAATGCCCATTTTATCGAGAATTATACCCGAAATAATTAGAAAACCTGCGAAAACATTCAGCGTAAATTCAGAACCACCTAACATCCCAAACACCTCAGGAGTCCAGTTGTATCCTGTTTCTAATAACTTTTGCAAAGGTGCTGCAACATCAACAAAGAAATAAGCAAAAAACATGGTTGACGAAATGAGGGCTAAGGCAATCCATCGGGCAACAGCCGAATCGCGCAGTGATTTTTTAATAGCATCAGTCATATTAAATACGTTTTAGTTTAAAATTCGTCGCTAAAGTAATATTTTCTGTGTTTATGTAACATCTCATCTTCATTTTTTTTAATGAATTTGTTTTACGAGACTATTGGAGAATCAACTTTTGATTAAAAATTCATTATTCATAGATTAACCTGGAAACAAAAAAAGCTGTCGGACTTGACAGCTTTAAAATATGATCATCAAAAAGCATTTCCTTTTACATACTTTTTATAATTTCAACCAATTGTTGATTCAAACGGTCAACTTCTTTATAAAATTCTTCCAAAATCGACCTATAGTCATTTTTTGATAAACCTATTTGTTGAACTTTTTCAAGGTATTTTACCCTGACCAAGTAAACCTCTTCATACAACTGTTGAGCTTTGTAATGGTTTTTATCCAGATTTAGTCCTACAAACAACTCAATGTCGTAGTTAATTTCGTCAATAACTGAGTTGATAATTTTTTTCAATTGTTTTATACTTGCCATAGGTTTCGCTTATTTTTTTAGATGTAATAGCAATGATAATAAAAGAATTATAATAAACCAAACAAAAAAGATTACAATTGCAATTTTGATTAATTCAAAAAATGCAACTTCCTGATATACATTAAATAAGGTAGCTAAAAAAGTTATAATTGAGGCCGCAATAGCCGAAATTTTTAATTTGTGTTTAAGATTTTTCATAATTAAGCCATCTGTCGATAATTGAACATACAACGCAATCTCCGGTTACGTTTAACGTGGTGCGGAACATATCCAACGGGCGATCTACGGCTAAAATCAACGCTATGCCGGCAGCCGGCACATGGATCGATTCCAGAACGATGAGTAACATGATCACACCGGCACTCGGTACACCGGCGGAACCAATGGAAGCTAATGTTGCCGTTAAAATAATCAGCAATTGATCGCTGAAAGTAAGATCCATCCCAAAAATGTTGGCAATAAAAACTGCTGCAACAGCCTGATAAAGAGATGTTCCATCCATATTAATAGTTGCCCCTACGGGTACAACGAAGGAAACCAAAGAGGAATTGATGCCTAATTTCTTTTCACACTGATGCATGGTGACCGGAAGGGTTGCCACGCTTGAACTGGTGGTAAAAGCCACCATTTGTGCAGGAAAAACCGATTTGAGAAATTCACCGATTTTCTTTCTCGAAAAGAAATGAATCAGCAATGGATAAATCACTAACATCAGGGAAAATAAACCCAATAATATGGTCACGGCGTAAACCCCAAGCGTTGCCAACAAATTCATGGAAGATGACAGTGAGGTACCTGTGGTTTCCACAAGAATGGAACTCATAATGCAAAAAACGCCAATGGGCGCATAATGCATAATGATTTGAACCATCTTAATAAATACCTGGTTTACCACATCAACCATTTCTATCAATGGTTTACTCCGCGATTGACCAACTGCAACCAAAGCCACACCAAACAATACTGCAAAGAATATTACCTGTAGCATATTGCGATTGTTTGCAGCTGCTTCGAATATATTTTCCGGCACAATGGAAACGATTGATTCCAATGGCGATGTTGGCTTTTCAGGTAAATTCTTTTCGTTCAAAATTTTATTTTGATATGCTTCGATGAGTAATTCCCGTTGCTCGGCAGGAAAAAATCGTCCGGGTTTTATAATGTTCACCCAAAATAACCCCACGGTAATTGCAATAACCGTAGTTATTATATAAAGTGCTATCACTCGCACTCCAATTTTAGACAACTGAGTCAAGTTTGTGATATTGGAAATACCATAAATCAACGAAATGAATATTAGCGGAACAGCCAACAGCTTTAGCAGTCGTAGGAAAAGCGTTCCAAAGGGCTTAATCCAAATCAGAGTAAATTCCGATATCTGAAAGTGAATAGCTATCAGACCAAAGACAATTCCTGCCAATAAACCGATAAAGATTTGTATCTGCAATGACGGTGCTCTGAATTTCATCGGGCTCTATCTTATTTTTAGGCAATCAAATATAAAAAGAATAACAGGTTAAAAAAAATCGACAGAAAAATCGTAGGTGGAAAACTATATCCTACAAATTTGTCGATACTGTCCCAAAAAGTGTGTAAAGTGAGTTAGTTCTTAAATTAGAGAAAA
>DAOTAV010000269.1:1948-2590 GCA_035382785.1 Salinivirgaceae bacterium | reverse complement strand
ATCGATGCCAGCGACCAATTATCGGTTCAAGTACATCCCGACAATGACCTTGCTCGGGAACGACACCATGCCTACGGAAAAACCGAAATGTGGTATATCCTGGATGCTGATCCCAACTCCCAAGTAGTAACAAACCTTAAACCCGGAACTAATTCTTTGATTTTAAAACAGCATTTACAAAACCACTTAGAATCGATATTGGTAACCGAAACTGTACAAAAAGGCGATTTTTTCCTCATCGATGCCGGAAGGGTTCATGCCACCGGGAAGGGAATTCTTTTCGCAGAGATTCAACAATCGAGCGACATCACCTACCGCTTATACGACTATAACCGTACCGATGCCGATGGTAATCCCCGAGAGCTTCACGTCGATTTAGCATTAGATGCAATCAACTATAATCTCACCGAACCAGCCAAAATTCGGGTGACTCCCACCATGAATTTATTCAATCGGGTAGTTACTACACCCTATTTTACAGCTAATCTGATTACCTTTAACAAAGAAACTAAGCGCGATTACTCCAGCCTCGATTCCTTCGTGATCTATCTTTGTCTTGATGGAGCATGTGAACTAAATCAGGAAAGCAGTAGCGAAAAATTTACCCTAACCAAGGGTGAAACTTTATTAATTCCCGCCATG
>DAOTAV010000269.1:0-1938 GCA_035382785.1 Salinivirgaceae bacterium | reverse complement strand
AAATTACGCTTGTCCCCACTTCAAAGCAAACACAAATTCTAGAAGTTTATATCGAGGAGGAATAAGTCATGCAACTCTACTCCATTGAATACACAACATCAGGCGTATCGGAGGAACAATACCCCAAAGACAAAAAGCCTGAAATAGCATTCATTGGGCGATCAAACGTAGGAAAATCGAGTTTGATTAATTTTTTAACAGGGAAAAAAGAACTTGCTAAAACCTCACAAACTCCGGGAAAGACCCAAACACTCAATTTTTTTCTGGTGAACCAACAATGGTATCTGGTTGATATGCCAGGCTACGGCTATGCGCAACAAAGTCAACGAAAAAAGAACCTGTGGAATGTTATGATAAAAAACTACATTCTCAAACGAGAAAACCTTCAAAATCTCTTCGTTTTGGTTGACTCCCGACATGCCCCGTTGGAAAACGACATCCAATTTATCAACTGGTTAGGAGAAGAAGGCATTCCATTTGCTTTGGTTTTTACAAAAATAGATAAACTATCGGCAAGCCAACTGCGTAAAAATCTACAAGAATACACAAAGCGGTTGTTGGAAGATTGGGAAACCTTGCCGCCAATTTTTACCACATCAACCGTAGCCAAGTTTGGAAAAGAAGAATTGTTAAACTATATCGAACGAATTCTGGAAACTGTCAAACAATCAAAATAATCACTTCATGGAATCGCCCATAAAAATATTCTCCTGCGAAGCTTCCCAATACCTTGCCAAGGAGATAGCATCGTCGTATGGCATTGAATTAGGAAAAAGTTCCTTATTAAAATTCAGCGATGGAGAATTTCAACCATCCTTCGAAGAAACTGTTCGTGGCGCACACGTTTTCATCATTCAATCCACATTTCCGCCGGTTGATAATCTTATGGAACTTTTACTGATGATTGATGCCGCAAAACGAGCTTCCGCATATAAAATCATCGCCGTGATTCCCTATTTTGGATTTGCCCGCCAAGACAGAAAAGACAAGCCTAGAGTATCGATAGGTGCCAAACTTGTTGCTGATCTGCTTTTAGCTGCCGGAGTATCGCGGGTAATGACCATGGATCTTCATGCCGATCAAATTCAAGGATTTTTCAACATACCGGTTGATCATCTCTACGCATCATCGGTAATAGTTCCTTATATCCGAAATTTGAACCTTCCGGACTTGGTAGTGGGTGCTCCCGATATTGGAGGGGCAAAAAGAGCCAACACATATTCACGCTTTCTACAAACCTCCATGGTTTTAGGACATAAAACCCGAAGCAAAGCCAACAATGTTGAACAAATAACAGTTATTGGAGATGTTCGCGATAAAAATGTTGTTATAGTTGACGACATGATCGACACCGCCGGTACCGTATGCAAGGCCGCTGAGATTATGATCAAACAAGGGGCAAAAAGCATCCGCGTGGCTGCTACTCATCCAATACTTTCGGGAAATGCTCTCGAACGTATCAATAATTCCCCGATTGAAGAGGTAATCGTTACCAATTCAATTCCATTAAAACAAGAATCGCCAAAAATAAAAGTTCTTTCCATTGCTGACTTATTTGCCGATACCATCCGAAAAGTTTATAAATCAGAATCCATTAGCGGAAATTTTATTGTTTAAGCAGCCTGATAAAGAATTTTCAAATGGAATTTTTATATCATGTAAGCATGGGTAGAAAACTAAAAATTTAAAAAAAAGATTTGACGGAAAACATATAAATCTTTAACTTACCTTTATCCCGGCATAAATTAGTTTGGGAATTCCAAGGGCTCGATACTATACCTGAAGAAACTACTTTGCACCAATAGCTATGAAATCGGTGCAATTTTTTTCATTTTTATATCAAACTTTTTGAACGAAAGTTCCATTTTTTCCTCGAAAAATTTAGGTAGTATCCCTAAAAGTGTGTAATGTAAGTTAAATTTGGTTTCAAATATAATC
>DAOTAV010000268.1:0-2602 GCA_035382785.1 Salinivirgaceae bacterium | reverse complement strand
TATAATTCCGATTTAGTCTCGTTGGCTTCTTCGTTTGAGTTTTTAGCGATGCAAAACCAAAACCAAAGAAAAATAGCCATTGTGAGCGATTTGGCGCAAGTAGGCAACCAGTGGGCAACTATTTATTCCGAAGTGGCAAAATTGGTCGTGCATTATCGATTCGAATTCATAGGCGTGGGACCAACCATTAGCCAATACCAACATTTGTTTCCTGATAATTCAAAGTTTTTTAGCAATACTCAGGAATTGGTTGAATATCTAAAAAATAACAACATTACCGATGCCACCTTGCTGTTCAAAGGAAGTCGATTATTCCGATTCGAAGATGTTATAAATCGTTTACAGGAGAAAATGCATCGTACGGTGTTGGAGATCGATTTGAATCAATTGGTGGCCAATCTTCGTTTTTTTCGCACTTTACTTAAACCCGGAACACGTGTAATCGCAATGTTGAAAGCTTTTGGATATGGAAGTGGGTCGTTTGAACTGGCTAATATCCTTCAACATCACAGAGTTGATTATCTGGCAGTTGCCTTTACTCATGAGGGAGTGTATTTGCGACAGCAAGGGATAAAAATTCCTATCATGGTTATGAATCCAGGAATCGAGACATGTCGCGATTTGGTTGAATTCAAGCTCGAACCGGTAATTTACTCTTTTGACTTCTTACAAGAATTTTCTGTTTTTGTATCCAATAATACCATTGCCCGATATCCGGTACATGTTAAAATTGATACTGGAATGAATCGAGCAGGATTTCGGCTGGACGATATTGAAAATTTAATCCGGCAGTTGTTGCAGCATCAAGAACTTAAAGTGACTTCAATTTTTAGCCATTTAGCCGCTGCCGATGATCCCTATTTCGATTCTTTTACCTTGGATCAGATTCGAATGTTCGATGAGATTTGTTCACGCATAGGGCAAGCGATTGGAAATAATTTTTTCAAACACATTTTAAATTCAGCTGGAATAGAGCGATTTAATCAGTATCAATTCGATGCGGTGCGTTTAGGGATAGGGCTTTATGGAGTGAGTTTCAATCAAAACGTTCAGTTGCAGCCCATCAACTTTTAAAACCCGTATCCTTCAGATAAAAGAAGTTTCACCGCCGGAAACTGTGGGATATAGCCGAAAGGGAGTTTTATCGCGTACATCAAGAATAGCAACCCTACCTGTAGGATATGCAGACGGCTATCGTCGTTGTTTTGGTAATGGAAGAGGTAAGGTTTGGGTTAACGGAACCTTGGTTCCAACCGTTGGAAATATTTGTATGGATATAACCATGATAGATGTTACCGATGCTTATGCAGAACCGGGCGATGAAGTGATTTTATTCGGACAAAATCCATCCATTCTGCAGCTTGCAGAAATTATGCAATCGATACCCTATGAGGTGTTAACCGGCATTTCTTCACGTGTTAAACGTGTTTACGTGCGGGAATAAAAAAGTAAACCCCGATTTCACAACCGGGATTTACCGAAAACACTAACCAAAACCAAAACCTACATGAAAAGACTCTTTGTGTGTTGACTACTCTCTTGCTATTTTTGCACACATTTCGTAATTCTCAATTTCAATAAAGTGGTTCATCAATTTTTTATAAAAATCATCATCGTTAAAATATATGTGATTTTCGTTGTACTCTAATTCACCGTTGATTGTTTTTTCGAAAACTTCGTCGAAGCTTATTATGTTTTTGCTACATGTTACATTACCAGATGAATAGGAGTGTTCATTGTGAACGTTATATGTGTTTCTCAAATTTTGTTCCAAATTTTCCATTTGGGGTGAAAAAGTAATTTTTTCTTCACACATTGGCTTGATGCCACGGAGAGCATTTAGGTAATTTACCATCTGTAGTTGTAAATTGATAGCCTCTTTATTAATTTTTAGCAATTCTCGATTTTTATCGTAAAGGGCATCAATTTGTTTTCGTGCATCAGGATCGAACCCGTTTTCGTGAAGCAATTGACGTGCTTTTTTTTCATTATCACGCATAATTTTTAGGTTTTCAGTAACTTCCTGGCGCAAAGCATCAATTGCTTGATGTATTGTTTGATGCAATTCGGCGTTCATAGTTGTGTTATTTAAAGTTAAAGAATCAAAAAGTGTGCCGCGATAATTAAAATACTAATTATCTGACACTTAAATATACGTAAATTTGCGTATATTTGTTGCTTCAGGTTGATGATATTTCCACTAATAGGCTACTTGGATAGATGAATGGATTATTTCTTTTTACTAAAAAAATAGATTGCACAGTAGGTGATAAATCCGTTAAGCAAGAGCAATTCAAATCCCATTTGGTAGCCTGTGTGTTTTTGGAACAGAAACTGAAGAAGATAGCTTATCGTTGGCGATAGAATGGCAAAAATTGGAAAAATCCAACCCGAGGGAGTTCGTTTATTAAAAATCCCAAATGCAAACATGCCCAGTAAGGGCCCATAGGTGTAGCCTGCAACTTTAAAAATGGCGCTGATTACACTGTCGTTTGAAATGGCGTTAAACACAATGATTACCCCTATCATTACTATCGATATCAGGGCATGAACCCATTTGCGGACTTTCACCGCTTTTGGGGTATCTAATTGGTCGTGGCTG
>DAOTAV010000267.1:0-2645 GCA_035382785.1 Salinivirgaceae bacterium | reverse complement strand
TTTCTCTAATTTAAGAACTAACTCACTTTACACACTTTTTGGGACAGTATCAAAATTTACATTTACCGTGTGATTTTTGATCAGGCCAAAATTTCCTAAGCATTAGAATTTTACCCTGATCGAAAAATCAAATGAAAGCAACTTTTTAACTGACTTTTATCCCAATGATCCGCGTCCCCAAAACAATAACCATATGAAACAAAATCATTTTTTCCCGATAGTTGCTATTTGGGCTATCATTGCCCTGCTTTTGTTACCGATTCATTTGACGGCTCAAAATGTCACCGCCCCGAAAGAATTTTTCGGTTATGAGCCCGGAAGCGATCGTAAGTTAATCAATTATCAAAAACTTGTCGATTACTTTAAAACCCTCGAACGACAAAGCAAACGTATTTCAATCTACGAAATTGGCAAGTCGCATTTTAACAACCCGATCTTTGTGGTTGCCATCTCAAGCGAAGAAAATATTGGACAACTCGAGACTTTAAAGGCAATAAACAAAACGTTGGCTATCGATGTTACTTTGACCGATGAAAAAGCCCAAGAATTGGCAATACAAGGTAAAGTTTTTGTATTGGGCACCCTAAGTATGCACAGCAACGAAGTTGGGCCATCACAAGCCGCTCCAATAATCGCCTACCGTTTGCTCTCAACTCAAAACCCCGACACCTTAAGTTGGCTGAAAAATACTGTTTATTTGATGGTCCCTTGTCACAATCCCGACGGATTAAACATGGTATCAGAATGGTACACAAAAACCATCGGAACAACCTACGAAGGAACTATCATGCCCGGAATTTATCATAAGTATGCCGGTCACGATATTAATCGTGATTTTGTGATGCTGACTCAACCCGAAAACATGGCCGTTTCGAAACTCACTTCACACGAATGGTTTCCACAGGTGATGGTGGAAAAACATCAAATGGGAATGACCGGGCCCCGGTATTTTGTTCCTCCAAACCACGACCCTATTGCGGAGAATGTGGACGAAACGCTATGGAGTTGGATAGGAGTTTTTGGTTCTGCCATGCTAAATGATATGACCAACAACGGTTTGCAAGGAATCGCTCAGCAATACGAATTTGACAATTATTGGCCTGGATCAACCGAAACCTGTTTATGGAAAAACGTTATTAGCCTTCTCACCGAAGCCGCTTCAGTAAATTATGCCACACCGGTGTTTCTTGAAAAAAATGAGCTGAAGGTGTGGGGCAAAGGACTCTCGGAATATGAGAAAAGTGTCAAATTTGTTGCTCCGTGGGAAGGTGGATGGTGGCGTTTAAGCGACATCGTGAAATACGAAGTCAATTCAACCTTTTCTTTAATCAAAACAGCATCGTTGCACAAAAATGCTATTTTAAAATCTCACAACGATTTGTGTAAGAAGGAATTCGAAAAAGGGAAAAATTCGCCCCCATATTATTACATTCTCCCCCACTCCACCGACAACAAAAGCGGACTACGCGATTTTGTTAAGCTAATGGTTGATCACGGCATAACCATACACAAACTGACCAAAGATGTTACCATTGACCGGACAGTTTTTTATGCAGAGGACATTGTAATATCACTGGCTCAGCCGTTTCGTTCTTTTATCAAGGAAGTGATGGAAACTCAAAAGTACCCTGAACGCCACTACACACTAGGCGGCGCTATGATAAGACCTTACGACATAACAAGTTGGTCGCTTCCACTTAACTTTGGAATTGTTTCGTACGAAATCACTACCAAATCAACCGATTTGGAAAGTGCGCTTATTCCCATTACCCAAGTTTCTTTTCAACAAAATTTACACTCAGAAGGAAAGTTTTTGATATTTTCACCAAGCGACAACGAAAGCTACAAGGTGGCTTTTCTAGCATTGTCGAAGGGAGAGAAAGTATTTCGCTTAACATCTGATTATGTGGAAGATGGGAAAAATCACATTATAGGCAGTTTCGTGTTGCAAAAATCGGCAGAAAATCTCCTTAAAGGCTTAAATTTAGCTGTTTCTCCAACCTATGTGCAAAGCATTCCTTCAACTTTGCTGACCGAACTTAAAATGCCATCCATAGGCCTTGTCGAATCATGGTTCCAGGACATGGATGCCGGCTGGACTCGCTATTTGTTTGACACATATGGAATACCATTCAAAGTGGTTCGACCGTCAGAATTGGCTGATCTTAACCTTCAGAAAAATTTTCAAATTCTTATTTTTCCTAACCAAGAATCGGATTTACTGATGACGGGCAAGCGCAAGCGCGAGAACGATTATTATACCATCAACTTAGAAACACACTATGCCAAAGGTATTGGTAGAAAAGGGATGTCGAATATCTTAAAATTTGTTGACAGCGGAGGAACTGTCCTAACGTGGGGACAATCAACAAACCTTTTCATGGGTATGTTGGAAATTGAAATTGATAAAGAAAACCAAAAGGATTTTAAGTTGCCCATCAGCAACGTAATGGAAAGTCTGACAAAACGAGGTCTTGAGATAAGTGGCTCACACCTTTTGGTGAATGCAGTCGAAAACCATCCGCTGACTTATGGCATGCCTCGATCGTTTCCCATTTTTGTCGATGATTACGCGCTGTTCGAAACTGCAATTCCTTCATTAGATACCGACCGAAGAGTTATTTTATCTTTTCCGAAGATAGAAA
>DAOTAV010000266.1:0-2682 GCA_035382785.1 Salinivirgaceae bacterium | reverse complement strand
AAGGCCGGAGGATCGGTCATGCTTCCCGAAATCAGTCCCATCAACGTAAAATAATTCAACTTGCAAGTTTTCCGTCCGATGATGCCAACGATGAGCAGCGGCACCATCGTGATGATTACACCGTAGCCGATCCATTTATAACCGCCATTTATTACAGTTTCCACAAAACCTTCTCCTGCTCCAAGTCCCACACAAGCGAGGAATAGGGCGATACCGATTTCGCGCAACATTAGGTTGGCACTCATGGTGGTATAGGTAACGAGTTTAAAATTAGGGCCGAATTTGCTGAGAAGAATGGCTACAATCAATGGCCCTCCGGCAAGGCCGAGTTTAACGGGTTGAGGTATTCCGGGAATCAAGAAAGGAATGCTTCCCAAAAGAACACCCAGAGCGATACCGATGAAAATGGAAACCAAATTGGGCTCTCTCAAGCGCTTAAGCGAATTTCCCAACAGCTGTTCCACGTTGGCAATAGCGGCTTCCGATCCTACTACCGTCACCCGGTCTCCCAACTGCAACTGTAGCCTCGAATCGGCAACCAAATCCACTCCGGCTCGGTTGACCCGTGTGATGTTTACCCCATATAATGTCCTAAGTTGAAGTTGTCCGATGGATTTCCCGTTGATTTGCGGTTTGGTAATGACAATTCTGCGCGAAACCAGCTGTGAATCCAGTTTGTCCCAATCGCTTTTGTCCATATCGATTCGTTTTCCGATAAAAGCTTCAATGATGTTGATGTTTTTCAAATTGGAGACAACCAACACCTTATCGTTTTCGTAAAGGCGGGTATCGGTCCGTGGAATTTCCAGCGTTTCCGTATCGGCATGGAGCACACGGGAGATCACAAATTCGCGGTTGATGAACTGTTTGATTTCTTGAATTGTTTTTCCGAAAATGGCCGGATTGAGCACTTGAAGAGAAAATATACGGGCTTCGGTGAGTTTCGAAGCATTGAGGTTGTCGAGTTCTTTATTTTCTTTTTTAAAGTCGATGCGGAACAAATACCGTAGTATGATTAACGTTAAGATGATGCCCACCACACCCAGCGGATAAGCTACGGCATATCCCATGGCGATGGAAGGATCGCTTTGGTGCGTCATGTCGTAATAGGTTTGTTGTGCGGCTCCCAGTCCGGGAGTGTTCGTAACGGCTCCCGATAGGATTCCCACCATAGTAGGAATAGGCACACCGGTGATTAAATGAATAGCATAAGCAATGATCACACCAAAAAAAACGATAGCCGATGCAAGTAGATTAAGCGTTATTCCTCCTTGTTTGAAAGACGAAAAAAAGCTGGGTCCCACTTGCATTCCGATAGAGTAAATAAACAGGATTAATCCGAATTCTTTTAAAAAATGAAGAACGTTTTCGTCGATTCCCAAACCAAGATGGCCGAAGAAAATACCGATAAACAAGATCCATGTTGTTCCCAACGATATGCCGAAGATTTTTATTTTTCCCAGTAAAATGCCTATCGATATGACCAGTGCCAATATAAGTATTGCATGTGCAACACCGGTTCCGAAAATCAGTTCATGTAGCCATTCCATAAAAATATATAACCTAAATAAATTATTGAGTGATATTTTGCTGCTATACTTGTCGGCTTAGTTTTGTATTTAATTGCAAAGATAACATTTATTTCATGAATTTCTTTATCTTTGCACGATTGAGGCAATCAATTTGTTGAAACAAAACAAGGTTTTTAAATTTATAATTTTTTCGATATGAGAAATTCCAAAAGATTATTCGTCATTTTATCGAGCGTTTTACTTACCTATCCGCTTTTTGCTCAAACCAGCGAAATGGTTATCAAAACCAATAAACCCGGCGCCGAGATTCAACCTACCATGTATGGTCTATTTTTCGAAGATATCAATTATGCGGCCGATGGAGGATTATATGCCGAGTTGGTGAAAAACCGCTCTTTTGAATTTCCCGACCGTTTAATGGGATGGAAGCCTTTTGGCAAAGTAACTGTTCGTAACGATGGCCCTTTTGAAAGGAATCCGCATTATGTGAGATTGGAATATGCCGGTCACCCGCATAAACATACGGGATTGGATAATGAGGGTTTCTTCGGAATCGGTGTTAAAAAGGGTGAAGAATACCGTTTTTCGGTGTGGGCACGAACGGCAGATGCTGCAAAAAATGCAAAAATCAAGATCGAACTGGTTGATGTTTCATCCAATGATGAACAACAGGCCTTTGCCTCACAAGAACTGATCATTGATTCTTCGGAGTGGAAAAAATATCAGGTCATCCTGAAACCCGAAAAGACATTTGCCAAATCTGTTTTGCGAATTTTCCTGACTTCACGTGAGGGGGTCGATTTGGAACATGTTTCGCTCTTTCCTGTTGATACTTGGAAGGGACATGAAAACGGACTTCGCAAAGATTTGGTTCAGGCACTTTACGACATGCATCCCGGTGTTTTTCGTTTTCCGGGTGGGTGTATTGTGGAGGGAACCGATTTGGCAACCCGCTACAACTGGAAAAACAGCGTAGGCCCTGTGGAAAACCGGCCGTTGAACGAAAACCGTTGGCAATATACCTTTACCCATCGTTTCTATCCCGATTACTATCAGAGTTACGGTCTTGGTTTTTATGAATATTTTCTTTTATGCGAGGAGATTGGAGCAGAACCACTTCCGGTGGTCAGTTGTGGCCTCGCCTGCCAGT
>DAOTAV010000265.1:0-2683 GCA_035382785.1 Salinivirgaceae bacterium | reverse complement strand
CAGGAGCAAATATGCGGATGGTAATGTATTGTTTCTCCTTTTCTTTTTGATGAATAGCGGCTTCCAGTCGTTTAACGAAATTGTTGCCCAAGCGGATGGAGAGCTGACTCTCTTTGTAATCCTTGAAGAGAGGGGCGTATTTTTGCAAATCTTCCGGAATATCTTTACCCGAAAAAAAGTTTTGCAATTGCTTTTCTTCTTCAACGGATGTTTCGCAATTCCAATACTTGTTCAACAAAAAGCGAATATATTCATATTCTTTCATCATTGTACTTCTCCAGTAATTCTTTCATTTTTTTTCGTGCCCTGAAAAGGGTTATTTTCACTAAATCTTCACTAATACCCATTACGTTGGCTATATCGCCATAACTGAGTCCGTCGATCTCCCTAAGTTGAAAAACCAATTGTTGATTTTGGGAGAGTTCATCGATACACCTATATATAATTGAGCGCTCTTCTTTGCGAATAAATTGCAGATGGGGCGTTTCGCTATCGATAAAAGCGTAGCTCTCTTGTTGAGAATCGATACTTTCTGTCCTTCGAATTGCCCGTGACGAAAGGCGGTCGAGTGCTAAATTTTTAGTTGAACGATAGCAATATGCCTCTGCATTATCGATGTTGTTCCATTCATCTTTTTTGCTCCAAAGTTTCAAAAAAACATCTTGCACAATGTCTTCCGCTTCTTCTTTATCTTGCACGATGCTCAGTGCTAGTCGATAGAGATTATCGCTCAGGGACAAAATAATATGATGAAATTTTTCGTTATTCATTATATAATGACGGTTGAAAAGCCGAAAAGTTACATGTCGCTACAAAAATATCTCTTTTTTGTTTTTTATTGTTGTTCCTATGTGGTGATAATTATAATTTATGTTCTTTACACAACAGATAAATTGTTTCTCTCTAACTTGTTGATTATTTTCGCTATTTGGGAATCGGAAAGAAAAATATTTTTAAAAACAGCGTGATTTACTTGTATATCTTCTTGATAATTTGTATTTTTGTGCCGTTTTTATCTCCCAAATTCTGAAGTATACAATATAATCATTTGATTATGCGTTGCTTAGATTGTTGGTTATGAGCGAATAACAGGATAAAAATTAAGATAAATTAGTTTAAAAAGAAAGTATAAAAATGCCTACAATTCAACAACTAGTAAGAAAAGGGCGTACAGAGTTAACGGAAAAAAGCAAATCACCGGCTTTGGACGGTTGCCCTCAGCGTAGGGGTGTGTGTATACGAGTTTATACAACCACTCCCAAGAAGCCCAATTCGGCAATGAGGAAGGTTGCTCGTGTGCGTTTAACCAACTCGAAAGAAGTGAATGCGTATATTCCGGGCGAAGGTCACAATTTGCAGGAACACTCCATTGTTTTGGTGCGTGGTGGTCGTGTAAAGGATTTGCCGGGTGTTCGGTATCACATTGTGCGGGGTACGTTGGATACGGCCGGTGTCAGTGGCCGTACACAAAGACGTTCCAAGTATGGAGCAAAACGTCCCAAAGCAAATGCTGCAGGAGCTAAATCGGCACCAAAAAAGAAATAATCGGCCGATAAAAAATCAACAAAGTAAAATTAAAGTTATTGTTTAATTAGTGTTGAAATTTTTGGTATTCGCATTTTATAGGGTTGAGTAAATGATTCGGAGGAATCGTTGAAGACGAGTAAAAAGGCAACCAAACAACAGTAAATTTTTAAAACAATGAGAAAAACTAAACCTAAAAAGAGACAGGTATTACCTGATCCGGTTTTTGGTGATGTAAGGGTAACAAGATTTGTTAACCATCTTATGCGCGACGGAAAGAAAAGTATTTCCTACGATATTTTCTATTCTGCGTTAGAAATTGTGAAGGCTAAATTGCCTAATGAAGAAAAGTCGGCTCTCGAGATTTGGAAAGCTGCTTTAGATAATGTTACACCACAAGTAGAGGTTAAGTCACGCCGTGTAGGCGGAGCTACTTTTCAAGTTCCTACCGAAATTTATCCCGGAAGAAAAGAATCCATTTCGATGAAAAACCTCATTTCTTTTGCTCGAAAAAGAGGAGGGAAAAATATGGCAGAAAAATTGGCTGCCGAGATTGTTGATGCCTATAATAGTCAAGGTGGAGCATACAAACGAAAAGAAGATATGCATAGAATGGCAGAAGCTAACCGTGCTTTTGCTCATTTCAGATTTTAAATAGAGGAAGATATAACGTAAAATGGCAAAAAGTTCAAAAGAAGCATTAAAATATACACGCAACATCGGCATCATGGCGCATATCGATGCAGGAAAAACCACCACATCGGAGCGTATTCTGTATTATACGGGTCTTACCCATAAGATTGGGGAGGTGCATGATGGGACAGCGACTATGGACTGGATGGAGCAAGAACAGGAACGGGGTATTACTATCTCGTCTGCTGCAACAACAACAAGCTGGAAATATGAAGATCAGACGTTCAAAATAAATTTGATTGACACTCCGGGACACGTCGATTTTACTGTTGAAGTGGAACGTTCGTTGAGGGTACTGGATGGTGCAATTGCTACTTTTTGTGCTGTAGGAGGTGTAGAGCCGCAGTCGGAAACCGTATGGCATCAAGCCGATAAATATAAAGTTCCCCGCATTTGTTATGTTAACAAAATGGACCGTTCGGGGGCAAATTTTTTCGAAGTTGCCCGACAAATAAAGGAAATGTTG
>DAOTAV010000264.1:0-2737 GCA_035382785.1 Salinivirgaceae bacterium | reverse complement strand
CAGCCTGATATGTAAGACCGATTCTGTGGCGCAATACATCGTGTGATACCGCCCGAACATCTTCAGGAATGACATATCCGCGTCGCTTAATGAATGCATACGCCTTGGCTGCTTTTGCCAAACTAATAGTTGCTCGTGGTGAACCTCCGTAAGAAATCATTTCTTTTAAATCGGCTAATTTGTATTTATCGGGAAAGCGGGTGGCAAATACAATATCAACAATATAACGTTCGATCTTTTCATCTAAATAAACCTCCTTCACCACTTCGCGTGCTTTGATTATTTCCTGAGTGGTAATCACTTTATTGGCCTGCGGAAACACCTTAGCTAAATTTTGACGCATGATTAATTTTTCTTCCTCCACTCCCGGATACGAAATCACTGTTTTCAGCATAAAACGGTCCATTTGAGCTTCCGGAAGCGGATAGGTCCCTTCTTGTTCGATTGGGTTTTGTGTAGCAAGCACTAGGAAAGGAATGGGAAGCGAATATGTAGTTTCGCCGATAGTAACCTGCTTTTCTTGCATAGCCTCTAATAAAGCACTTTGAACTTTGGCCGGAGCTCGGTTTATTTCATCGGCTAAAATAAAATTGGTAAAAATTGGTCCTTTTTTTACTTCAAATATTTCTTTTTTCTGGCTGTAAATCATGGTTCCAATAATATCGGCGGGAAGCAAATCGGGAGTAAATTGAATCCGATGAAAACCCGCATCAATAGCTTGCGCTAAAGTACTTATAGCCAATGTTTTTGCTAATCCGGGTACACCTTCTAGCAAAATATGACCATCCGACAATAACCCTATTAGCAAGCTTTCCACGAGTTTCTTCTGTCCTACTATCACTTTGTTCATCTCAAGCGTAATGAGCTCCACAAAGGCGCTCTCCTGCTTAATTCGTTCGTTTAATTCACGAATATCCACCGTTGAATTCATACGTATTTGGGATTAAGGTTTTAAATTTGCTTATTCAAGTCACAAAAGTAACGATGATAATTTTATCATGGAATCACGTTTAATAAAACTTTAACGCAATTTTAACGAATCCCGATCCTATGCGATACTTTATTGAATTGGCTTTCAAGGGAACAAATTTCAATGGTTGGCAAATACAACCTAATGCCATAACTGTCCAGGAAGTACTTGATGACCGACTTTCAAAACTATTGCGCCATACTATTTCAACCATAGGTTGCGGGCGAACCGATACCGGAGTTCATGCAACTCAGTTTTTTGCACATTTCGATCTGCCTGTCCCTATCAATGATATCTCAAACACAATATACAAACTTAATCGGATGCTTCCTACCGATATCCGCATCCTAAATTTATTCGCTGTTGACGACTCAGCCCACGCACGCTTCGATGCTATAAACCGAACATATAGGTATTTCATTGATTTAGACAAAAATCCTTTTTCACAAGAATTTTCAACATATATACATTTCACTCCCAATTTAGAAATAATGAATGAAGCAGCACGTATGCTATTAACCAACTACGATTTTGCGAGCTTTTGTAAAACAGGAGGAAATCAGAAAACCACGATTTGCAAGGTCACCGTCGCTGAATGGACTCAATTATCTTCAACCCAAATAATGTTCGAAATAACTTCGGATCGCTTTTTACGAAATATGGTAAGAGCCATTGTCGGAACCCTTCTTGATGTGGGGCGAAAAAAACTTACCCTTGATCAATTCTACACAATTATAAAAGCCTCAAATCGCTGTGTAGCCGGACAATCAGTCCCTCCCAACGGACTGTATCTTTACTCTGTCCAGTATCCGTTTTATCAAAAAAATAGGACATTTTACCCTGCCACTTTTTGTTGAATTCAAATTCATTTTTATTTTTAGCATGGATTTTGCGTCAATCTAAGTAACGAAGGTTAAATTTATAAACATAAAGCTATGAAACGATTCTATCAAACTTTATTGATTCTGATTTTTTCAGCATCCTTAACCTATGGGCAAGCTGAAAAAGTTCAAGCCATGTTTGTTTACAATTTTACCAAATATATCGAGTGGCCAGCATCAACCAAATCCGGGAATTTTGTAATTGCCATCCTAGGCAATTCTCCGATCTACGAGGAATTGATTAAAATTGCAGAGTCAAAAAACGTAGGAAATCAAACCATTGTGGTGCGCAAAATCAATAGTACTTCCGAAATTTCCGATCAGCATATTGTTTTTATTTCTGAAAACAAATCTTCGGAGATTGAACGTGTAACCAATAAAATTGGTTCAAACCCCATTCTCCTAATAACTGAATCGTCGGGAATGATTGGAAAAGGAGCCGGAATTAATTTCATTATCGTTGACAACAAACAACGGTTTGAAATGAAGAAAGAAAACATTACTTCTAAAGGATTGAAAATAAGCTCAGAATTGGAAAAATTTGCAATCATCCGATAAGATGACGCAGCCGTTCGATCCTAATGAAGTTGGGGTAAAAAACGGAAATTATTTTGGATTTCCAAATCGTCTCCATCAAAGTTCGGTTGTTCTATTGACTGTTCCATGGGATGTTACTACTTCATACAGACCAGGGACTGCAAAAGCACCTGATGCAATCCTTGAAGCATCGCCGCAACTAGATTTTTATGATTTTTACATTCCCAATGCTTCGAATCTTGAAATTGGAACAATTCCCGAGTTAAAAGAAATTCGGTTTTGGAATGAACAACTCCGTCCAAAAGCTGAAAAAATCATTTCGGCACTTGAATCCGGAGAAAAGTTGACA
>DAOTAV010000263.1:0-2750 GCA_035382785.1 Salinivirgaceae bacterium | reverse complement strand
GAAATGACGACAACCCAGATAAATACTTCGAAAAATCCAATAATGGGAGCTTTTAATTTTGCACCTTTCGAAACGAAAATGATGCGCATTGTTCCCAATGTTACATCGATAATGCGGCCGAAGAAAATCATGAGGGGTAGCAGCCACGGATATAGGTCTAAAAAGTCAAACATAATTTTGTGATTCTTAATATACAGTTATTGATTGTTAGTTGTTGGTTATCGATTGTTTCGTTGCAGGTTTTGATTATCAATTAGTTCATGCATTATCATAGGAATCGTTTTTTTCTGCTATTTGTTTTAAATAATCGATAAAGCTTAAAATATCGTTTTCGGTTGTATCCCAAGAGCAAACCAAACGCATTTCATTGCGGGTTTCATCCCAATCGTAGAAAAAGTAGCGTTCGCGCAATTTATCGGTAATGGATTTGGGGAGAATAAAGAAAACGCTGTTCGATTGCACTTTCTGCGTGATTTGCACGTCTTTGATTTTGCTCATTTCGTTGGCTAATCGTTGGGCAGCAGCATTTGACTTCCGTGCATTTTCCAGCCAGATGTTCTCATTGAAATAGGAAATAAACTGAGCGGAAATAAACCGCATTTTGGAATAAAGCTGGGTAGTTTGCTTGCGATAATAGATGAGATTTTCGGCAAGTTCTTTGCGCAAAGGCACAACAACTTCTCCCATCATTAAACCGTTTTTGGTTCCGCCAATGGTGAAAATATCCACGCCGCAATCCACGGTCATTTCTTTCAACGAAAGATTGAGATAAGCGCAAGCATTTGACAAGCGTGTGCCGTCCATAAAAAGATACATTCCGTATTGATGAGCCAAATCGGCCAATGCCTTAATTTCTTTCGGCGTATAGGCCGTTCCGAGTTCAGAGGTTTGTGAAATAGCAATCACTTTAGGTTGGGAATGGTGTTCGAACCCAAAACCGTGCAGCAAAGGTTGAACTAATTCGGGTGTAAGTTTGCCGTCGGGTGTGGCAATTTCTTTCAGCGAAGCTCCGGTAGATTTTACAGGCGCGCCACACTCATCCACCGCAATATGAGCGGTAGAGGGACAAAGAATGCTATGAAAAGGTAAGGTGCAAGCCTGAAGTGCAATCCCATTGGCGCCGGTTCCGTTAAAAACGAACAACGGTTTGACGTCTTCTTTTCCAAGCAGTTTTTTTATTTCTTCTTCGGCTTTACGTGTCCACTTGTCATCACCATACCCGATGGCATGATCGACATTAGCTTCCTTTATGGCTTGCAAAATGCGTGGATGTATACCCGAATTGTTGTCGCTTCCAAAACTTCTCATGTTAACTTCTATTTTTTCTTCCTTGAGTTCTGCATTAGCGAAAATTATTCTTCATCTTCGCTTATTCTATGCTATATTTGACAATAAAAATTTACGTATTTCATTCTTAGTCATTCCTCTGCGCCGAGCATAATCTTCTAGTTGTTCATCCGAAACAGGACCTACTGCAAAATACCGGGATTGCGGATGTGCGAAGAAAAATCCACTAACCGATGCGTTAGGATACATCACGCCGTTTTCTGTCAGCGTGACACCTATTTCGTTGGAGCAGAGCATATCGTGCAACAAAAAATTTATCGATTGGTCGGGAATGGAGGGATAGCCCACTGCAGGTCGAATACCCTGATATTTTACCGAAAACAATTCGGGAATAGTAAGTTTTTCATTGGGTGCATAGCCCCAATATTCTTTTCGCACTTTTTCGTGCAACCATTCTGTAGCGGCTTCTGCAAGTCGATCGAGTACCGATTTCATAAGCAATACTGCGTATTCATCTCCTTCCTTTTGATATTTTTGCAACAGATATTCAGTTCCCGCTCCTGCCGTGACAGCGAAAATACCGGCATAATCCTTCTTACCCGAGGATTGCGGCGCAATAAAATCACTAAGACAAAGATACTCATTTTTATCGTTTTTTCTTTGTTGGCGCAAGAAAGGGAAAGCTTTTCCATTGATAAAAACCGTATCGTTTTCGCTGAAAGCTTCATATAAACCGAATACGGCCTTAACATATTCGGCATCCAGATCGATAAATTTGTGGAGCAAATCCATCGCATCGTCGTAGAGACGCGAAGCTTCTTGGGCTTTGGGGATCTCTTCATTCTTAAATGTTGCCAACCATTGAGCACGGCAGTGACCACACATCCCGATGTTGGTGATGCTTGCAAATTTTGCCGACAACTTCCAACTGTGAAAGAAAAATTTCCAATCGAAATAGGGAACAATATCTTCTATTTTTATTACCGGTAATACCATTCTCCCTACTATTTTAGGAACAGGAGGCGTAAAATTATCCCAATCGATGCGGAATGCATTTTTACGGGCTTCTTTCAGGGGAACTAGCTCTGTCTTTCTATCGGAGTAATCTTTTCGAAGCGCCGAGTATTCGTTGCGAATTTTTTCGATATAGTCGTTTTTAGTGATGGGGCTTAATAAACCGGCCACCGTTGACGGACTTTGCGATGCATCTTTGACATAGATGACAACTCCGTTTTCGTACTTCGGAGCAATTTTGAGAGCAGTATGCAGTTTTGAGGTGGTAGCTCCGCCAATAAGTAGGGGGATATGAAAACCGGCTTTTTCCATTTCTTCGGCTACGATGCTCATCTCTTCGAGCGATGGTGTGATAAGACCGCTCAGCCCTACAATGTCGGGTTGCTCGTGACGAACGGCTTCGATGATTTTTTCGGGTGGAACCATTACCCCAAGATCAATTATTTCGT
>DAOTAV010000262.1:0-2750 GCA_035382785.1 Salinivirgaceae bacterium | reverse complement strand
ATCGAAAAAGCTCAGCACTCTTATCGAAAGCGAATCGCTGTTAAACGACGGAACGGCCATCGTAATGTTCATGGTTTTGATTGGGATAGCCACAGGCGAAACCGAAGGAGGAGTATCGGCATCACTCATTGAGTTCTTGAGAGTGGCTCTTGGAGGAACTTTAGTTGGGTTAATCATTGGCTGGTTGATAAATTATTGGTTAAAACAAGTCTTCAACGATCCTCTTTTCGAAATTACAGTGATTGTTGCAGCTGCTTATCTCACCTTTTTTGTCGCTGAACATTTTTTCCATGTTTCCGGAGTTTTAGGTTTAGTTTCTCTTGGATTATTAATGTCGAGTGTTGGACGAACCCGCATCAGTCCGGAAGTTCATCACTTTTTACACGATTTTTGGGAATTAGCGGCCTTTATAGCCAATACCTTAATCTTTATTATGGTTGGAGTGGTAGTAACCCTTCGAACACAGTTTAGCTTTTCCGACCTATGGATGCTAATGGTTGTTTATGTTGGAATTCACGTTGCTCGGGCAGCCATGATAGCTTTATTTTACCCAATAATGAAAAAATCGGGTTATGGAATGAACAAAAACGACGCGATTGTATTATGGTGGGGTGGTTTGAGAGGAGCCGTAGGATTAGCCTTAGCGCTTATAGTAGCAACTAATTCCAAAGTTCCGGAAAACGTTGGCAATCAAATTCTTTTCTTCACTGCAGGTATTGTTTTACTTACATCTTTCATCAACGCTACTACAACAAAGGCGGTGGTTTCCCTTTTAGGAATGACAAAAATTTCTTCTTCAAAAGCAGCTCTTCTCATCAGCAATAGCAAACTATTACGCCAAAGTTCGGAAAATACACTTGAAAAATTGAAAAACGACCGTTACATGAAAGGTGCCGACTGGGAAATTGTAAAAAATCATTTACCGAATGAATTGGTTTTCTCTGAAACAGAAATCATCCAAGTTGACGCAATTGCTGAAATGCGAAAAAAAATTCTTCAAAAAGAAAAAGCAAGCTATTGGGAACAATTCGAGGAAGGATTGCTTGGACGTGATGCAGTCATAGAACTATCGGGTGCTGTAACGGTTTTAATGGATGAAGACGGAAAAGTTCCGCTGTCGGCAAGAAAAGACATGGAATATCTTTGGAAATCGCCAAAAATTCTGTCGCAATTGCAAAAAGTTCCAATTATCAAAATTGCAGTGAAAAAAATCTTTTTCAACCGTTTGGCTAATAGTTACGATTGTGCCCGCGGATTCGTGGCTGCTCAAGAAGATGTTCTCAAGCTGTTAAAAAGTTTGGCTCTTAACATCGACGAAAGTTCAACTAAACTTACTCTAGCCGATTTTGAGATGCTCGAAAACGAAATTTACGAAAATAGGATTCAGGGATTAACTTTTATCAGAAACCTTAAAGATGCATTCCCAGAGATATACCAAGCCATCGAGACTCGGCAGGCAATTCGAACCTTGCTTAATCATCAGCGAGCAATGGTTCATAAGTTTGTTGAACAACGCAAAATGGAACCCGATGAAGCCATCCGCTTCAAACAAACTATAGAAGAACAAATGCATCATATTTTAAATAATCCCCCGGAACCCGGTACAAAAATTTCAAACAAGATTATCAACGAAATTCCATGGTTGAATAACCTAACTGAAGAACAGAAAAAGAAATTTTCCGAAAACCTGGTTCAAGAAGTCTATTCTGTGGGAGAAATCATTCTGAAAAGCCGCCGAAACAATAACGATATTTTAATCATTCAACGTGGAACGGCTAAAATGATTGTTGATAACATTACGGCCGATATCTTAGGCCCGGGAAGCATTATCGGTGAAACCTCCATTATCGGGAATGTATGTGCCGATGCCGTTATTGAATCGGAATTGCCGGTCACACTTTTTCGAATTTCCGGCAGTTCTCTTCAAAAATTGATGCATGAAATTCCTTTGCTTAACTACAACCTATGGACAGTTGCTGCCCAACGTCTTGCCGAAGAACTATTACAGTTTCATCCTTCGTATAAAGAGTTTTCGCAAAGCGAACTTCGCACAATACTTTCCCGGGGTGAACTCATTCATGCCATTTCAGGACAAAAATTCCAACGCAAAAACCGAACAACTATTCTCCTGCAAGGTTCAATCGTTGATACGGAAACCAGCAAAGAGATGAAAACTATTGGAATTGTTGAATTTCAAGAGTTTATTTGCGATAACAACACAAAATTGTTCATTCTTTAGCTACTGATAAGGCGACTGAACCAACAAATCATCTTCATCGGTTCAGTCGCCAATTCTAGACATCAATGATTTTCTAAGGAAAATGTAAAACAGAATCGAGCACACTTTCCGCAAGCAGTACATTTCGACTCATCAATCACCGGAGCTTCGAACGGTGATTTTTGGGAAATTGCGCCTGTTGGACAAATTGAAATTGCCGGACAACGATGATTCTTGGGGCAATTGGATTCAATAATTCTAATCTTTCTCATATTTGTTATGATTTAAAACATTGATTATCTTTACTATACATCATTTTTTTAATTTTACTTTTTTACGATGCAAATATACATATATTTATCTATATATTTAAATTTAATGTCTTAATTTTAAAAAAAACAAGAAATGTTTTGCAAGAAATGAAAGAAATACTATTTTTGCACTCGCAATTTTGAGATGATTACAAGATAATTCGGATAAATGGCGAGGTAGCTCAGCTGGTTAGAGCGCATGATTCATAATCATGAGGTCG
>DAOTAV010000261.1:0-2764 GCA_035382785.1 Salinivirgaceae bacterium | reverse complement strand
AGGTATTTTCAAGTACCACATCGGGCAATTTACAAGGCCCGGCGTTAAAAATGTGTTTTCTCATATGGGTGTTTTTTTTAGGTTGTTTTTTGTGGCATTTTTCACCACGAAATTAACACAAATGTTTGAATTTCTATAATATGGATTCGTTAAAAAAAAACGGAAAATAGGAATAATTGTATTTGTCTGATTTTCAAATGATTTATTTTTTTATGTTCTTAAACATATTGTTTTCAATCGTTTGCACCCTTTATGAAGCATCAGTGCAAAATTTCAAAATTGAAATCCTGACAAACATTACCATGAAATGTTTATTTTTGACGATTGAATAAATCGTTTAATAGTGAATTACAACACAATAGAATTTTCTGAATACAAAAGCTACGGGATACTTTGGCTAAATCAGCCCCAAAACCTGAATGCCCTTTCGCCCGCCATGCTAGACGAATTGTTGCAATTTTTTAGTAAAGAACCCTCGAAAGATTTACGTTTTTTGATAGTTTGCGGCAGAGGGAAATGTTTTGGTGCCGGAGGCGACTTAAAAGCAATGTTGAGCATGTCGCAAGAAGGAGCTGAGAAGGTTTCACGAATGGCACATGAAACATTCGGACTCATAAGAAAATACCCGATACCAGTAATTGCCGGAATTCATGGTTTTGCGGTGGGAGGTGGATTGGAACTTGCCATGGCTTGCGATGTGGCATTCGCAACCAACGATGCATGGTTTTCGCTTCCAGAGCTTCAATTTAGTATGCTCCCGGGGGGCGGTGGAACGGTACGTTTTACACAACGCGTAGGATATCAAAATGCTTTTTGGCATTTGCTTTCGGCCGACAAAATCATCGCTTCGCAAGCTCTTCAATTGGGAATCATTCAAAAGCTTTTCCCTCCCGATAATTTTGAAACCACAATCATTGAAACATTACAAAAAGTTATAATTCCCATTGAAAAGGAAGCAGTTTTTCTGATGAAACAGCAAATTGCCGAGGTTTCAGAGTTAGTACAACAAAACTTCGACAACGAAGCCCAGCGTTTTTCATATTTACTTAACCGGTATGCCAAAGAAAAAATCAACATGTTTTTTAACAAAGAATAGTATGTCGCAAATTTTATATTTCAGCGGTTTCGGAGTTTCCCACGGAGAACATCTGATTTGTAATGAAAGGATAGAGAAGGCTGTTTTTGACGGAATCATAGGAGGTTTTTCTGCAGACCGCATCGAAAGCTCTCCCGATTATCAAAAATATGTCAACGAGCATGGGGAAATTTCGCCTTTTCAATATTTTGTCACACAGAAAATGGGTTTTAAAACACGATATCATGTAGTGACTTTCCCGCCAACAAAAGAAAAATTTAAAACGGCAAAAACATCGCTCGATTTGGCGGTAGAAGCACTTGAACAAGCGTTTTCCGACAGCGGTGTTGACCCCGAAACCGTTGACCTTTGGCTTGCCGGATGCGCCACTCCCCATGAGCAGGCACCCGGAATTGCCGCCACTATCAAATGCCATTTTGTAGGATTCGAAAACCAAACCCCGGCAGTAACCATCAATTCGGCCTGCGTTGGTTTCAATATTAATTTGCAACGTGCGGTAGAATTCTTTCAGGCAAATCCCGAAGCTAAACATGTAGCTATTGTTCACACCGAAGTAATGAGCCAACTTCTGACCAACGAACCATCCTTTGTCCCATACGCCACGTTTGCCGATGCCGCCGCTGCGGTAATTCTTTCGCGCACCAATGCTCAAAATGGCAAAGGTCTTTTTCTCACTGAAAATCGCGAAGATATGTACATGATTGATTTTCTTGGAGCAAACAAAGCCGGAGATCTGTACATGAACCCAACCAAAGTGCGCCAACGTGCTACAGTCAATATTGCCAACATTGTTGCATCGATGCTTTCAAAATCTCAGTGGGATTTAGATTCCATCGATATTTTTATACCCCATCAGACCGGGCATGCCATAGTACACAGCGCAGCCAAGTTGCTAGGAATTCATCTTGAAAAAGTGTTTCAAGATGTTCAATTGAACTTTGGCAACCTTTCCGGAGCTAGCGTACCATTCGCTATGGCATTGCTGAAACAAAGAGGACTATTGAAACCCGGAACTAAAATTGCCACCGCTGTTTGCGGCTTAGGTGGGGAATATGGTGGATTCCTTTATGAAGTCCCTGAATTAGCCCCATCCCCAAAAGTCAAACCTATGCCTCTAAAAGGGAAAAATGTGTTGGTTACCGGTGCAACCGGAGGTTTAGGTGCAACCATCTGTAAAATTCTGGCCGAAAAAGGTGCCAACATTTATTTTCATTATAATTCAAATCAAACCAAAGCCAACCAACTGATAACCGAACTTCAGACCTTTGGGACAAAGATTATCGCTATTCAAGCTGACTTTGCCAATGCCAAAGCCTATCAAATCATCGTGGATGCAATCAACGAACCTGTTCATTATGTAATTCACACGGCTGCCATAACCGGGAATCTGTTACGAGCAAGTGAAGTGAAAATCGAGGAAATGCAGATGGTTAACACGGTAAACTATTATAACCCTATGAAACTGACCGAGGCACTGAAATCTAAAATTAAGGAATGTGTGGTTTTTGTTGGTTCTGTAGCCGAAGAAGCTATGTTTAGCGGTTCCTCGTCGTATGTGTCAAGCAAGCGACAGTTACACGCTTTTGCTCAACGTTTTGCCAACCAAGCTGTTAAAGATAATGTGCGATGCATTTACTACCGGATTGGTTTATTAGATAAAGGAATGGT
>DAOTAV010000260.1:0-2874 GCA_035382785.1 Salinivirgaceae bacterium | reverse complement strand
TTCTTTCGGTTGTTTTAAATTTCGTTCTTTTGATTATTGTGGTTCGTTTGATGCAAAAAAATAAGCGTCTGAAAGAACTCTTGATTGAACACAATATTGGTCAAGATCAGTAAACTATTGAACGACTAATCAATCAGATTTTTTTGTTGCAGCAGCTTTTGCATCTCTTGTTGAAGACTTTGTGCTTCTATGGCTGCTCTTTCGGCAAAATTTTCGTTCCTTGATGCGTAAATCACTTGTCGTGAACTATTGACAATCAGGCCATAGTTTTCATTTAAACCCGATAGGCAAACCTCTTTTAAATCACCGCTTTGGGCTCCAATGCCCGGAACTAAGAAAAAGGATTGGGGAGCCAGTGTTCGTATTTCCGCTATTTGTTGACTTTGTGTTCCTCCAACGACAAACATAATGTTTTGTTCGTTGCCCCAGCCTAGACACTTTTCGATAACCACCTGGTAGAGTTTTCGACCATGGTGTAGCAACTCCTTTTGAAAATCGTCGGCACCTTTGTTAGAGGTTAAAGCCAAAATAATTACCGTTTTATCATGATATTCAAGATACGGTGCCACTGAGTCGTAGCCCATGTAAGGATTTACGGTTAAGGCATCAAAGTTTAAGGTTTGAAAAAATGTTTTGGCATACATCGATGCAGTGTTACCTATATCGCCTCTTTTGGCATCGGCAATGGTAAAAATCTCCGGATAATGGTGTTTGATGTATTCAATAGTTTTTGTTAAGCTTTTCCAGCCTTCTATGCCCTGAGCTTCATAAAATGCTATGTTGGGTTTGAAGGCAACAGCAAATCGATGTGTGGCGTCGATGATCGCTTTGTTAAATTCAAAAATAGGATCGTCGGTATTGTGTAAATGCGGCGGAATTTTCTCGATATCGCTATCGAGTCCAACGCATAGGAGCGATTTTTTTCGCTCGATTTCTTTAACAAGAAGAGCTAAATTCATTTTTAAAACGTTCCTTCGTTAAGTTTCTCAGCATTTTCGGCCACTTGCAACTTTTCAATCAGTTCGTCAATTTCGCCATCCATAATTGCTTGCAAATTGTATAGCGTCAATCCAATCCGGTGATCTGTCACACGTCCTTGGGGATAGTTGTAGGTACGGATTTTGGCCGATCGGTCGCCAGTAGAAACAAGGGTTTTCCGCTTTGAAGCTATTTCGTCCATGCGTTTCTGGTATTCAAGGTTGTAAAGCCTTGTTTTAAGCTCGCGCATGGCTTTATCGAGGTTTTTTAACTGCGATTTTTCATCTTGACAAGTTACGACAATCCCGGTTGGAATATGGGTTAAACGTATGGCAGAGTATGTAGTATTAACCGATTGCCCGCCTGGTCCGGAACTGCAATAGGTGTCTTTTCGAACGTCTTCGGGACGGATTTCAATATCAAAGTCTTCCGCTTCAGGAAGCACGGCTACAGTGGCCGCTGAAGTATGAACCCGACCTTGAGTTTCGGTTTGTGGTACACGTTGAACCCGATGTACTCCTGACTCATATTTTAAGATTCCATACACACCTTCTCCTGATACTGTGGCTATAATTTCTTTATAACCACCGGCTGTTCCTTCGGTGTAATTGGTTACTTCGAGTTTCCACCGTTTACGTTCAATAAATTTGCTATACATTCGGAATAAGTCGCCTGCAAAAATACTGGCCTCATCGCCACCGGTACCGGCTCTGATTTCTAGAATGGCATTTTTATCGTCTTCAGGATCTTTGGGTATCATCAGAAGCCTGATTTTTTCTTCCAACTGGGGAATTTTTTGTTCCAAAAGTTCAATCTCCTCCTTGGCCAATTGGCGCATTTCTTCATCTTTTTCTGTTTGAAGAAGGCTTTTGGCTGATGCAAGATTTTCTAATGCCAAACGATATTCTTTACCCGATTCAACAATCGGTTCGAGCGTTTTGTATTCTTTATTGAGTTTTATAAATTTTTGAACATCGGCTATAACTGCCGGATCGGTGAGTTGTTGCCCGATTTCTTCAAAACGTAACCGTAAGGTTTGTAGTTTATCGATAAGTATCATAAATGGAGTATGGTTTAATATTCAATGGAACAAAATTCGGTTTTTATAGTGAGTTTGTTTTGATCTGCTTCTTGACAATAGCCAATAATTTGAGCATCGAGATTGAATTTTCTTGCGATGTCGATTATAATGTCGGCATAGGCGGGTTTGCAATAAATTTCGAAGCGATGTCCCATGTTGAAAACTTTGTACATTTCCTCCCAAGATGCTTGCGATTCTTGTTTTATTATGGAGAAAAGAATGGGAATAGGGAAAAGGTTGTCTTTCACAACATGCATATTCTCAACAAATTTCATCACTTTTGTTTGGGCTCCACCGGAGCAATGAATCATTCCATGAATTTCGGAGGAGATTTCCTCGAGAATTGCTTTTACTACCGGAGCATACGTGCGCGTGGGGCTTAATACTAGCTTTCCGATGTTGGGATATTCCGATGAAACAATATCGGTAATATGATATTTTCCTGAATACACTAAATTGTCGGGGATTGATGGATCAAAGCTTTCCGGGTATTTTTCGGTCAGGCTATGATGAAACACATCGTGCCTTGCACTGGTTAGTCCGTTGCTACCGATTCCTGAATTATATTCCGTCTCGTAAGTCGTTTTTCCTGACGATGCTAATCCAATAATGACATCGCCGTCTGAAATATTACGATTGTCGATAACTTTTGAACGATGGAGGCGTGCAGTTACCGTAGAATCAACCACAATGGTACGAACAAGGTCGCCGATATCGGCTGTTTCACCACCTGTAAGTTTGCATTCGATGCCATGTGTGGACATGAGTTCAATAAACTCTTGGGTTCCCTCGATGATTGTTTTGATTACTTCGCC
>DAOTAV010000259.1:0-2937 GCA_035382785.1 Salinivirgaceae bacterium | reverse complement strand
AACACTACCGATGAGGCTGAAGATATTGGCGACTGGTTAAGGACAAAATATCCTGAAGACTTTGCAGGTGAAAAAACATTGATCATCCATACCGACAAATCGGGCGATGTTTCAAAAAAAGATTTGGACAAAGCCCGAATAGTAGCTCGTGAAGTGGACGAAGAAACATCCCCTGTCAATGCCATTGTTTCCGTACTCATGCTGCGTGAAGGTTGGGATGTACAAAACGTAACGGTGGTGGTAGGATTACGACCCTATACTGCCAAAGCAAATATTTTGCCGGAACAAACCATTGGTCGTGGCTTGAGGTTGATGTTCAGAAATATGGTTGGAAGTTTCACGGAACGGGTTGACATCATTGGCAACAAAGCTTTTTTGAACTTTGTCGATGAGCTCGAAAAAATCGAAGGTATCCAATTCGATACTTTCCGGTTAGGAAAGGACAAGCTCACCATCATTACCATTCAACCGGTAGAAGAAAAGAAAAATGCAGACATTGGTGTTCCTCAACTCAACGAGCTGATTGGTCGCAAATCGTCGCTGGCAAGTGAAATTGAAAAAATTGATGTGATGGGATTCAATATCAACCCCCTGCCTTTAAAATCAAAAGGAGAAGAAGTAACAAAAACTTTTGTTTACGAAGGTATTGACATTTTGACCAACGAAAAATTGCTCGAACGCCAATATCAGATTCCACCGGCTCAAACGCCGGAAGAAGTGATCGGCTACTATGCCCGACGAATTGCAAATGATATGAAATTGCCTTCTCAATTTGCCAGTTTGGCTCCCAAAATTAAAGAGTTTTTTAAATTCAAAGCCTTTGGTCAAGCAGTAAACTTGTACGACCGGGATGTCATTAAATCCATGAGTTCAAATGTTGCAGCTTTTGTGGTTATCAATCAATTTGAAAAGATCTTGAAAAAATTGGTTGTTGAAGAGCATGTTCCCCAGTTGATTGCTTCCGAACGAATGCTATCGGAAACGCCACCCTTCCCATTTTCTCGACCCGTTTACGAATCGGACAAAACCGTTTTCAATTTTGTGGCTTGCGACAATCAATTCGAAAAAGAATTTGCAAGATTCCTCGACAAATCGGAAGATGTTAAAGCTTTTGCCAAACTTCCCGAACAATTCGGTTTCAGCATCCAATACACCGATACGAGGGCAAACATCAGAAACTATTTCCCCGATTTCATTGTAAAACTCATAACCGGCGAAAGCTGGCTGATCGAAACAAAAGGCATGGAAGACGTAAACGTAAGAATGAAAGACATAGCCGCTCAAAATTGGTGTGAGAGAGCAACAGAGCTAACCGGAACTTCCTGGTCGTACCTGAAAGTACTCCAAAAAGATTACGAAGCACTTCACCCCGATACGTTTAGTGAATTATTATCCGCCTTAAATCCACCCACGTTATTCGACTGAATTTGTGTAATTTAATTTAAATATTAAGTTTTTATACAATTTTATGATAAATGATAAATCTTATTATTGCATTAAAAAACATTAAAAAACTTGAAAACCACTATTTAGGTTTAGCAATAACTAAACTTTATGCGTAAATTTGCAACAGAAATATTTGAAGCAGTAAAAGGTAAACAGACTTTTGAAAAATTGTTGGTTGATGGCATCTGTTTAATTGATGAGTTTGAAAATAAAATTAGGCAGAATAAGCAGTATATTTCAGAATTGACGAGAATTTTCTCTCATATGGATTTATTGGCAAATGGCAGCTCCCTGCCTAAGACTAAATTTCGAGAAATAAAAGGAAGTAAATCGGCTGTAAAACGATATGAATTTAAAAGCAAACATTTAAGAGTATATGTGTTCAACATTCCGGGTGGTAAAATGGTTGTAATGGGTGGATATAAAAATACGCAGGAAGCCGATATTCGAAGTTTTCATTCAATCGTTGATGAATACCTTTCCAGCAACAAGTAAAATAGAAAAACTATGAAAAGAGAAGAACTTATTCAATCTAAAGAATATTGGATTGCCAAAATTCAAATAGATTTGTTCAATGAAGTAGAATCTTACATGAAAGCGAACAATATTACTCGTGCTCAATTCGCTGAAAAATTAGGCGTTTCAAAAGGTTATGTCAGCCAAATTCTTAATGGCGAAGCCGATCATCGAATTTCAAAATTGGTAGAATTGGCTTTATCTATCGGCCTTGTGCCTTCTGTTTCTTTTGAAAAAATACAAGATCTGTTGCATCGTGATAAAGCAGGGTATGATAACATATCTTACAGCGATATAGAACGAAGTAAAAATATTTTGGCTAATTTGGGTTATTTATTTTCCAATAGACCTGTTTCAAAATGTAGAGACCATTATGGTTGGGAAAGTGTGGATTCCTGTAACAATAATTTTCAAGAAAAAATTGCATCATGATTGCCAAAAAGTCCGATTTAATTTTAAAGAAATTTGTTATAGTTGTAAGTCATCTTTCTTTTATTTTGCCGATAGACAAAAAAGGAAATAATCCTTTTGACATTTTAAACTCATACCCTGTAGATATTGACTTTCGTATCGAGAAGGATATTACCGAAGAAATTTTCAGAATTGTAGCTTCGGTAAATATTAATGCAAACAACGAAGATATTAAACCGGGTTATTCCATCTCTGCTACCGGGATGTGTTTTTTTGAGTTCGATAAGGCAACCGAGTTATCCGAAGATCAAAAAATGCAGATGCTTCAAATTTCTGGATTAAGTATATGTATCACAAATTTGCGATCCTACATTGCAAATCAAACTTCCTATTTCCCTTGGGGCAGTTACTCCTTCTATGCTGTGGACGTTCAAGATTTATTAAAGTCTAAAGAAAATTCTTCAAACGAAAATTGATTTTTTTTTCGAGTGAGCATTTAAGCAAATCTCCTTAGTACATGACAAAAATTGTACAAATATTTATACTATTTATTTTCAGATATTT
>DAOTAV010000258.1:0-2981 GCA_035382785.1 Salinivirgaceae bacterium | reverse complement strand
ATCGGGGATAAACACTTCTTTCCCATCTTTTTTCATCTTCACCATTATTTGCGAAGGAGGAATGAAACGGGCAGTATCACTTTCCGGAGCCAAATTAAGATTCAATAATGCGGAATTTAAAGCCCACGGTTGATCGCTGAATAGAGTATCTAAATTACTGATTTTTACTCTTGTTGCTACTCCGTTCATAGCTTGTAAAAAAGCTAATTGCCCATAGGTTGAATCTTGCAAAGACACCCCAACACTTGTACCTTGATATTGATGATCAAAAATCGAAAAACGATAAGCGGTGGTTTTAACATAATAATCAAAATATAAGGTATCAACGCTGTTTTTAAAGTGCAAACGCATTCTAGTTGTAAGCTGATTAAAATCGATAGTAATGATGTTTCCGTTCGCTGAAATCCTCTCAGCCTCTACAATAAGCCCGGGCAAGTAGATCTTAAACAAAGAGTCTGACTTAATGTAAGCCGTGTCTTGGAGTAAGGCAGCTGCGAACGCTGGTGAAAGCTTTATTTCAAATGGCAATGAATCTTTTGTATTAAAAACCATCTCTCGTTCTGCCAACAATTCCCCTTTATACTCAGCAAGGCGATTGAAGCCTACAACCGTGCTATCAAAATCTTTTAGCGACTTTCCGGTTTGTACTCGATAAACGCGAACTATCTGTCGAGCGGCGGAATCGAGACCATAATATCCACTTCGTTCGCTTAATCGAAGAACTACACTATCCGCAATTGGGTTATCTCCCAAATTAACGACTTTTGACTTTGGTAGAATTTCAAAGGCTAAGGCCGAACGTGTTCTCCCAAACAAAGAATCTTGATAATCGCCTAATAGCCCTAAACCGGCGCCGTTGAAAGTTAAACTATCAGCAAGTTTGGTCGCTAAACGTATGTGGGTAAGAGTATCAAATCGTATTTCGAATTTGTTTTCCTGAAGGTCGATACCAATGATGGAATCTTCTTTCTTACATCCAAAAATTATGGAAAGGGTCAGAAATATACAGCTGATTTTTTTTATCATAACTAGGGTTTAAAACTGATCGTAAAAACTTTTGATTGCAGCAATGTTTTGCTGGTGGTCAACACATTCTAACAATGGTTTATTACTTTTGCGAGCATAGTCATAGATCTCCGGCAAAATTTCCTGATTTCCGATCATAATTGCATCGCTTACATCAATGGCTGTTTTCATAAGATTTATATAATCGGGTTTTTCTTTAATCCACTGCAAAGCTTTATCCGGAATGTTTTCAACCAGTAATTTCTCGTAAAATTTATCGTTAAGTGTTCCAGGAAATGCATCGTTATACAAGGAGATTACAATTTTGGCATTTTCATATAAAGGATTTTCGTTTAAAACATATTTCACCAATAATGGCAACACTGTTGTTATCCATCCGTGGCAGTGGATAATCTCAGGCGACCATCGTAGTTTTTTAACCGTCTCCAAAACCCCCCGCGCAAAAAATATAGCTCGTTCATCGTTATCGTCGAAGTAGTTTCCGTTTTCATCACATAAAACGGCTTTTCTTGGAAAATAGTCTTCGTTATCGATAAAATAAACTTGCATCCGAGCCGACTGAATACTGGCAACTTTAATGATTAACGGATGGTCGGCATCGTTAATCACAAGATTCATCCCACTAAGACGAATCACCTCGTGAAGTTGGTTTCGCCGCTCGTTGATACATCCATACTTCGGCATAAAAGTGCGAATTTCTTTTCCTTGCTCTTGCATGAGCTGTGGTAGATGGCGGCATGTGTTGGCAATGGTGCTCTCAGGTAAATATGGATAAATTTCCTGGGCGACATAGAGAATTTTTGAATTTCCCATTTTCCGACGAAATTTGGTATAATTGGCAAATATACTAATTTTTCCTGAGGTTTGTATTTTATTTCGCTCCGTGCAGCCTTATTATTGAATTCTTGTTTGTTTATAAGATTATAAACAAAGAGACCCTTTTGAGGTCTCTGAGCAATTAATCGAGTGTTTTCTTAATTTCGATCTCTTCAAATCCTTCAATAAAATCTCCAACTTTTATATCGTTAATATTTTTGATGCTAATTCCGCATTCCAAACCTACAGAGACTTCTTTGGTATCTTCTTTAAAGCGCTTAAGCGAGGTCAGTTCTCCTGTGTAAACAACTATACCGTTTCGAATAACACGTATTTTATTGGTTCGTTTGATTTTACCTTCGCGAACAATACATCCGGCAACAGTCCCCACTTTTGAAATTTTAAAAATTTCTAGAACTTCAGCTGAACCGATAATTTGCTCTTTGATTTCAGGAGAAAGCATGCCTTCAATAGCATCTTTGATTTCATTAATTGCATCGTAAATAATTGAATATAAACGTATATCGATTTGCTCGCTATCGGAAAGCTTTCGAGCTGCTAAAGATGGGCGGACTTGGAACCCAATAATAATAGCATTGGAAGCCGCGGCAAGAAGAACATCCGATTCGGAAATTTGCCCCACTGCTTTATGGATTACGTTAACCTGAACTTCTTGATTTGAAAGTTTTAACAGAGAGTCGGTCAAGGCTTCAACTGAACCATCAACATCACCTTTAACGATGATATTCAATTCTTTAAAGTTTCCAATGGCAATTCTTCGACCAATTTCATCAAGTGTAATATGTTTGTGGGCACGAAGGCTTTGCTCACGAAGCAGGGTTTCACGCTTTTGCGCAATCTCTTTAGCTTCGTGATCGGATGATAGAACGTTAAACTTATCGCCTGCCTGAGGTGCTCCATTCAACCCAAGAATCTGAACAGGTGTTGATGGGCCTGCCGTTTGAATACGTTGCCCCCTTTCGTTATACATTGCTTTTACTCTTCCATAGTGCGTTCCGGCAAGTACAATATCGCCAATTTTCAAAGTACCGTTTTGAACGAGTATGGTGGCCACATATCCTCTTCCTTTATCCAATTGACTTTCGATAACTGTACCTGATGCTTTCCTTTTTGGATTA
>DAOTAV010000257.1:0-3142 GCA_035382785.1 Salinivirgaceae bacterium | reverse complement strand
TCGATTGCTAAAACCGATTTTATCAACAATATGACCCATGAATTTAAAACCCCTATAGCCACCATTAACCTTGCCGTTGATGCACTGCAAAAAGTTCTAACCGATAACAATATTCCCAAAAACACTTTTACTTCCATAATTAAACAGGAAACTCGGCGTATGCATCGACATATCGATCAAATTCTACAGATAGCTTATCTTGAAAAGGGCGATGTGTTAATTAATCTAAACAATCACAATCTTGTGGATATTGTAAATGAAGTTATCAGCCGCTTTGAATTGAGGATTAAGGAGCTATCAGGTACAATTCAATTCAAATACGATTCTGATGAACTATGCTGCATTGCCGATAAAGATCACCTTATGAATGCCTTAAGTAATATCGTTGATAATGCGATAAAATACAATGAAAATCCCCCTATGGTTGAAATCACGACACAAACTCGGCAAGATTATCTTTTAATCGCCGTTACCGACAACGGTATCGGGATGAGTAGAGAAACTTGTAGAAAAATATTTGATAAATTTTACCGCGAACCTACGGGCAATATTCATAAAGTTAAAGGCTTCGGCTTAGGATTAAGTTATGTAAAACTTGTTATTGAAAAAATGCACGGGACTGTTGAAGTAGAAAGCAGCATTGGTAACGGTTCAACTTTTTATCTGAAAATTCCGCGCTGCCAAAACCAATCCAAACCAAATCCATAAAATCATCAATCATGAAAAAGAAATACTCGATATTTTTAGTTGAAGACGATATTAACTTTGGGACTGTTCTTCGCTCCTATCTTGAGATGAATTCATTCACAGTTGTTTGGGTAGATCATGGTACAAAAGTGATGAATGCTTTCTTATCGCAACGATTTGATTTGTGTATTTTAGACATAATGCTTCCCGACACAGATGGTTATACCGTGGCAAAAATGATTCGGGAGAAAGATCCATTAGTCCCATTTATTTTTGTTACAGCTAAAACAATGAAAGAAGATATGCTGCAAGGGTTTAAAGTGGGTGCCGACGACTACATAACAAAACCTTTCGATTCGGAGATTTTGCTTTTAAAAATTCGCGCCATCATTCGTCGACGCCAAGAGTTGTATCAAGGCATCGATCAAACCATTGTAATTGGCATAGTAGTTTACGAACCTACCCAACGCATTCTTACAATTGATGGGAAAGAAGAAAAACTAAGTCCTAAAGAAGGTAAATTGTATTTTATGTTAGCTAAAAATGTGAATCAGGTGGTAAACCGTGAAATTATATTAAAAGAAATTTGGGGTGAAAGTAACTATTTCACGGCGCGAAGCATGGATGTTTATATCACTAAACTAAGGAAAATACTCAAACCAGAACCACGAATATCTGTTGAAAACATTCATGGAAGTGGCTACATGTTAAAATTTATCGAAAGCGTGAAATAATTTCGAAATTTTTCTATCTTCGCAAACTAAAAGATTTACGAGTGGATTTTTCGAACGTATCCTTGGAGCACTTTATTATTCATCAGGTTGGAAATAGTTTTGAACCAACTGCCTTGATTTTGTCGGAAAAAGAGTTAGAAATAAACGACGACGAATTAAAACAAGTACTTCTCTCCTACTTTTTAACATCCTTTAAGCCGGGAGCTTTTTATGAATTTGATGTTGAATCGTCGGTTCAACATCCCATGAAAAATTATTCGCAAGAGATATTTCAAAATAACGAAAACTTCCTTTCAGCCAGCTGTAAAATAGCCCAATGGTTGCAAAAAACCTCACAACATCCCAACATCAAAACCGGAGAACTCTACATAGCACTTTTTAAAAATTGCCTTATTGATGGTCAAGTAACCGATTGTTTGGGCATTTTCAAAAGTGAAAGCAAAGATGTCTTTCTGAAAATATACCGAAGCGAAGACCAATTTGTCACTGGATTCGATCATGGAATCAATATTCGAAAGCTAGACAAAGGATGCTTAATCTTCAACACTCGTGCCGAGCAAGGCTACAAAATAACAATCGTAGATAAAGTTAACAAAAGTGAGGAAGCCCTTTATTGGCGTTTTGATTTCTTAAATCTACGACAAATATCAGACAACTACTATCAAACAGAATTTCTCCTTCAAGTGTGTAAGCAATTCTCTAACGATGTTTTAACCGAAGATAACCAGGTTGATAAAGCACAGCAAATAGCTTTTAATCAACGTAGTCAGGAATACTTCAAAACCTCTGAACGATTTGATCAAGAAGAATTTAATCAAAAAGTTATTGGACATCCCGAAGCTATTAATGCATTTGAAGAATATAAAAAACACTTTGAAGAAAATTACGGCGTAGAATTTGCAGAAGAATTTCCCATATCGAAACCGGCCGTCATTAAGTCAAAACGATATTTTCGGCCAGTGATAAAACTTGACCGAAATTTCCATGTGTACGTCCATGGTAATCCTGACTTTGTTGAGCGAGGATGGGATCCTGTAAAACAAATGAAATATTACAAACTTTACTATAACGAAGAAATCTAAAAAACAATAAATTTATGGCAACTATAAAACACTTCAAAAAAGGCGTCAAACAATTAATCGGGGATTTATTCTTTGAGTGTTATGTAACAGAAATTTGTGCAAAATCAGCCAACACTGATGAAATAAGAAAAATTGCCCAACAAATATCCGAATTAAACCATTCAACAAAGGAACAAATCGCCATTTATCGCAAACAAAAACCTAGAGGTAAAGAGTGTAAAAAATATTTCAGTGATTTGAAATCCAATATTACCATAAACACCCAAGAAATTGTATCTCAATTAGAAAAAATTGAAACTAAATTACTATGATAACAATCACTTTTCTGGACGGGAATAAGAGAGAATTTCCTGATGGAATCACCGGATACGAAATAGCTCAAAGCATAAGTCCCAGATTAGCCGAGGAAGCACTTTCCGTTACTGTTAATAATGAACTTTGGGATTTAACTCGTAAAATAAACACCAATGCTTCGGTGAAATTTCACAAATGGGATGATGAAGAAGGAAAACATGCTTTTTGGCATTCATCGGCACACCTTTTGGCAGAGGCACTACAAAAGCTCTATCCGGGAATTAAATTCGGAATTGGTCCTGCCATAGAACAAGGATTTTATTACGATGTGGAACTGCCGGATGG
>DAOTAV010000256.1:0-3273 GCA_035382785.1 Salinivirgaceae bacterium | reverse complement strand
AAAAATTTATTCTTTATCTCCTCTGAAAAAGTTGCATTTATTTGTTGAATTTAGTTAATATTTAGCAACAAACAAATTACTTTTGGAAAGGTTCGCAAGTTTTTTTAAAGTAATTCGTTAGTTGTATTTTATCGACTAAGGGATTGCTTTAGTCAAACATTTTTCGAATTTGCCTTCAAAATCTTTAACTTTGGTGAAAGAATTGTAGATTTGCAACAAATACAATAAGAATTGGGATAAATGCGGTGATGAGAACAAATATAAAAGCGTTTGGATATAAGAACATTTGGATATTAATATTGGTAATGATCCTTTTTGCGTCATGTTTACAACGAAAAGATCTTATTTATTTACGCAATGAAAAAATATCAGTACCAATTCCTGCCTATAATGAGTACAAATTACGTCCACAGGATATTGTTTTTGTAAACATAACTTCCAGTGATCGGAATTTACAACAAATGTTTGGAAATTTGGTTGAAGATCGGGTGTATGCTCTAAACGAGAGAAATTTGGCCATCTCCGGATATATCGTGGATGCCGACAGTACTATAAGACTTCCCTATTTAGGTCAGTTTAAAGCCGGAGGTTTAACTGTAAACCAATTGCAAGATGCAATACAGAAATCGTTAAACGATATGGTTATTGACACGTATGTCAATGTGAGATTAGTAAATTTTAAGGTTACGCTTTTAGGTGAATTCGAGCGCCCTGGAGTGTATTACATTGCCCAGCCCAATGCCACGATTTTTGATGCTATAGCTTTGGGTGGCGATATAAGTAAATCCGGGAATCGAAAGCAGGTTAAAATCGTACGCGAGGATGGTAGTAAAATTGAAAATTATATAGTTGATCTGTCTGATGTTAAGGTACTTACATCTCCGGCATTTTATGTTTACCCCAATGACGTAATTATGATCGAACCAACAAGGCATAAAATTTTATTAGAAAACCTTCCCCTTTACACTGTTTTTTTATCTACAATTACCACGTTTTTATTGATTTGGAATGTGTTAGGGAAAAATTAAAATTAGTTTCGAATGGTAGAGGAAAAACGTCATATAAGTCAAAATCCTGAATCTGAAATCGATTTTAAAAAGTTACTTTTTAAATTGCTGTTCAATTGGTATTGGATTGTTTTGGCTGCTTTAAGCGGTTTTTCGGTTTCATATCTTATTAATCGATACACAAACCCACTATTTAGCGTTTATACAACACTGATAATCAATATCGATAATAACAAGGCCTTCTTTGATAAAAATCTCATTGAAGGACTTGATTTGTTACAAAAATCGAAAAACATTGAGAATGAAATAGCGATATTGCAATCGTATCAACTCAACTCGAAGGCCCTCAAAGAGCTGGATTTTGGGATTACCTATATTGGGATAGGTAGAATCAGAGATAGTGAAGTGTATAAACCTGACGATTTCTATATCGATCCGGATACAAATTTTGTTCAGAGGATAAATTTGCCGTTTTATCTCACGTTTTTGCCCGATAATAAGATCAAGATTCAATTAGAGGGATTAGAAACCGAATCTATTATTGAATTTTATGAATGGTTTGAAAATCCATGGTTCCGTTTCAGAGTAGTACCTCGGAATCCGGATAAACAACTAGGAAAGAATGGGGTAAACAAATATCGAATTCATTTTAATTCGTTTGAGCAGCTTGTTAACCATTACAGAAGCAAACTCAATATAAGGCTTTTAGCCGAAGAGGGAACCATTTTGGTTTTAAGCACCAGCGGCGAGGTTCCTGAAAAAGAGATGGATTATTTAAATAAACTCACCGAAACCTACATAAAAACCGATTTGGCTGAAAAGAGAAAAATTGTTGAAGGAGCTATTGAGTTTATTGATAATCAGTTAGTGGCAATAACCGATTCATTGTATCGAACAGAATTACGGCTACAGAACTTCAGGCTTGAAAATCAGTTGATAGATGTTGATCGGGAAAGTCAAGTGCTCTTCAATAAATACGAAGAGCTTCAGTATCAAAGAGCACAGGAAAACGTTAAATTGCAATATCTGGAATACATATCTAAACTTGTAAAATCGAAACAAGATCAGGTTGCCCTTGTTTCTCCTTCAGTGGCCGGATTTAATGATGCGGTATTATCAAGCTTAATAACCCAATTAAATTCATTAAAATCAGAAAAACAATCTCTTGATTACTCGATTAAAGTCGAATTCTCTAAAATTCAGATTCTGGAGCAAAAGATTAAAGGCGTAGAGGAAGCAATTCTTCAAAATGTTAAAACCCTAATCGATCAATCACAATTGGTTATTAAAGATCTTGATCAAAGAATTGATAAGTATTTCCAGGAATTGAAACGAATGCCTGTAAACGAGAGGCTTTTGTTGGGAATAAAACGCAAGTTCAGTTTGAACGAAAATATATATACTTTTTTGTTGGAAAAAAGAGCGGAAGCCGGAATAAAAAAATCGAGTATTATGTCAGACGCTCGGGTTCTCGATGAAGCAAGTCATTATAGTGTTCGATATGAAGCACCAAAAACCGGGCGAAACATTTTAATCGGTGTATCTATTGGAGGAATGATTCCGATTTTGATTATTCTTTTATTTGATTATCTAAATGTTAAAATAAACGATCGACGTGAAATCGAATCCCAAACTAAAGTACCCATATTAGGGAGCGTTGGTCACAATACCACAAATACGGAATTGGTGGTTCATGAAAAGCCACGATCTTCCATAACCGAATCGTTTCGAAGTATTAAAACTAATTTACAGTTTGTAACAGGGCAGGAAGGGAGCAAGGTAATTCTATTTACTTCGGCAGTCAGTGGGGAAGGAAAAACATTTTGCTCAATAAATTTAGCTTCGGCTTATGCTACCACCGGTCGAAAAACGGTGCTTATAGGGCTTGATCTCCGACGACCAAGGCTTCACAAGGAATTTGGAATTGAGGATAATATCGGAGTAACCAACTATTTATATGGCAAAGCCTCTCTTGATGATATAATTATATCTACCCAAATTCCTAATCTTGACCTTATTCCATCGGGAACTCCACCCGAAAATCCAAATCAACTTATTGAATCGAAAGAGTTTAAAGACTTTATCGAAACGCTTAAACAACGATACCAAATTTTGGTTTTCGATACTCCTCCGGTTGCCTTGGTGAGCGATGCAGTTTATCTTTCTACTTTTTGCGATGCAGCTATTTTTGTTATTCGACTTGGCTATTCAAATAAAGCCACGTTCAATATCGTAAACGATTTATATATCAACCGTGGCATTAATT
>DAOTAV010000255.1:0-3287 GCA_035382785.1 Salinivirgaceae bacterium | reverse complement strand
TTTTCTCTAATTTAAGAACTAACTCACTTTACACACTTTTTGGGACAGTATCTTTCATTCCCATCAAGACAAGTTCAATACCATTTTACTATAGTGCCATTTTGGCGCTATTTATTAAACACTCAAATGCCATATTGACGCAAATAAAAAAGGTCGGACAAAATTGTCCGACCCTTTGGTCTTATGAGATACTCTTAATTAATTGGTTTTTAGAATTTTAACCGTTGCTTGTTTCTTAGCATTACTGATTCGAATAAAATAAACACCCTCAGTCAAGTCAGAAATCGAAATTTCGCTGGTTCCGGTTGGCATATCACCCGATTTCACTGTTTTCCCATCAAGACTTATAATTTGCCATTGGGTATAAACTCCTTCATTATGAATGTTAATAAAGTTCCGAGCCGGATTTGGGTATATTGTCAAACCTTCAATGATAGCATCTTCAATACCAACATAGAGATTGACATTAACCGTCACATTGGCGTTAGTTACCTGAACGTTTTGCGAATGTGAAGAATATCCATTGGCTGTAACGGTTAAAGGTATGGCAGCTGAAGGTAAAACGCCGGTGAAGACTGTCACTCCGTTTTGATCTGTGAGTTGTGTGCCATAAGTTCCCAAAGTAACGCTCGCATCAGGAACATTAAGTGCCCCACTTTTCACGTTTACTGTTACAGAATAAGTTACCCGTTGCATAATAATTTCCACGGTTTGGTTCGAAATCCCGGTATTCATGGTCCCATTATATGTTACATAGCCGGGCGCTAAACATGAAAACTGAATATCGGTTTGCGGTGGAAGATTAAAGGTGGTTTGACCGGCAACCGTAAACTGCTGCCCATAACCTTGAACAATTACGCTGCTATTAGTAAGATTAGTACCGTCGGGTTTCTTCAAATGGAAGGTGATTGATACATTGGAACGAGTTAGGGTAACATTGAAATTTTGGTTGGCATCAACCAAGAAGATGGTTCCTTGATAAGGTAAAAAGCCATCTTTCACTATATTGAAAGTAATATTAGAATTAGCCGCCACATTATTAAAGGTAACCTGACCGTTTGCATTAGTTTGCTGCTGCCCATATCCGGTTAATGTAACGGTTGCTCCGGAGACAGGTCCAATGCCATCGTTTATCGTGAATGTCGCATTAAACTGAGTTGCTACGTTCGATTTAATGGTCAATATGTAGGGATTATACAAGGTAGTGTTGTTGTTAAACGAAAGAACCACAGTGTCGGTGCCGGCAACCGTTGGGGAGTATTGAATGGTCATAGTTGTTGAACTTCCTGCAGCAATGTTAGTAGCGGGTTGTTGAGTAATGGTGTACTTCGTTGAATTCAACGATACATTAGATAAGTTCACAGGAAGATCCCCAATAGAATTGATAGTTAACTGGTAATTTTTAGTTGATCCGGGGTTAACCACTTCATAATCTACGATTTTCCCACTATGGGAATAGCTATTTCCATTATATGAAATAGAAATGGCGGCACGTTGTGTAGCATTCACAGTAAAGTCATCAATACACCAGTAAAAACCATACGTTCCGGTATAGCTCCAACGAAAGCGAACATTACGTTGACCCGCCAATGCCGATGACAAATCAAACGATGCTGTCACGGGTGCAGTTAACGTCCCTTGATCGGCAGTATAGGTAGCCACATCCACCCAATTAGCTCCTCCATCAATACTATACGAAAAGCGTGCTTCACTGCTTGTGTGTTTGTAATGATGTGCAAAGGATACTTGGACATTCAAATATTCACCAAAATCAAATGTTCCGGATACTAGATGTGAATTTTGTGTATTTCCGGAACCATAATAGCGACTATCTAGAATAGCAAATCCATTAGCACCGGTAGGAGAACTGAGCTGTCTATTCCCGGGATTATCAAAACTCCACACCTGTCCATTCCCTTGATTATCAACAACTGAGAAGCATGGCGGACATAGCTTTGAACCGAAGTTTTCAACAAACGGGAATAGATTCACAGTCTGACATTCTGTATAAGCAAAGGTTGCTATTCCCGAAGAATATTGAGGTGTAAGATTTTTCCGTGCCCAAATTTTGTAGTAATGGGCAGTAGAAGGCATCAAATTAGAATGATTAAAAACGGTGTCGGTTCCTACGTAAATAATTGTGCCTCCGCCAGAAATGGTCTGACCTACAGAATAGGTTGTGCCGCTGGCCGGATTACCAAAAATTCCGGTATTGCTATAGGCAACCAGCATATAATTCACCGAGGTGTGATTCCAAGTCAATTTAATAGAATTACCACCCGTTACATTCGCTTCAAAAATGGTTGGATTTCCTTCCCCACCCATAAAATCGAACAAAACAGTTTTTTCAGTGTTATTTTTCACCAAATTGGTAATTGGCTTCCCTGTATTATTGCCCGCCCACGATTTCATGCTTGGCAGCGTATTGTCCGTAAAACTGGTTTTAGATCCATACGGCCATGCGCATCCAAGCGAATTTATTGGACCGTACGACGATGGTGAGCTTGTTGGATCGGAAGTGGCTGCTGCACAAACCGGATACATCCGTTGCGGATGAGTTGCATTAATAGAATTACTAACATTGAATACCCCCGCATGAACATGATAAATTATAAGACCATTTCCGGGTATATAGAGGTCAAACCCTAACTTTTGTCGATTTTCAAGGAAAAAATATTCTCCTGAAGTGGTAGTATTTATCCGATAAAAACTATTGTTATTTTGTTCTGCATTTACCATGGTAATACTAGCCGGTTGTGACAAAATAACAACCGGTGCCCAGTTGTAAACTACTGTTTTGGTAAAACCATTGTGATGCGCCGGAGTTGCTCCATTGTTGTTCCAAGAACCATCTGCCATCATATCCCATTGTCCTGTTCCCACAAACTCTCCTCCTGTTTCATAATCAGTATCATAATAGTCAAGGGCACCGAGTACGTGTCCAAACTCATGACAAATAACACCTATGTTAGTTATGTTTTGTCCGGTATTTCCTCTTAGCTCCGGTGAACATGAATACCGCGATGCAATTACTCCATCAACAGAAGTAGAACTCATTGAACTTGCATGAGACCATATTGCCCAACTAGGACCTCCGGCCTCTCTACCATAACCTGCAAAAATCACGTAAACAGCATCAACGTATCCATCGTTATCGTTATCATATTCTGCAAAATTCACTTGTGGATTAGCTGCTAAAACTCCTTCACGAGCCAATATCCGACCGTTATTGGTATAATATTCTTTATTGTTTGAGGTTCCAATATATTTCATTAAATAACAGTTGC
>DAOTAV010000254.1:0-3289 GCA_035382785.1 Salinivirgaceae bacterium | reverse complement strand
TTCGCGATGAAAACAGTTCGTTGAAACGCCGTGACCTAAAACCCGTAAAAGCACGAGATGCCATTCCTGCAACGGCAAATCAGGTTTTACAAGGGATTACACGGGCTGCATTGCAAACCTACAGTTTCATGTCTGCAGCATCATTCCAGGAAACTACTAAAGTCCTCAGCGAAGCAGCCATCAATGGAAAAGTGGATACTTTAGAAGGGCTGAAAGAAAACGTCATTTGTGGTCACCGCATTCCGGCCGGTACAGGACAACGTGAATTCGAAAAGATCATTGTCGGCTCAAAAGAAGATTTTGAAAAGATGAATATATCTGCACAATCACGTATTTTAGAGGACGTAACAAAAGAAGAAGAGGAATAGATTTCTACAAATATTAAAAAGCTACTCATTTTGAGTAGCTTTTTTTAATTATTATGGACATTTTTTCGGTAATTACTATTGGGGTTGGTTTGGCAATGGATTGTTTTGCAGTATCGGTAAGCAAAGGCATATGCGCAAAAAAATTATATATCCAACAAACGTTAACAATGGCTTTTCTATTTGGTTTTTTCCAGGCTTTTATGACACTGATAGGGTATTTTACAGGACTAACCTTTATGGAAATGATAAAAAAAAGCGACCATTGGGTTGCTTTCGGTTTGTTAACACTCATTGGGGGAAAAATGCTTTTTGAAGGTACAAAAAAAAAGGATACAGATTGCAACCGCACCCAAATAAATCCATTCAGTTTCATAAAACTTATACCTTTAGCATTAGCTACCAGCATCGATGCCCTGGCAACAGGTATTATATTTGTCCCCTATCCGCAAATTATAGGGAAAAGTGTTACAATAATTGGCTTAATAAGTTTATTTTTTTCTTTCATAGGTATGATGATAGGAATCCGATTCGGAAAAAGCTTTCATTTGAAAACAGAAGTTTTAGGCGGTATCATTTTAATCGCAATTGGACTTAAGATTTTGATCGAACATTCATTAGTGATGTAACGAACAAAAAACAACCTATAATTAAAAATAATTTATCGACAGAATCTACTTTATTCGATCGAAACCTTTTCCATATACACCAATAACAGAAGCCTGACTGACAAAGGCATTATCATCGATCTCTTTTACAAGACGAAAGATGGAGTTCGATTCGTTTCGTTTTGCAATTACAAGTAACACTTTTTGCGGTTGTTTAGAATACCAGCCGATGCCTTCGAGTACAGTACATCCACGATGAAGTTGTTCATTTATCTGAGTTGCGATTTCATCGTATTTAGAAGAAAAAATAAAAAACTGTACCGATTGTCGTATCCCATTCAGAGCCCAATCTACCGAAGTCGCCATTAAAGCAATAATGATAATGCCATAAACAATGGTTTCTATACTGTGAAAAATGAGATAAGAAGAAGAAACAATGGCTAAATCAACCAACAACATGGTTCTTCCGGGAGTAATGTTTCGATATTTATTAATGATCATTACAATAATATCGGTACCGCCTGTACTGCCATTAACGGATAAAACAAGACCCACTCCTACTCCACACATAATAGCCCCTATGATTCCGGCTATCAGTGGTTCATTCGTCATAATGGGTTCCCATGAAAAACCTTCAAACATACCAATAAAAAGAGCTAAAGAAGCAACACCTACAATTGTTTTCAGCAAAAAATCCGTTCCTAGAATCCGAAACGAAATCAACAATAGAATCGTATTCAACATTAAAACGGAAACAGAAACAGGAAAGTCGAAAGCATAATTCAACAATACACCCACACCTGTAAGACCACCGGTCACAAACTTATGAGGCATAATAAACTGGGTTATACCCAGCGCATACATAAAAGCCCCAAGAAAAATGGTAAGAAAATCTTTTACATAGAACTTTTTGAAAGTAAATTGAGCCTGCTTCTCCATAATTGAGATCAGATAACAATATTGACAATTTTTCCGGGTACTATAATGATTTTCCGAGGTGTTTTGTCTTCGACCCATTTTTTCGAGTTGGGGTGATCCAAAACTGTTTTTTCAATTTCTTCTCGAGTAGCATCAGCAGGAAGATCGAGTGTGAAACGGGTTTTCCCATTAAAAGAAATTGCATATGAAAAGGTATTTTCCTTTAAATACTCTTCATTATATGTAGGCCATTGAACATCAAAAATGGTAGTTTCATTACCTAAGCGATGCCATAACTCTTCGGCGACATGAGGAGCGAAAGGGGATAAACAAATAGTTAAATCGGTTAAAATCGATCGCTTATTGCATTTTAAAGAAATCAATTCATTTACGCAGATCATGAATGCCGAAACGGCTGTATTGAATGAAAAATTTTCGATATCGAAGGTGACCTTTTTGATCAGTTTGTGTAACGATTTCAATTCTTCTTTAGAGGGTTCATCGTCAGTTACCAAAAACTTATCATCGGTGAAAAACAAATTCCAAAACTTACGCAAAAAACGATAAACCCCATCAATCCCGTTTGTATCCCAAGGTTTAGACTGCTCGATAGGCCCAAGAAACATTTCATAAAGACGTAACGTGTCAGCACCGTATTTTTTTACGATATCATCCGGGTTTATCACGTTGAACATCGATTTGGACATTTTTTCAACCGCCCAGCCACAGATATATTTCCCGTCTTCAAGAATAAATTCAGCATCTTTATATTCGGGATTCCAATTGCGAAAAGCATCAATATCGAGGACATCGTTATGTACTATATTGATGTCCACATGAATAGGCATCGTGTCATACTGATCTTTCAAATTGAAAGAAACAAAAGTATTGCTGTTTATAATTCGATACACAAAATTACTCCTTCCCTGTATCATTCCCTGGTTAATGAGCTTTTGGAAAGGTTCCTCCATGCATGATACCCCAAGGTCGAAGAGAAATTTGTTCCAGAAACGACTGTATATAAGATGACCGGTAGCATGTTCTGTACCACCGATATACAAATCTACATTCTTCCAATAGTCATCCGCTTCTTTTGAAACCAGTGCTTCATCATTGTGAGGATCCATATATCGAAGATAATAGGCTGATGAGCCGGCAAAACCCGGCATCGTTGAAACTTCAAGCGGATAACCTTCTTCGGTTTTCCAATTTTTTGCCCTTGCCAAAGGGGGTTCACCGGTTTCGGTAGGAAGAAATTTATCTATTTCAGGTAATTCAAGAGGCAATTTACTTTCGTCGAGAGTATAAGGCATCCCATCTTTATAATATATCGGGAATGGCTCACCCCAATAACGTTGACGCGAAAAAATGGCATCACGTAAACGGTAATTCACTTTA
>DAOTAV010000253.1:0-3297 GCA_035382785.1 Salinivirgaceae bacterium | reverse complement strand
TATTTTTCTAATGACCGCCATTAGAAATTCTGGCTAATGACAATTTTGGGATAATCATTCTTATTGACTTTCAATTCGATAAAAATATAAAGGGATGCCAACACTTAGGCATCCCTTTTATAGGGTAAACGGTTATTAATAACTCGTTGGAGCTCCTAAACGAATCATCGCGCAACGGAATCCCAAATCATCCTTTGATTCAAATTCTTGCAAGAATCTTCTTGTTGAAGGACTTAACCAATAGGCTCGGTCTTTCCAAGATCCTCCTTTATATACACGTGCGCGATCAGTTATTAAGCTTGAAGCCATAGCATCACGGAAGAAATCGATTTTTGGCTTATAAACAGAATCTTCCAAAACTGGATCCCAAACTTTCTCGTATGCCTTTCCTTTTGCATAACGATAAACATTTAGAGTTCCTTCGTTACGATATGTATCGTCTTCTTTGTAATAAATTGAAGACTCAAAATCACCATCATTGTAGTTACGATTATCCGATTTTCTGTAGTTTCGACGATCAAGAGCCATCTCTTCTGTTATTGGCTGCTGTTCAATTCTTCCGGTTGTATCGTTAGTTACAAATTTAACTTGACCATTATCATTGGTGCGTTTAGGTTCTGTAAAAACGTTTCCACGGAAAGGTCGAAACTCGTTAAAATCTTGAAGAGAAACAGGGCGATAAACATCTTGTACCCACTCATTTACGTTCCCTGCCATGCAATATAGACCGAAATCATTGGGCCAATATGAACGTACCGGAGCGGTAATATCTGCCTTATCGTTCAGTGCTCCTGCAACTCCCATGTAATCACCTTTACCTCTTACAAAGTTTGCCATCATTTTCCCTTGATCGCCTGATTTGCTATAGCGTACATAATCACCGTTCCATGGATATATGCGGCGCTCATAATAATTTTCACCGGTTGCAATTCCTACTAATGATAGGGCTGCGTATTCCCACTCAGCCTCAGTCGGGAGGCGATATTTCGGGAGTAAGAACCCATCTTCGATAGATACTCTTTCAGTTTGTTGATCCTGGGAAGTACCTACAACATCAGCACCGGCAACACCACCATCTCCGGCAAATTTGTCAATCCTTCGACCAGCCAGATAGGCATCTGTGTTAAAAATTATATGATTTAGCGGACTTCCAATAAGCTGAGCAGTAACTTTTTCTTCTTCGGGTTTACGTTCCCATAGACCACGTTGTACCAAAATTTCTTCATTAACTCTATCGGTTCTCCATAGACAGTAATCGTTAGCTTGAAGCCAATTAACACCTACAACAGGATAATCCTGATATGCGGGATGTCTGAAATAATACTCCACTAACGGTTCATTGAAGGCTAAACGATCCCTCCACACAAGAGTATCAGGCATGGCTTTTCTGATGATTTCAGGAAAATCTTGCCCAAAAACTCTTTGTAACCAATAAATATATTCACGATAATCAACGTTGGTAATTTCAGTTTCATCCATATAAAACGATGAAACGGTAACTCTTCTAGGAACGTTGTTCCAGTCTTTCATTACATCATCCATTACCTGTCCCATAACAAAGGATCCACCCTCTATCAGCACAAGGCCAGGACCAGTCTCTTGCTCAATGTATCCAAACCGATATTTAAAACCACCGTTTTCGTCGGAGTTATACTCCCAACCTGTTGTTCTGGATTTAGGTTTTTGGCACCCAATCACTAATAGTCCTGCTAATAAAAGTGTTAGAATTTTTGTTCCGGCTTTCATATAGATTGAATTTTACTTATTATCGTTTTTCTCATTTTATTCTATGACCGTGTAAAAATAACGTTTTTTTTTTAGTTTCGTACAGAAGCTCTGAAATTTTCTTAAAAAATTCATGGATAGACCTATTCACTATTCAAAATTCCATTGCATAAACACTTCATTTCCATATATATAATCTAAGGGTAATCCAGCGGTGATAAATTTAAACGACAGGATTATTTTGGTTGAATTTCTATTTAAAATTATTGCTGGATTGATTCCATACAATAACTTCTGAGTTGTAGAGCCCCCAAAGATTCCAACCTGAAGCTTAGGATTACCGTAAAAAGTTCCATAGAAGAACGTCCATGATGAATTGAAATATTTCACCAAAATATGTGGTCGTAAGGTGACTTGGTTATTTTTTCCTGTAAATCGATTTAAGGGATAGATTCCTCCGTAGGAAAAATGATATTGAGGCAATGATTTTTTTGAGTCCTGAAAAAAATTCTTTTTGTTGAAAATATTGAAAGCTGCAAATCCAACGGTTTGGTTTTCTGTAAAGAATGAAATTCCCGAGGTTAATGCTATTGTCCATATTGTTGGAATGTTTCTAACGGTTCCTACCTGCTGATTTAACTCAGAAGCAAGAATGATTTTATCATTACTGACATATAGATTATGAATTTCGGGTGCTCCTCCAACTCCAATGTTCCATGCTCGGTAAATATTAAAAAAGCGAGAAAATTGAACCGATACAATGGTGTGATTCATCAACCCTTCCTTGAAATTGATTAAATAACCTCCAAACCCGGCATTTAAATATTCTAAATATTTCGCTCCGGCAATTTGAAAATTTCCATAATTTAGGTCTCGAATTCCTTGATAACCAGCTCCGATAGTTAATCGTGTTCCGTGATTTATAGCTGTAAAACTTGGATTGATGAGATAAGATTGTTCACTAAACACCATCGCAAATCGATCCTGAGCAATAAGCATTGCCGGGATGAAAGAAATGACCAAAAGTAATTTTTTTGTGTTCATCAATTACTAAACGGGTTTCAAGGTGTTTTGGTATCTATAACCAAATATAGGATATTTTTCTCAATTTTGCCGTAGCAAAATATTTTCATCAATAGAACAATAAACCTTAAAATTTGTCGTAAATATGCTGATATGTTTAGTGATTCTCAATGATAACCTTGCAAGAAAAATAGGTGCTTCATATTAATTTTTACAATGCATTCCATTCCAATTATGATATCGAAAAAATATATCTATAAAATGAAACAGCGTTTTTTGCTAACATTGTTACTATATTTTGCCATTTCTTCTATTTCGGCACAAATCTTTCATTCCCCTTTCATTATTGAGTGGCGAGATATTGGTATTTCCAAACCATATGCAATGGATTGTTTTTATAACGATTCCTGTCCCAATATCCCTTTTAAGACTTTTAAAATCAAAGTCCCATTAAATAGTGAAGTAGAATCAGCCAGTGTTGAAATCGATAAAACAACTGAAATATTGAATATTTCGTTGAAAAAAGATGATTCAATCCCAAACGATTTT
>DAOTAV010000252.1:0-3439 GCA_035382785.1 Salinivirgaceae bacterium | reverse complement strand
AAAGCGATGCTTACATTCAAATGGTACAAAACCGTCTAAACACGTCTATCTACGGTGATAAAACATTAACGCAATTGTTGGAGCGGAAACTGATACGTAAAATTCAGGAAAATCCGAACCGTGATGTATTCTATGAATTGCTACTGTGGAATTATCTTCAGGATAATGATTTTGCCAACGCCTATATTCAGGCACGTGCGCTCGACTTTCGCAAACAAACTCCGGGCGCAAAGCTGTTACCTTTAGCTATGGAAGCCACTGAAGCAGGCGATTATGCAACTGCATTGAAAGCCCTCGATGATATTATCGGAGCCGGAGAACGGTCGGGTTATTACATTGATGCTTCATTACAAAAACTGGAAGTGTTGTATCAACGCATTAAGAAAGGTTTTGACTTTACGCCCGAAAACGTCAAAAACACTTTGGATTATTATGCTAAAACCTTGCAAAGCTTAGGATTATCACCAACAACTTTTACCATCGCCTTGCAATACTGTGAATTACTTACCCATTATGGGAATCGTTTAAATGATGCCATGCAATTGTTGGAACAACTTGAAGTACTACGGGGATTGACTTTTGAACAACGTGCTCAAATTGAATTACAAAAAGCGGATATTTATTTATTTCAGGATAAACTTTGGGATGCGGCTCTGATCTATGCTAAAATTGAACGTCAAAACAAAGATAACCCGATAGGTTCGGAAGCTAAATTTAGGAAAGCAAAAATGGCATTTTATCAACATCAGTTTGAGTGGGCAAAATCTCAGATTGATATTTTGAAAGCTTCCACGGCAAAACTTACCGCCAACGACGCCGTCGAACTTTCTATTCATTTGTATGAAGGTTGGTCGGAAATCGATTCCACACAACAGGAATTAAAAACCTTTGCCACCGCATTGCTACGCCATGAACAGCAGCGAATGGCCGAAGCATTGATTTTATTAGATAGTCTGAGCAAAAGTCAGAACTCCTATTTGGCAGTAGAAGCGTGTAATCTGAAAGCCAACATTTTGTTGAACCAACAACAGCATGAACAAGCCTTAGAAGTGCTATTGCAAACCATTTCGCGCTATTCTTTCGAAACTAATATAGATCAAACTCTTTTTATGGCCGGAGTTTTGATGCTCGAGAAAAATAACCAACCCAGCGAAGGAGTCAAATTATTAACCCGTTTATTAAAAAATCATCCTTCAAGTATTTATTGCATCGAAGCTAGGCAAAAACTACAGAAATCGAAAATTGTACCATAGAATAAATCCAATCGGGAGATGAAAGTGATAACTCTTTTTCGACATGGCAAAGCAATCGAACAAAGTATCGATATTCCTGACTTTGCAAGAGTTTTACGAGAACTTGGACGTAACGATGTTGCATTAATGGCTCAGAAGCTGGCTGATAAAAAGATAATTCCGCAGCTACTTGTTCACAGTGGTGCAGCTCGTACTATGGAAACTGCTCAGATTATCAATAACCACTTTCAAAACACAATTCCAATGCAGGAAGAACATTGGATTTATACCGGTTACACCACTTCCGATTTTTTGGATTTTATTCAATCCCTATTGGACGAAATCAATTCGGTTTGTATTGTTGGACATAACCCGTATATATCGGATGTAGCCCATCGATTGTGTAAAGATTTTCATGCAAGTTTTCCCACATCAGGCAATCTGACACTGCAATTCGACGTTCCATCTTGGGCAGATATACAGCCGGGTAAAGGGAAAATAGTGGCGTTCGAGTATCCAAAACTTTATCGTTAAAATAAAGTCATGGATTTTCTTTCTCTTAGTGAATTTTCATTAAAAATAAAAAATGCAGTTAATGAGGCATTTCCGCTTTCTGTGGGATTAATAGCCGAAATTTCGGAACTGAATCACAATAGAAGTGGCCATTGTTTCATAGAACTTGTAGAACAGAAAGAAAATCAAATCGTTGCTAAGATTAAAGGCATTATTTATAATAATCGGTATCCATTACTTCAATCCTATTTTAAATCGGTAACCGGAAGCGAGTTTACCGTTGGAATGAAGGTGCTTTTCACCGTTAGAGCAGTTTATCATCCTTTGTTTGGGCTTAGTGTTGAAATTGTTGATATTGATCCAAAATACACTCTCGGTGATTTGGAGCAAAAACGGCGATTGATCATCGAACGACTTGTCAGCGAGGGTGTTTTTGAAATGAATCAACAGTTGGAAATACCACCTATCATTAAAAACATCGCTGTTGTATCATCGCCTACTGCTGCCGGTTGGGGCGACTTTTTGAAACATTTAAAGGAAAATCCCTATGGATTGTCTTTTCATGTCGATTTGTTTGAAGCCTACATGCAGGGCGATCAAACGGTTGAATCCATAACTAAGGCTTTTCATGGGATTTTTGATTCTTTGGAACAATACGACGTGGTAGTTATTTTGAGAGGTGGTGGCTCCAAGGCTGAATTAGCCGTTTTCGACGACTATGATTTGGTCTATATGATAACCCAATTTCCACTTCCGGTGATCACGGGTATTGGACACGACCGCGACATGTCTATCTGCGACCTTGTGGCTAATATGGCGTTGAAAACTCCCACTGCCGTTGCCGACTTTATTATCGATACTAATGTTCAGGCATTGTCGCAGTTGGATGAATTAAGAGAAAGACTAAAACAATCTGTTTTCGATTACTTTTCAAAAGAAAAGCAGTTTTTACAAACGCTGGATAAAATTATCATTCAGCAAAGTTTATATTCAACCGCTAAGCATCAGGAATTGCTTTCATCACTTCACAGTCGGTTGCGATCGATAGTACAACAAGCCATATTAAAAAATCGAAATCAATTAACCATCCAAAAGATAAAACTATCAAAAGTTACCGAGAGAACCATTGTGGGTGGGGTGTTAGATTTAACTCATAAACAGAAACATCTTGCCACATTGGTAAAAATGCAACTTCAAGCTGCCCATGTTTATCTGGGAACAAAGGAGAAAGAAATTGACAATCTGAACCCAATCAATATTCTGAAAAGAGGATTTGGGTTAATATCAAAAGATGGTGTTTCGGTTACTTCGGTATCGCAGATTAATCCTTCAGACTCTGTGAAAATCGACTTATTCGACGGCTCTTTCGATGCCCATGTTTCCGACATCAAAATGAATCATTGAAGAATGCAATCCGCGTTTTCTCAACAGACGAGGATATAGAGCCATTTGAACAAAACCCTCCTAAATAGTTGGTTACCCTTTTGCAAAAATTTAGGTATTAACCTTTAATTAACTAAGCCATGGGAGAATAATTTCTAACGATCTAAACTTTAACATAATGAATTGAACAAAAAGATACATTTTGCATTTGTGGAATATCTTACAGTTTAAATACTGTTGATCTGATACTGTCCCCAAAAGTGTGTAAAGTGAGTTAGTTCTTAAATTAGAGAAAAAAACTAAAAATAGAA
>DAOTAV010000251.1:0-3483 GCA_035382785.1 Salinivirgaceae bacterium | reverse complement strand
GATGGATAAACCCGTAAGTCAAAAGATGGGGTAGAATTAAAATCGTCGATACGATTCTGCCGAACTTATTGTGGTTCGCCAAGAGATTTTATCCATTTCCCATGGATACTGTCCATAAAATGTCAATTCACGGTTCCATGTTCACGTTCGGAAGATTATCAATGGCATAAATGACCAATGAATCCTTCATCGTTTATGTGAAACCCATGCTCGATAACCGGTTTCCGGAAACAACCCGCAGAAATGGAATTGAGACCAAGTATCTTGGGTAAATAATCGACCCACAATACCTCTGAAGAAAACAAAACGATTTATCCCCGATAGTCGGGCTTATTGTAGATTTTTCGGTAAAGTTTGTAGAAAAACTCAAGTTGTTTTTCGTTGTTGGGATAATCGCGATAGATTTTAGCGGGTTGTTGCATAATCTCCTCAAAGGTTTCAACAGGGATTCCAAGTTTTTTACACACGTATTCTTTTTCCTGCTGAATCGTCTCCGGTTGGTATGGTTTCGTTTCCAGCAATTTCAGCGCTTGTTCGCGAGTCATCTGTCCTGCACATATCTGGGTTGAAAAGGTTGCGCGCCGGTAATCGATGTTGAACTTCTCGGGCAAAATGTAGGATTGAACAAAACCGGTGTATTTCGATTCGTAGTGTTTACCTCCATAGTAGCGCCAACCCAGTTCGGATTCAAGAAGCTTCATGGCTTCGTCCTTATTGTAAGGAACATAGTTGAGCAGGTAAATAATTTTAATTCCTTTCACCAGCTTATAATAGGTCTCTTGCCAAAAACCGAACAGAGGGAAATTCTTCAATTTTCGCGTTCCGAATTTCTTGTGGATATATTTCAGATAGGTTAAATCCTTGGCGTTGTAGTGCCAGGTTTTAGGCAGAATACCTTCGGTAGCAAAATTTCCGCCGCTGATAATGTATTTTACTCCAAATCGGGCTGCCACTTTATGCAGCGCCCCCGGAATAGCAATGTCGGTGGGAGTCTCCATTTCGGGCACCCCGGCTTTCAGAAACGCAAGCTGGAGATCTTTAAATTCAGTCCAGTCGAGAACATAGCTTTCGTAGTCGAAACCAAGAATATCGGCCAGGTTTTTAATGTTTTTCACCGATATTTCAGAATTCCATCCGTTATCGAGGTGTACCAGCAAAGCCCTCAATCCGTGTTGCTTCAGCACATAACAAGCATAACTGCTATCGATACCACCGCTCACTCCAACCACACAATCGTATTTTTTACCACGCCCCGACTTTCTTATTTTACCTATAATCGTCTTAAGCTCCTTCTCCGAAGCCTCACCTTGATAGACACGCGAGGCAATGCGGTTGAAAAAATTAGTACAGTGATTGCAAACACCTTGTTCGTCGAAACGGATATCCACGTCGGTGGTATCCATCACGCAACGGGTACATTGCTGATAGGGTCGTTGAATCATATTTCGTTATTTTTACACAAAGGTACAACAGTTTTACATAAATAGAGAACGAAGTTTTTCTCTTTCGGGATAATTAATGAGCACCCCTTGGGTATTTCCCTGATAGACAAACATACTTCCGGCGGCCAACGCACTTGCTCGTCCATGGAAATATGCCTCTTTCCAATGTTCAGCCAACCCTGCTCCGCCCAGGGCAATCACCGGAACCGATACACATTCTGAAATAGAACGAATAAGATCCACATCGTAACCTTGCATGGTTCCGTCGCGATCAATCGATTGAACGATAATCTCCCCCGCTCCCATCTGTTCCATGGTTTGTGCAAATTCAACGGGCGAGAATTCAACGGATTGACTGCCGGCTTTTATCCTAACCGACATTTTCCCAAACCAGTTTTTGGCCACATCAATACACACCACAATGGTGGAAGAACCGAAATGGTCGGCAGCCTCCCTGATAAACCGAGGATTCTTAGCTGCGGCAGTGTTAATCACAACTTTCTCGGCTCCGGCCTGGATAACTTTTTCAATGTCGGATAAGGTTTTTATACCGCCCCCTACCGCAAACGGCATATTGGCCTCTTCGCCTGCCTCCCGCACAAAATCAAGCGAAATGTGACGGTTCTCTTTGGTTGCCGTTATATCTAAAAATACCAGCTCATCCGCTTTAAAATCGTTGAACAGCTTCACAGCATTGATCGGATCGCCAATGTAACGGTGGTTTCGGAATCGTACCGATTTCACCAAACCATCGTTTTTTAATAGCAATACCGGTATGATGCGTGGTCGAAACATGGTCAAAGGGTTATAAAGTTTTTCAATAATTGAATTCCTGCATCGTGACTTTTTTCAGGGTGAAACTGCACTCCAAAAATATTCTCCTTGGCTATGGCCGAACAAAATTCCGATTCATAAACCGTAGTGCACAACACATCATCAGTATTGGAAACCACCGTGTGATAGGAATGCACAAAGTAAAACTCCGATTCGCTGTCGATTCCTTTCAATAAAGGACTCTCTTTGGCCACTCGAATTGAATTCCAGCCCATATGGGGAACCCGAAATTTTTGAGGATTGTTGATCCGGAAACGCACCACCTTTGCATCGAACCAACCCAACCCTTCGGAGTCGCCCTCTTCGCTGTATTGGGTCATCAGCTGCATTCCCAAACAGATACCCAACACCGGTCGCTTTTTGACCAAGACAAATTCGTTTAAAACATCCTGAAGGTTTAAGCGTTGCAGGTTCTTCATAGCCATACCAAAATTACCAACGCCGGGCAAAATCAGTTTATCGGCCGAAGCTATAACGTCTTTCTCTTGACTTGCTCTGACATCAACCTTAAGTCGGTTAAACGATTTGTAAACCGAAAATAGGTTTCCCATCCCGTAATCAACAATCACCAGTTTCATAGTTTTGGGGAAATGTGTTGGTGAATGACTTCCGCCAAACGTTTGGTCTGATTTTTTCTCGAATAAAACTCGTATCCGCTCGACCGACAAGTAAGCTGTCCGGTAGCAGAAAACTCACGACCCCATTCTTTCAACGTCTCATAGAGGTGTTCCCGGTCGCGAACAACAACCCCCGATTCGGTTTGTCGGATTAATTCTATTTGTGGTATTTGATCGTATCCATCCAACTGCGAAAGATGATAAAATCGCTCTTTTAACCCAAGAGCCTCCTTGTCGTCGGAGAAACAAAAGAGAATCCTCTTCTGTAAAGCTAAATAGTCAAAGATTTTGGTGCCAATGTAATAATAGTCGTTAAACAGAATTAAACCATCGGAACCCGACAAAACCTTAATGAGTTCACTATTGGGCATTTTGGGATAAATCTCGATGTGGAGATGATTTACGGCTTGCGATTGGAATGCAACAACGCGTTCGGGTTGGTTAACCCCAAAGAATTGCAAACGCACCGGTATTTTTTCATGGGAACAAAAGCGGTTAACCTCTTGCAAAAACAGCTCAAGCGGGTGCCAAGGATTTAACGTTCCCGCAAACGAAAGGGTTAACATCGGGTTCCGGCTCTCGTTCCGGTG
>DAOTAV010000250.1:0-3499 GCA_035382785.1 Salinivirgaceae bacterium | reverse complement strand
ATTATATTTGAAACCAAATTTAACTTACATTACACACTTTTAGGGATACTACCCAATTCGATGGCGAGGTTAGAAAACAAAAAATCATTAGCATCACATTTGTTTTTAGTTTGACCTACGCATTATTCTTATTTTCAAATAAAAAAAAGCCCAACTGTTGGTTGGGCTTTTTTACGTCCGGAAAAGATTACCAAGAGGTAGTCACCTTGTGTTGGTATAATTTATAGGTTTGTTGTTTCCCTTGTACATTATAGAAGATAAAACCATCAACAACCGGAGCTTTTTTACTGGTGTAAGTATCTTTATCAATCTCTCTTGGTAGTTCTAAAATCATAGTGTGATCGCCTTTTCCATTGAATCTGCGTTGTACATTTTCTAAAATGATTGGTTCACCTTTGGCATAATTTAAAACGATGCGATCGACCAAAAAACTACCTCCAAATTTGTTGGTTAAAGTAAAGGAAATAGTACCTTTCTTCACACTCTTCTCGTCGGTTTCGCTGGCAGTAATAATAATCGGCGCGTGCATATAAACTTCAACTTTGCCTTCGTTAATATCGAAATAAAAATCATGCGATACTTTTGCGGAACGGAACTGGTGAGTTACCCGAATTAAATTTTTGGGATCATCGTAACAATATTGTGCATCGAACATAATATTCCAACCTTGCCCGACAGGTTCAATGCCGGTAATAGTTGCACATTTGGTAGGATTTTGAACATTAGGCTTTTTGTTTGTGGTTACGGTTTGTTCTCCTATCTTCAACTCATATTCGATGTTGCCGAGTGAACGCGACACGGGAACGATATTGATGGATTTGATGCGTTCACGGATTTGATTGATCCCAATTTCTGCTTTTGTTTTACGATGATCTATAAACCTTTGAGCCAATTTTTCGAGGGTTTGAATATCGGATTCCATATCTTCTACAACCGTATTTTTTTCAATTCTCGCCAAAATCTCTTCCAATTCCTGAGTAAGTTCTCGATCGGCTTTTTCATAGGCCATCACAAGTTTCCGCAATTCCATTTCGCTGAAAGGATATAGCAAATGATAATAGCAAGTAATAGAATTGCCCGATTGAACTTTTTCCCACCAAAAATCTTCGGCTTTATTAATGGCAATTCCTTTTATAAAATCGATTTCGGCTGTTTTGGTTTGGGTTGTTTGATCAAAACTTTGAAAAAAGTTATTGACATTGGTTCCCATTTGCTCCTTGGTAGTCATTTCGGAAGTAACGGAAACATTCTCGGCTACCGCTCTCACAATGCTCTCCTTTACTTTAAGCAGAGCGTTGTTTTGCGCTTCTTCAATTGTAGGACCGGAGCCTGTAACTATAATATAATCTTTTTTGATGGAATTAACCCAGTCCGGCATTTTCTTTTTAGCGGTTTCGATAGTTTTGTTTCTTTGTGAAAATCCATCAACAGCCGGGATCAGTAACATTAAAAACAGAACCTGGCTAACAAGCACGTTGAAATATGTTTTCATTTTTGGAAAGTTTTATGAATGATTATTTTTTAGCTGTTCAATATGTTGGTAAACAATTGAGGCATTCTTTTTTTCGTAAAACCAATATTTTAGCAGTTGATTTTTCTGGATAAAAAAAGAAAAAAGCCGGTACCCTTGTAGGTACCGACTTTTAGTGTTTTTTTAACGACCTTGGCGTTCGAGTTTTTCCATTTCCTCGTCGAATTTTTCTTTAAACTTCATTTGGTCGTATTTCAACTGAAGTTTTTGGTCTTTACCGATACCTTTGTTCACTCCGTTATAGATAGCGTCTTTTGTCACCTCAAGAGCAATGTAGGTTTCGAATTCGCCCTTAGCATTTTTGCCGGTTTTTTCGCAAATAATAGCTACTTCAACCAAGGTACGTTTGGTAACGTCACGCACCATTTGCTCAAAGCTTTGTTCAAACTCTTTTTTGTCACCCACATCGATTTCATTGGTGTACTGTTCGGTAACGGCCTTAACCGTTGATTCAATCAAACCGGCCAAGCGTGTTTTTGCGTTCAAAAGAGCTTTATCTTTTGAAGTGGCCATGTTCATACTTGTTCCCATTCCTGATGCACGAAAATTCATAGCATCGGAACGTCCTTCGTCCTGACAGGGAACTTTAATTTCTTTAAAATCACCTCCGTCAGCGTTTGTTACTTTAGGCTTACAGCTATACATCCCCATTACCGAGGCTGCAAGTGCAACTGCTAAAATTCCGTTTAACTTCATTTTCATAACGTAATTAATTTAGGGTTTTACAAAAGCAAATTTCAATATAAAAAAGATTCCTTGCAACTATTTTTGTGTTAATGATTTACTAATTTTTCCAACTGACATGAGCTCAATACATCTTAATACCAAAGCAATAAGACATTTACGGCCGATAATAATTCTGCAAACTTTTTTGAAATACTTGCTGATTTATTTCATTGATATTATGAATTACAGCATAAATCTTTTCTTTTCGCTCGGTTTCCTCCCTTTCATCCAAAGTTTCGTAATCGCGAAAAACAATTTTTTCTATCTGATATCCTTTTTCATCCAAAGTCATAGCAACAGCAGCATTCAAATCATCGAAAATGATAACCGTAGGTAATTGATTTATTGCATAACGGGTAACGGCAGCTATAACACTATTGCTAATGTAGTTAATTTGTACCTCGCCTAGATAGTTCGATGCTATTAATAACCGAACCAGATCGATCTTTGCTTTATCTTTAAACCTTGGTTCTTGCACAAGTTTTTGATACTCTCTATCATTGGTTGTTAAGAATAAGCTGATAAACTCACCGGGGACTCCTTGTAAATCCTTTAGTTCACCATTTTTCTCTTTAATCCGGTATTCTTTGATCGCATCCTTTTGCCTTGTCGGAGCATAATATTCCCATTTTCGCGTACGCTTATAGCTTTCTGTCATAGGCTTTGGTTTCCATTTGCTTTCGGGACGTTTCATCAAAGGAGCGTCAAGTTTTAACGAACCGGTTTCAAAAGCATACAGCAGACAATTTATAAAATGGATATATCCACCACCTAAGCGATAATGAAGTGACGACCATAAGGTCATGTATTTGGGCTTAGCTTGTTCAGTTATAGAGGTATCTCTAAGTTCTTTAGCTTTTAGTTGATCTATAAATGTTTGTCCAAAACCAACAGGATAGTAAACCACCTCGTTATCGGATGAGGGAGCTTTTGATCGCGTGTGATATAATTCATTGACATTGAAAACGAAATTCGAGTCGTTCGAAAACTTAATACGCACACCAAACCCCTTATCCCAAACCATATCGGTAATTTCCGGCGTCATAGTTTTTTGAGCGCTGACCGTCAAACTAATGAATACGCTCAAATACAAGAATAGAATTGTGGTTAATCCCTTATAATAAAGACTTTTCATTTCTGCGTTTATCATTATGTTTTCAGGTCTAAATTACAATTTTTTTTAAAGCGCTGAATTCAAGTTATAAATGCAACTTTTTGATTTAACAAATTTAGTAATAAAAA
>DAOTAV010000249.1:0-3550 GCA_035382785.1 Salinivirgaceae bacterium | reverse complement strand
CGCTGCTGATCACAATCTGATCGCCATACGGTATCAACTTATCGTATCGGCCGGTTATATGCAATAAGGTACGCGAGAAATCGGGCGAATTGATGGTCATTTGCAGGCGTTCGTCCTCCTTACTTTGAAACTCGTCGATAGTCTGATGAACCAAAACGCCGGCCACAATCGATGCTTCCCTTTCCTTCAATTGTTCCAACGTATTTTTTTGCTTTTCATACAATTTTTCAATGATGATATTCCAATCGTCGTTGATGGAAGCATCCACAAGTTTGGCAACATCGCCTTTGAACGCTCTATTTTCTTCTTCCAACGCTTTCAGGTTGTTTTCCAGCTCTTGGATCTCTTTTTCGATATCCGAAAGCCTGTCGGCATCGTATTCTATGCCGGGATCGTTTTCGATATAATGAGCAGGGTTCACGCCCAGTCCGGTGAGTTCGCCGGATAGGTTGTTGATTTCATTCGTAATACGTGTATTTTGCTCTATCAGCTCGTTTAGCTTGTTTTCCCAATCGTCTTCCTCTACCCTGCTGTGGAGTAAATGGAAAAAGTCGCCGAAAATTTGCTCGGATACCTCTTTCAACTCCTCTTCATTCCTTCTCAGCAGTGCCACTATTCGTTGTTTTTCCTCTTCCAAACTTTTAAGTTTCTGCAATTCCTCTTCCAGCTCCGATAGTTTTTGTGCACTATATTCTTCTCCCGGATCATCCGGATGGTAATCCGAAGGATCTACATTAAGCCCGGCCCATTGCTTTTCTAATTTTCCCAGCTCTGCTTTTAGAGCGTTTCTGCCCTGTTTTAATTCACTCAAAGTCCTTCCCCACTCTTCTTGATCCACGGGTTGGGGAAAAAGTTGAAACAGTCCGTTCTCAATCTCCGCTCTTAATCTGCCGATGGCATTTTCCAACTCGTTTTGCTCGTTCTGCACCCGTTGTCGGATGGCCAATTCCTTTTCGAGCGTTTTGGTGAGATTGTCCAGAGCGGCCGAATTGAGTTCTTCGTTGAATTTTTCCCTGAAGTCGTTCTCCAACTTTTCCAATTCATCACTGTGGATTTTATGTTTCAATTGTTTTCGCAACCTGAATGAAAAGTACACGCTGCATCCAAAGCCCACTGCCATTAAAACAGAACCCAAAACATAATTTTGAGCGGCAAAGGAAACGGTCAACCCCGCAATAAAAACAAGAAGTGCAATCAACAGCACAGTAAATCCTACCTTTTGATTATGCGCACTTTGCGCCAATATTGGATACACATTTTTCATGCTTTGCACGTGGCTGTATGCTTCCTCTTTTTTCGCTAACGCTGCTAACTCGTCTGATTTTTTATCGCGCTCAATGACTTTCTCGTTGTAATTGGTGATTTTGTTATCGAGCTTGCCAAGCTCATCGTCCGTGACGATGCTCAACTCACGATTAATTTGGTTTATCTTTTGATCTAACTTCCAGGCTAAGTGCTGCTTAGCTTTGCGTTGGCGGTCATAGGCTTGCCGTACATTTTCCAGCGGCTCTATGGCGTCGTCCAGTTCGCCGTTTCTGCTTGCGTATTCCTCGTTTTTTTCGCTCAGTTTTTTGTACTGATCGATTCGATTTTTTATCTTCTCCAGCTCTTCCGTCGGATAGGTTGCCCGTTCTTTTTTCAGTTCTTCTTTGCGCTTTTCCAAAAGATAGGCTTTATGGCGCTTAGCGCTGATCAGAATTTCTTTTTGCGCTTTGCGTTTGTCGAGTTCGATTTTTAATTTTCTTTCTTCACTTATTTTATTTTCCTCCGACAATTTTTTTATCGTTTTATCGATGTGTTCGAGGGCTTCCTGAAGATTAAGGTATTCGCTGCCTTCTCCCGTTTTTCTGATGGTGATTCTTCCCTCATCAATGGTGGCACTTTTCACTGTGGCAGAGATGTTTTTATCGATATCGTCCAACATGTTTTTCGCAAATAACAGCTCTTTAAGCGTATCGGTATCGATGCCTTCGGGTTTTTCGCTGATATTAGACTCGCCGCTTTTGATAACTAACAGTTTGGCTAAAGACGGGGGCAAGCCTTGAATGTTTTTTTCGAAATATTTATCCAACTTATCCCTGCTGCCGGGAGAGTAATTTTTGGTACTGTCATCGATGCCGGAGACAATGATTTTGCCCTGCCCGTATTCTCTGTTATAACCCCATTGTGCTTTTTTACTGAACAGAGAACGAACGATAAATTCTACCAACAACGATTTGCCCCCCTCATTTTTACTGTAAACCAAATTAATATCGTCAAATTGGAGAGATGTTCGTTGGATAGGTCCCAAATTTTCTATGTTAATCTGCTCAATCCGTATAGCCATACTTGATCAACCTTTATAAATTAAAAGCAATGTTTGTTCGATGATTGCGTCGTTGTCGGCATAGGCAAAATCGGGCAAGCGGCTCATATTTTCCAACACCCGATTCATAATTGCCTCCCTTTCTTTGTCGATTACGATATTCAGCGCCTCGCTCTGCGGACCCTCGGCATCGTAAAAAGACAGCCCTCGTTGCCGAATTTGCCGGGTGACGGCATCCATCAATGCTCCTTTGTCATTAGTGAATCCCCTTAAAATCAACCGCAACTTTACCTTTGATAATTCTTCATCGGTGAATCCCCATTTTGCTATTGTGGCGTCTATTTTTTTTAACGTGTCGTCAATTTCGTTTTCGGTAGGGATAATCAATAATTTCTCAATCATATAAATGACATCCGCGTCGGGATACCCGTTTTCTATACTATCGGTATCGGTATCGTAAATCAAAAATCGTCGTTTCCCCGTCTCATTGATATTGAGCGGATAGGGAGAGCCGGGATAGGAAACGATGCCGGTATCGCTTGGTTTGTGAATATGCCCGAGGAACGCCCTCAACGGTTTCACGAATGAGCTTATTTGACAGCGGCATATAGTAGTTCCCTTCGTATTCGTCGACCGATTTGTTTATCTCCAGATAATCGCCGTGGCCAACCAGTATCCATTTATCCGGCAAGGATTTATCGGCAAAAAATGAAGCTAGAAGCTCATCCATAGAGCCGAAACCGGATGAAGTGTAGGGCAAAAAAAGGAAGACGATATGGTCAATTTCAACCGGCGTGGGGGTGGTGAACAGGCGGATATTGCTTGCACTGAAAAATCGTTGTTCTATTCCGACATCGTGATTTCCCGGTGTGATATAAAAAACGATATCCTGATGTTGTTTACAAAAGGTATCGAAGTCGTTATAATGGTATCGTTCCTTGTCGAACAAATCGCCGGCCACGATGAGTCGGTTTATACCTTTGCTGCGGAGATCGGAAATGATGTCGCCAAGGGCATCGTATCTTTCCGGAGTCTCCTCTTTCGATTTTAAGTGTAAATCTGCTGTTATACCTATTTTCATAATGCGTTAACTCTAGTCCGGTTCTTTCTTTCTTCACTCATGCAACAAATATAACGTTTTTTGTTTGTATCGTCCTGTTTTTTGTCTACATTTACTATAATGTATCGTCCTGTTTTTAATTTACTTTTTCTGTAAACCTATTTCAGGACTAGACACACCTTCTC
>DAOTAV010000248.1:0-3555 GCA_035382785.1 Salinivirgaceae bacterium | reverse complement strand
GGCTGAATCAACATCTTTCAACAACCCTAACAGCCCAATATTGGCTAAAAAAGATTTATCCGGAATCGGTGGCCGATGCGCATCAAAAAGGCTATTTCCACATTCACGATCTCGGCTTTTTGAGTGTCTATTGCGTTGGATGGGATTTACAAGATTTACTCTTAACCGGATTTCGTGGTGTTTTAGGAAAAACCGAAGCTAAACCCGCGCGTCATTTGCGCACAGCATTGGGTCAAATTGTAAACTTTTTCTACACGATGCAAGGTGAGGCCGCGGGAGCACAGGCTTTCTCAAATTTCGACACACTTTTGGCTCCCTACGTAAGATTTGATAATCTCGATTTTTCACAGGTTAAACAAGCAATGCAAGAGTTTATATTTAACCTGAATGTTCCTACAAGGGTCGGATTTCAAACTCCTTTCACCAATATAACTTTAGATCTAACCATCCCTGATTTCCTTAAAAATGAACCGATAATTTGGGGAGGTCAACGCCTTAATCAATGCTATGGCGAATTTCAATACGAAGCCGATCTGATAAATCGAGCTTTTGCAGAAGTTATGCTTGAAGGCGATGCCAACGGAAGTCTTTTCTCTTTCCCAATCCCAACCTATAATATCACACGTAATTTTGACTGGAATAATCCAAACTATGAGAAAATATGGGAAATGACCGCAAAATATGGCATCCCCTATTTCTCCAACTTTGTCAATTCCGACATGAGCCCCGACGATGTAAGAAGCATGTGTTGCCGTTTGCGGCTCGATAAACGTGAACTTAGCAAGCGTGGTGGTGGGCTCTTTGCCGCTAGTCCACTCACGGGTTCAGTGGGAGTAGTAACCTTAAATCTCCCAAAAATTGGCTATGAAGCCGCTAATAGACAAAATTTCTTTGATCGGTTATCGAGATACCTGAACCTTGCCAAAGAAAGCCTTGAAATCAAACGAAAGATTATCGAAAATTTCACCGAAAAAGGTCTCTATCCTTATTCAAAATTTTATCTACGCAACGTAAAACAACGCTTTGGGAACTATTGGAAAAACCATTTTGCCACCATTGGCATTAATGGTATGAACGAATGTTGCCTAAATTTTTTAGGTAAAAACATTGGGACTCCAGAAGGAAAAGAATTCGCCATTGAAGTTTTGATGTTCATTCGTGAACAACTAACTGAATTTCAAGAAACCACTGGCAACTTATATAATCTAGAAGCCACACCTGCCGAAAGCACCGCATATCGCTTTGCCCGAATTGACACCATGCAGTATCCCGACATCATAACAGCCAATCCCAAAGCCTTTAAAGCTGGAGCAGATCCTTATTACACAAATTCTACCCATCTTCCGGTTAATTATTCTAGCGACCTTTATGAGGTGCTTCAACATCAGGACGAGTTACAAACGTTATATACGGGAGGAACGGTTCTCCATATCTTTACCGGCGAAAAAAATATTCCGACCCGGTCAGTTAAGAACTTAATCAAAAAAATAACCACCACATTCCATCTGCCATACATCACCATATCACCCACTTTTAGTATTTGTCCAAGCCATGGGTATATTTCCGGGGAGAACCAAACGTGCCTCAACTGCGGTACAACTTGCGAGGTTTACAGCAGAATTGTAGGGTACATGCGCCCCATTAGCCATTGGAATGCCGGCAAACAAAGCGAGTTTAACGATCGAAAAACTTTTCAAACCAATTTAAAAAAGTCGAAAATATTGCTCTCTGAGTTTAAAGAAACAAGAAATATAAATCAACCCTAAAACACTACTACACATGATGTCAACTATTATCATTCCTTTCTTTGCGCTTGCCTTGTATCAAGTGCAAGCTAACGGTCCTTTTGCACCGGCCGCCGGCGTAAGTGGATCAACTGCCATAGCCAAAGACTCTTCGATCATCAAAGCATGGGCAACCGGCATTGAGCTACAACGAGGACTGATCAACATTGCCGATCCGACAGCTATCGACAACAACAGTAACTATGCAACCTTTGGTACTGCATCCAATGCACTGGGACAAGCAGAGGGTACCTCTTTTAACGTTGTTAGTTTAGGCGACGGAGGAAATGCCACACTAACTTTCAACAAAATTCTCTACAACGGTCCCGGTTGGGATTTTGTAGTCTTTGAAAACAGTTTCAGCGATAACTACCTTGAACTTGCATTTGTTGAAGTTAGTTCTGACGGACAACGTTTCGTTCGTTTCCCATCGGTATCTATAACTCAGACTGACACTCAGGTAGATGGTTTTGGAACACTTGACCCCACAAATTTAAACAACCTAGCAGGAAAGTATCGTCAAGGATTCGGCACACCCTTCGACCTCTCCGATATTGCAGACAGCACAGGCATCGACCTTAATAATATTCGCTTTATTCGAATTATCGACGTAGTTGGAACCATCAATCCGGCCTATGCTTCGTTCGATTCCCAAGGGCATATTATTAATGACCCCTATCCCACTCCGTTCGCTTCCGGTGGTTTCGATCTAGATGCCGTAGGTTTAATCAACATTAAGCCAGAAACTCTGATTGTTGTTGATTTTCAAGATCTAAACCTTGCTCCCAATAGCTATTGGAACGGCAGCGATCAATCCGGTGGTTTTTTCTCTAACAACGTCTTTTTTAGAAACGATTTCAATGCCAGTTGGCAATCATGGAGCGGATGGGCCTATTCCAATATGACAGACAACACTACTCCGGGCTACGCAAACCAATATAGTGCCATTACAGCCGGCGGAATGGGTTCGACTGAAAACAATATTAAAAATTATGGTTTGGCCTATGTCCCCGCCGATTGGAACAGTAGCAATTTTGCTCTCAGCTTTGTGGAGGCTACTTTCTCTCAGCCAATGAACGTGCAGGGATTATACGTAACAAACTCAACTTGGGCTTACTTATCCATGCGCGATGGAGATGCTTATTGCAAAAAATTCGGAGGAGTAACCGGAAATGACCCCGATTATTTTAAACTCTACATCTGGGGAGTACGCCCCGACAGTTCCTTAACCGACAGCATCGAATTCTATCTTGCCGATTACCGATTTTCTGACAATAGTCAAGATTACATTGTTAACGACTGGCGTTGGGTTAATTTGAATACACTTGGTACCGTAATCGGCTTACGATTCTCCCTTGAATCAACCGACGTGGGAACTTACGGGATGAACACTCCGGCCTACTTTGCCATCGACCATGTGACGTTAATCCCCGCCAACACTACTCTTGTGGCCGACTCGTTTTCAACCACTGCAAAGGCTTATCCTAACCCTTTCAATAATCTGGTAACCATCGAAACTGAAAATCCGACCGATTTAGTGATTTATGATATCTTTGGTCGAAAAATTGAACATCTGAAGTTAACCGAAAAACAAAACCGGATTTCAACCGAACATTTATCTGCGGGGGTTTATTTTTTCACCATCACGGATAAAACTTCACGTACTTTCAAACTCCTCAAACAATAGGTTCAATGGATTTATCCAAAGCAACCAATGGAGCAATTTCTGACGCGACTCTCCGGATTAGCAAACCGGAGAGTTTTTCTCTTT
>DAOTAV010000247.1:0-3570 GCA_035382785.1 Salinivirgaceae bacterium | reverse complement strand
TAATTTTAATTCAAAAAACCAGAAAACTTACGACGACTTCGAAAAACAGCGTGCCATTAACGAAGCAAAAGTTGCCAAGTGGCATGATTTGGCCCTATCGATCCGAGAAAAAAGCGATGACCTTGTGAAATTTATAAAAGAATTAAAGGTAATAATGATTAAAAAGGTCGATGGTCCTGATACAAAAGCTATTCAAGATGGCGAGGTCATAGCTTCCCTTATCGAAGCCAAAGATAACTCCCACGTTGGAGACGAAGTAATGATAGGCCCCACCGGGGAAGGAAAAGGGCTTGATTTACGCAGGAAAATGGAGGATTATCGCAATTATCTTCTCTCACTTGTTCCCGATAAACCCGAAAACCAAGTTGTTCGAAACTCCATATTAAAAAACCTTGATACAACAGATCCGCCTCCAAAGGAAGGAGAGAGCTTTACGTGGCAATACTCAATGTTTGCTCATTATCCAATAGCGGCAGTAATTACCATGTTAACAAAAATAGAAGCCGATATTAGAAACGCTGAGGCTGATGTCCTAAAATTTTTGTATGGGCAAATTGACATTTCCGATTTTAAATTTAACAAGTTGGAGGGGTTAGTAATTCCCAAAAGCAATATGGTAATTTCAGGAGAGGAGTTTTCTGCTTCCGTTTTCATCGCTGCCCGCGACAGCACCCAAGACCCCAAAATATATGTAGGTAGTTACCAGAAAGAACCTGATGGCTCTTACAAGATGGTTGGCAGTTACCAAACTCTTCCCATTCAAAATGGTGTGGGAGTATTCCGAACTACTAGTCGTAAAATTGGGACAAACGAATGGGGTGGGCTAATCGAAATGCAAGCTCCTGACGGTACGGTTAAACGTTATCCGTTTAAAAATACATTTACCGTAAACGAACCATTGGCCATCATTTCGGCATCAGCTAATACGGTATTTTATTCAGGTGTTGAAAATCCACTTGAAGTCTCGGTTCCGGGATTAAACCCTGATAAAATTACCCCATCCATTACAGGTCCGGGTAAATTAACTAGAAGAGGAAAAGATTGGGTTGTTACTCCTAACCCCGGAGCAAAAGGTATAATAGAAGTTACTTTGACTGTCGATATTGATGGCAAAAAGCAAAAAATTGGGACAAAAGATTTTAGGATTTTCCCTGTGCCCAATCCTGTTCCGAAAGTCGCAGATCAAATGGGGGGAACCATTGCGAGAACAGCTTTAGAATCAGCCGGAGAGGTAAAAGCGGTGCTGGAGAATTTTATTATGGAAAACATCAAATACACCGTGAAGAGCTACACGGTTGTAACAAAGGACCCAAACGGATTTGACAAATTTATTCAAAACTCAGGTGCAAAATTCAACGATCAAGTCTCGTCCATCGTTCGTGGGTTAAAACGCCGTGACCGTATAACATTTGAAAACATTATTGCTACCGGTCCCGACGGAGACCGAAATATTGGAACAATAGCCTTTACAATCAACTAAAAATTGACGATATGAAAAAGTTAGTATTTATATCCATTGCTCTAGGCTTGAGTGCATCATTCATGCCTCAAAATGAGCTAAACGCTCAAACATTCAATCGTGTTGGCGTTTATGATGAAGAGCACATTCCCGCAAGAGAACCTGTCCCATATTATTACCTCCGTGAAGCAAATGTAATGTGGAAAAAGCGTATCTGGAGAATTATTGATATGCGAGAGAAGATTAATCATCCTTTATATTTTCCGGTTAGCCCTATTGAAGATCGGATGAGCCTAACTTCATTGGTACTTAAAGCCCAACAAGGTTTATTGGATGAGCAAACCGATCGAGTTGCTGGTGCTGATGTTCAAAACCCACGGCTTAATCCAAATAGCCAAAAAATTCCGATTCTTCCGCTCTACGAAGATGAGTTCTTCAAAAAAGTACTAACCATTAAAGATGTTGAAACCGCATTTGGTGTAGATCCAACCAACCCAAGTGCTCCGTCAGAAGTTGCACCCGAAGAGGTATTGCAATGGATGGTGAAAGAAGATTGGTTTTTCAATAAAGAGAGATCTCGAATCGAAGTTCGCGTAATTGGTTTGGGTGCCATCCGTTTTTCCGTAGCCCAAGGTGCACAGACCACCGGTCAGCAAGTTCAATACCGTATTTCTCAACCATTTTGGGTTTATTTTCCTGAAGTCCGTCCTATCTTAGCCAAGTATGCTGTATTTAACAATTACAACGATTCTGAGCGTCGCACATTTGATGATATTTTCTTTAAAAGATTTTTCAACAGCTATATTTTCCGCGAATCAAACGTTTACAGCGACCGTCCTGTAAGAGATTACGAATTAGGAATCTATGCTCTTTGGGAATCGGAAAAAATTCACAACAAATTGTTCAACTTTGAACAAGACTTGTGGTCATATTAATCCACGAAAATACAGAGAAAGACCGGATAAAACCGGTCTTTTTTTTTGATCCTTGAATTCTTTGGTGTAAATGAAATTAACTAATATGATTTTTTCTGTTTTAGATTAGTTAACTATCTTTGCAAAAACAACAAAGATCTCCCAAAGATTATGTCATTACCAGAAGTTACCCTAGAAACCGCCGGAAAGCTTGGATTAACATCCGAGGAGTTTGAAATGATTAAAAAATATTTGGGTCGGACTCCAAACTACACGGAGCTTAGTATTTATTCTGTTATGTGGAGCGAACATGCTTCCTATAAAAACAGTATAAAGTGGCTGAAAACTCTTCCCCGAGATGGAGAAGCACTCTTAGTTTCGGCCGGAGAAGAAAACGCCGGACTTGTGGATGTTGGTGATGATCTTTGTTGCGCATTCAAAATCGAATCCCATAACCACCCTTCGGCAGTGGAACCTTACCAAGGAGCAGCCACGGGCGTTGGAGGTATCAATCGCGACATTTTCACCATGGGAGCTCGCCCCATAGCTCAATTAAACAGCCTACGCTTCGGGAATCTTGAAACTAATAGAACCAAATGGTTGCTTTCCGGTGTTGTAAAGGGAATCGGTGATTACGGAAATGCATTTGGGGTTCCCGTGGTTGCCGGAGAGACCATGTTTGACGAATGCTATGAGCAAAACCCTTTGGTGAATGCCATGTCTGTCGGAATAATGAAAAAAGGCAGGCTTATAAAAGCAAAAGCCGGCGGAGTTGGAAATCCAGTTTACATTGTTGGATCTTCCACCGGTAAGGATGGAATTCATGGTGCAACATTTGCCTCAGCTGATATTACCGAAGACTCTGCCGACGACATTCCAAGTATTCAGGTTGGCGACCCTTTCCAAGAGAAATTGTTGCTTGAAGCCACCTTAGAAGTTGCTAAAACTGGAGCCTTAGTCGGGATGCAAGATATGGGTGCCGCAGGAATTATTTGTTCCACAAGTGAGATGAGCGAAAAGGGGAAATGTGGAATGCGCATAGATCTTGATAAAGTCCCACTACGCCAAAAAAATATGGAAGCATGGGAAATTCTGCTCAGCGAATCGCAAGAACGTATGCTTCTGGTTGTAGAAAAAGGAAAGGAATCAATTGTTGAAAAGGTATTTGAGAAATGGGATTTGAATTGCGCTATCATC
>DAOTAV010000246.1:0-3580 GCA_035382785.1 Salinivirgaceae bacterium | reverse complement strand
TTTTTTCTCTAATTTAAGAACTAACTCACTTTACACACTTTTTGGGACAGTATCGCAAGTTTTTTTAGAAAAAATTATTTACAAATGAAAAATTTTTTGTTCATCCTACTCATTTTACTTTTGGCGAGTTGTTCATCTCATGAAACCACACACAAACCTCAAACCGAAAAAAACTTATCGTCCGAAAAACCATTTACGATATTATCCCCAAAAACCAATTCTACATTTCGACTTTCGGATACTATCGAAATTGTCATCAACATCGGAAACGAAAACGTTGACAGCATTCAATTTTGGCTGAATCAAAAATATCTAGAAAGCTACCGTGAACCCCGATGGAAGTGGATTGCCAATAAAGCTGTGACCGGACAGAATCTCCTTCGCTTTATAATATTTCAAAACCAAACAGCATCGTATTTATCCATTTCATTAAACTTTTTAGCTAAAAATCCCCCCAAAGAATTTACCTATAAAATAGTTAATGTCTATCCACACGATCCTAAAGCATATACACAAGGGTTGTTTTATCACAATAATTTTCTTTACGAAACAACCGGTGAGTACAGAAAATCATCTCTTCGCCAAGTTGACTATATGACGGGAAAAATATTGAAAATCTATAACCTACCAGATGAAGATTTCGGAGAGGGAATGACCATCGTTAATAATAAAATTTATATGCTTACTTGGGAACAAATGAAAGGCTATGTATTTAATTTACAAGATTTTAGTTTACTTTACGAGTTCCCAATTTCATCAGAAGGTTGGGGATTGACCTTCGACGGCACCCACCTAATCCGAAGCGACGGTTCTCACCGTTTATATTTTATGACTCCTGAACATTTCACAGAAGTAAAAATTCTGGAAGTGTACGATAATAATCAAAAAGTTTTGAAAATCAATGAATTGGAATATATAAACAACCTGATATATGCCAATATCTATGGCCAGGATTACATCGTGATGATAGATCCAAATTCAGGAGCAGTTGTCGGTAAAATCAATCTTAGCGGAATATTATCCAGCAACGACCGTCAGATTCAAAGGGTTGATGTCTTAAATGGGATTGCCTGGGATTCAGTAAATCAACGTCTTTTCGTAACAGGAAAATGGTGGCCAAAAATGTTCGAAATTAAACTGATCGAAATTAAAAATTAAAAAAGAGGGAAAATTCCCTCTTTTTTTAATTTCCTTTTCAACTTTAGTTTGTATAGCTTATTTTAGAACTAACTTTCATAGGTATTTCCATCCCTTGAGGCACCTGGGCATTGGGCTCAACTTTGCTACTTCCTTCGATTTCTTGACTTATGTCGGCTTTAATGATCCATCCTGTTTTAGGATCCACCTTTAAAGTCGATTTTATTTTGCCGTTGATTAAAAACGACATATTCATTCCGGAAATTTCTGTCGTATTAGAGTCTGAAACAATTGAACCCTCTCCTTCGATCAAATAATAATCGTCTGAAACTTCCTTTAGACTATAGTTTGTGGTAATTTTTGCCGGAAATCCCGAATAGGTTGAAATTTCTACACTCCATCTATCGCCTTTTGACACTGATTTGGAGGGGAATATTGATGTTGCCATTTCAAGATTAGCTTTTAAAGCTTCCTCTCCAAACGATTTTTTCAGTTGATCTTTCAATTGCTCAAGCTGCTCTCCTGGAAGATATTGGTCATATGCAGATAAAATCGATTCAATTATGTTATCAAAATCTGATACCTGTGAAATTCTACCCTTTCTGTCGATTGAAATTTTAAACGCTTTCCCTGTAAGACTAGAAAGCATTTGGGATAGAAAATCATTCTCATTAGCATTATCGGAATTAAAACTCATTTTCCCCATGGGAGAATCCATTTCTAAACCCATATTGTCATAACTAACTTTCATTTCATATCCCTCTTGCGAAGCTTTTTCAACTACAAAGCTCATTTGACTTTTGAGAATCATGGTCATGGCAAATTTTTGCCCCATAATCTCCTGATCAATTTTAGATTCCACAGAAATGATTTGTTTTAATTTCTGACCTTCCTCCAAATTAAGTTCAAAATTGGATGCAGGCTTTTGGCATTGTGTGAATAATGCAACAATTACAATTAAAAGCAAATGAATTTTTTTCATGTTTTTTAGTTTAAGATTATTAAAAAAATTGGGAAACATCTGTTGGATGTTTCCCATAATAATTTACCTATTGATACCTTCCGACACAGTTCAAATCTTCGAATGCCGTTTTTAAACGTTCAACCATCGATTTTTCGAGTTCACGTAACCAAGCTCGAGGATCATAGAATTTCTTATTAGGTTTTGTTGCTCCTTCCGGATTTCCTATCTGTGATTGCAGATAATCCTGTTTGGCCTTATAATAATCCATCACACCTTTCCAGGCTGCCCACTGTGTATCCGTATCGATATTCATTTTTATTACCCCATAGCTAATAGCTTCTCTAATTTCTTCTCGACTTGAGCCACTTCCTCCGTGAAAAACAAAACTTACAGGTTTTCCTGTTGTTCCATTTTTTTGATTGATATAATCCTGTGAATTTTTCAGAATAATAGGCTTTAAAACTACATTTCCCGGAGCATAAACACCATGGACATTCCCAAAGGATGCAGCAATGGTGAAGTTTTTACTGATTTTACTTAGTTCGGTGTAAGCAAAATAAACATCTTCAGGCTGGGTATAAAGCTTCGCATTGTCAACACCCGTATTATCAACTCCATCTTCTTCACCACCGGTAACTCCCAATTCAATCTCGAGGGTCATTCCCATTTTAGCCATACGGGAAAGATATTTCTTACAAATCTCAATATTCTCTTTCAAAGGCTCTTCAGAAAGATCGAGCATATGAGAACTATAAAGAGGTTTGCCTTTGTTTTTAAAAAACTTCTCGCCTTCCTCTAGCAAACCATCAATCCATGGTAAAAGTTTTTTAGCCGCATGATCGGTATGTAGAATAACAGGTATGCCATAGATCTCTGCCAACTTGTGAATATGTAACGCCCCTGAAACTGCTCCAAGGATTGACGCCTGTTGTTGATCGTTTGGCAAGCTTTTGCCAGCATAAAATTGAGCTCCACCATTAGAGAACTGGATAATAACCGGCGATTTAACAATCGCTGCAGCTTCCATAACAGCATTTACCGAATTTGTTCCCACAACATTTACTGCCGGAATCGCAAATTGGTGTTCCTTTGCAAATTCAAATAATTTGTAAACATCGTCACCGGTAATCACACCAGGTTTAACAATTTCACTAAGCTTTTTCATATAAAACAATTTTAAAGGGTAACACACTGAACCATTTGAATAAAATATTCGCGAAAACGTTCACGCACTTCAACTTCAAAAGATTCGCCGTTGGTAGCTCTCAATTCAATTTTTTTAACACGGTTAGAAGTCAACTGGCGAGCCTGATTATTATCCAAATCATAGATAAGCATAGCAGAAACTGTAGTGAGAGAACCTTCAGAATTTCGCTGAGGCATTTTTCTTGGTTTAATTTCAAGAAAACTATCATCCAAAAAAATTAGACGAATAGGTTCTTCGTCACTAATCTCGACGTTTCCATAAAGAAAATATCG
>DAOTAV010000245.1:0-3610 GCA_035382785.1 Salinivirgaceae bacterium | reverse complement strand
TTCAATGGTAGAATCGGTGTGAATTTTGGGGATTATTGTTGTTCGAAAATAATGTTCGACATTCGATGACTGAATTATTTCGACGCTTTGTCGAATAAGACTAAGATTTACAGAAGAATTGCAAATGTTTTGATATTTCTCGGGGCAAAGTTCTGTTTTGATATCCATGGCAATAGCATCTACTAATTGATGTTCAATAATTTTTTTCAACATCTTAGGATTGGTGCCGTTGGTGTCGAGTTTAGCGGGTATGTTTATCAATTTCAGACTTTTGAGAAAGTCAAAAAGGGACTTTTGTATGGTTGGTTCACCTCCGGAAATAACAACACCGTCGAGCCAATTTTTACGCCTCTCAATGTTTTGAAGTATTTCTTCAACAGGTAAATCAGGTGTTGAATTATATTTTTCAGGATAAACCAAGGATTGATTGTGACAAAACGTGCAGCGTAAATTGCATCCTTTGGTGAAAATAACCGCTGCGATGCGTCCAGGCCAATCGATTAGGCTTTGGTTTATAAATGCACCAATTCGCATTTGAGCATTCTATTGAGTGATTAAAACAATGTGATTGGGATTGATTCCGGCCTGAAATTCGAAAAGTTTTTCACCAATTTTTGATAAGCACACAACTTTTCCCCGATTTGTGAAACCTCGGGCATCGGTTAGGAAAATTTGTCGATTGACAGGATCGACGGTTATGCCATAGGGTGTTTCTACGAAAGCTGAAATATTGGCAAAATTATCGTTGATGATTTGTTCGGTTTTGACGTTGAATAAAATAAGTTTGGTGGCTTGTTGTCCTGAGAAATTGTATTGGTAGAGGTAGGCTGTATCGTTTAAAATGGCAATGTTTTGAGCTTCGAGATTTTGGAATGTTTCCACGAGTGAATCGGTTTGGGTGTCGATACGTTGTAAGCAGCTTTTTATCGTAGTGTAGTTGCCTCGCGAAATAACGTATAAATCACCATATCTGTCAACAGCCATATGATGAGGGTTGATTTGCACTTCAATGCGCTTCGTTTCCTGTTCTGTTTGCGGATCGATTACCGAAATGGTTCTATCGTAGTTTGGATAGTTCAATCCACCGGAGTTTGCTACATAGATTTTTTCGTTGGCAACGATAATGCCGTCGGGATTTTGTCCAACACGAATAATGTTTTGAATGGCTAGAGTTGATGTGTCGATGACAGAAACTGTCCCATCGAAGGAGCATACATAGGCTTTGTTTTGGTAGAAGGCAATATAGCGAGGTTGGCGAGGCTGGCTGCCATTAAACATTGGAATGGACACTAATCCTTGACCATTTTTTTTATCAATGACTTCTATTCGACTGGAAACGTTTACAACAATATAGATTTTATTGCCGTAGCATGCCATGTGGTTACCGGTGTCTCCAAGTTTTCTGCCGTTTTGTATTTCAAAAAAGTCAGTAATTGACGTAGAATCGGAAAAAGAAAAATAAGTGAGCGATGAGTTGTTCATCTGAAACAATCCTTCGTTGAGAATTAGAAGAGCTCGAGTTTGAAGATTTGGGATAGAGTTAGTTGGAGCATCAGGTTCTTTAATGCATGATATCAGTACAAAACAAAGGATTGATGCGGTTGAAACTATGGCTTTTCCTAAGATAGATTTCATGGGAACTAGATTTTTAGTTTTAGTGTAAAAAAGAAGGCGCGTCCGGGCATAGGGAAAGAGCGAATCACTTCATAATCTTGATTCGTGATATTGGTTATATCAAGTCTTAGATTTAGGGTGTTCCACTTCATTGGAATATCCCAAATAAGAGCTAAATCATGGGTTAACCAGTGAGGTAACATGTTTTCGTAGAGGTTTTCCGCCATTGTGTATCGAAACCCGTTAAAAAGTGTGGTCGTTGCGATGGTAAAATTTTTTAATTGCAGCGCACTTTGAATTGAGGCTGTTTCAAAGGGAACGTATGGGATTTGATTTCGATAGGTACTACTGCCTGGGGTTGTTACATCAAACGATTGTTGAAATGTGTAGTTGCCATTGAGGGAAAATGAGATGGTTTTGGTAATGGAGAAATTTGAGGATGTTTGCAAGGTAACTCCTTTAATTTCGACTTCCCCAATGTTTTGCATCGACCATTCAAAGAGATTTTTAGTGGGAATGGCAATGATTTTATCGGTAACCCGATTATAGAAAACGTCGATTGTAAATGAGACTGTTTGGTTGGCCCCAAGGAGAGGTTGCGTCCACAAATTTAGGTTGAATAGCGATGCATTTTCAGGTTTTAAGCTTGGATTGCCCACTAAAGTATAATAAAGGTCGTTGAATGTTGGTGCTCGGAAAATAGATTTGTACAGAAATTTTATTTTGGTTTGACTATATCCGGGAAACGTGTAACCTAACATGAGTGTTGGCGAAAGTTTAGTAAACCGGCATTCACCGTTATTTCTTATATCATAAATTCCAGTGAAAAGTATGGATTCGGAAAACTCAATTTTTTTCATGTTTATACGCATGGAATGCGCTCCAAGCAATGTGTGCCGATATGGTTTTTCCCATTCGGGCAAGTTTGTCGAAAGTTGATTGATTTGATAGTCGGTTGCTATTGATGTTGTTATCTTTTCCGTAATTCGAATATCAAAAACGTTCGATGCGTAGAATTCTTCTTGGGTGTATCGGTTATCGATTGCACCGGTGGCGTTTAGATAATCGGGGTCGAGATAGCGAAGAAAACTATGGGAGAATTTTGCAACGGTTTGTTGGTTAAATCTTGTTGTATCTTCATTTCTAAATCTAAGATTGGCTGTAAAGTCGCGGTTCCAAAGACGTTGGTTGGAGTATGGTTGATAAAGAATTGCTGCACCCGGCAAACCACGTCGGGAATCGTAGAAAAATGTGCAGAGTTCAATTTTCTTAGTGGCGTTTGGTTTTATATTAACAGCTGCTGATAGGTTGAGGGTTTCAATGTCCGAATTTTGCCTTATATGTGTTGAATCTAGGTTGGGACCATATTTGATTTTATAGGGATATTTACCATCGGCTTTTTCATAGGTAGAGGAAAAGCTGAAGTTAAGTTTGGGAGTAACAGTCCATTGTAAATGGGAAAACGGTTTGATTAGGTTGTAACTTCCGGAACGCATCCCGATTGATAGTTCCAAAGGTTGTTGGGTTTCGAATGGTTTGTTTGATTGGAATTCCACCAATGAAGCGGCGGCAATAGAACGTGCGGTGAGAAGATTATCGGTGGGTTGACCAATGTGAAGAGCAATTTCAGAATAATCACCTGCCGGAATTTTTCCCAGGTCTATTTGTCCTGTAGCGGCGTCGCTAAGTTGAATGCCATCTACCGTTACTGTAGTATGATTTGCTCCCAGGCTCCGGACATTTATGGTTTTTAGTCCCCCGATTCCGCCATAATCTTTCAAGGTTACACCGGAAAAATTTTTCAAGTAATCGGCATTGGTTTGCGCCGGTATAATTTCAAGTTCTTTTTTGGTGAGCCGTTGCATTGGTTGCAACATTTCATCGGCTTTTCGCAGACGTTTATCGGTTATGGTAATTTCTTTAAGGTTGTATAGTGTGTCGATAGTGATTGATTCCTGACTTAAAATGATTTGAGGAATAAAGAAAAAAACAAGGG
>DAOTAV010000244.1:0-3673 GCA_035382785.1 Salinivirgaceae bacterium | reverse complement strand
TTATGGCACACATTTCGTGGAAAATTTGTTCTTTCGTTGTAAGTTGGCGTTCTTCGGGTAAATACCAAGCTGCTCCAAGAGCTTGACCTCGGGGGATTATGGTCACTTTAATCAGCGGATTTGCATGTTCAAGCATCCAACTTACAGTGGCATGACCGGCTTCGTGGTAGGCAATAGTTTTTTTCTCTTTTTGCGAGATAACTTTGTGTCTTTTTTCAAGACCTCCAACGATACGATCGATGGCATCCAAAAAATCTTGTCTTGAAACTACATTTTTGCTTTTTCTTGCAGCAATTAAAGCTGCTTCATTACAAACATTTGCGATATCGGCGCCGCTGAAACCGGGGGTTTGTTTGGCTAGGAATTCAACATCCACATCGGCATCAAGTCGTTTAAGGGGACGCATATGTACTTTAAAAATGTCTATTCTTCCTTTTAAATCTGGGAGTTCGACGTTTATTTGTCGATCGAATCGTCCGGCGCGTAGCAAGGCTTTGTCAAGAATGTCGGCACGGTTTGTTGCGGCTAAAATTATAATACCTGAGTTAGACTCAAAACCGTCCATTTCAGTTAGTAGCTGATTCAGAGTATTTTCGCGTTCGTCGTTTGAATTGAAATTCGGATTTCGCCCGCGTGCTCGACCGATGGCATCAATCTCATCAATAAATATTATACACGGAGCTTTTTCTTTGGCCCTTCTGAAAAGGTCGCGCACTCGACTGGCTCCGACACCAACAAACATTTCAACAAAATCACTGCCCGATAGGGAGAAAAATGGTACGTGTGCTTCGCCGGCGACGGCTTTGGCAAGGAGTGTTTTTCCTGTTCCCGGAGGCCCTACCAATAAAACGCCTTTAGGAATTTTTCCGCCTAACTCGGTGTATTTTTGTGGGTTTTTAAGAAAATCAACAATTTCTATTATCTCTACCTTGGCTTCGTCGAGACCGGCGACGTTTGAAAAGTCAATTTTAGTATTATTTTCTTTGTCGAAAAGTTTAGCTCGTGATTTTCCAAAATTGAAAATCTGACCTCCGGGGCCGCCGCCACCTCCACTCATTTTTCGGAGCATAAAAATGTAAAGCAGAAGGATTAAAAATATTGGTATCAAATACGATAGTAGCGTACCAAGGTAGTTTTCTCTTGTTTCGTAAAATACATCTACTTTCTCTAACTCCGGATTTTGTTTGCGGATTTCGGTTAGTTCGTTTTCAAAGTTCTCTATTGATCCAATGGTAAAGTAATATTGTGGTTTTGGAGTTCCCCATGATTTTGACTGTTCCGGATATCGCCCTTTACCTAATTCAGATGGTTTTATATAAACCTCCACGGTTTCTTTATTGACGATAATGATTTTGCTCACATGTCCTTTCAACAACATGTTGTTTTTAAAATCTTCTCTACTGATTTTCTCAGGCCCGCTTCCGGGGGAGAAGATTTGAAAGCCTATAAATATTAACGCAATAATAGCGTATATCCAATAGATGCTTATCTTTGGTTTATCTTCGTTATCGATTTTTGGGGTGTTATCGTTACTCATGTTCTTAGGATTTATGGTTTACTATTTCTCCATCTGCCCATAATGATTCAAGGTTGTATATTCGTCGAACCGGTTCATAGAAGACGTGTACAATAACGTCGTAATAGTCTAAAAGAATCCATTGCGCGTTTTGTTTGCCTTCTATGTTTTTTGCGTGTATGGAGAGGTGTTGATGTAATTTCTCTTCTATGTTGTCGGCAATTGCTTCCACTTGTGTGGTGGAATTACCATGACATATAAAAAAACGGTCAACAATGGTGTTGCCTAGTTTTGAAAGATTTATTTCAGTTATTTCTTCTCCTTTTTTTTCAAGGATACTTTCGATAAGGGTTTTTGTAAATTGCAGGTTTGTATTTTGTTTCATGCGTGAATGTTTATCTTCGTCTATTTTGAATAGATCATTTCATTGATTTTAAGTCTGTCAACGGGTATGGTTTGTTCCATTTTTTCAAATCGCAAAATTATCGTTTTTTTTCATAATATTCATCAAACATAATACCAGAGGATTTTGGAATGACAACTTATTGTCATTCATTCAATGGTTGTGACAAATTGTCGGATAATGCTCTGCTTTTCCTTCCGACCATTAATCCGATACAACCGAAGAAGAACCGACGTTTCTTGGGAACTATAATCTTTACAATCAAAAGGCGTGTTTTATTGATTGATGCTTCCCAGTATGGTGCCTCGTTGGAATTAAAGATAACCTGTTCATAGGTTACCAATTGTCGTCCCCAAATTGTGTCCTTAATGGTGGTTTTTCCTATTGGAATTGGGTTCTCATTTTCATCGTATTCTAAAAATCCGTTTTTATCTTTTTTGTATAAAATTATTTCTTTATCGATAACATTTTGAGGATAAGGTTCAAAGCGTTTTTCGGGCATGATAATTTCAAAATGAATTTTTCCCAGATTTTTTTCGCCGGCAACAAAAATACGATAATCGTATTGTGAATATACAATTGTTTTTATTCGAATAGTATCGCCTGTTCCTACTTGTGTGTATGCTGATTGAGATTGGTATTCGTAATTTCCTAAAAGTTCTTTAGGGGCTAGTTTTTTTGTTTCGCAGCGTTGACTAAATAGGTGTGAAATGGAGATGCAACTCAAAAGGACTATAAAAGCGATTTTTTTAATTGTCATGTTTTTGATGGGGTTCGCTTAGCTTTCGGTTTCTGTATTTTCGTTTTCTCCTGCTTCAAACTGGCTGAGTTTTTCTTCAAGTTCTTCGATTTGCAAACGCATGCTTTCCAATTGTACACGACTTTCTTCTTCTGCTATTTCCAGTTCTTTAAGCAGTTCTTTTTCTCTTTGTTCTGCCATTTCTTTGATTTGATTCATTTGTTCGACCAACTGTTTGAGATTGGCACTTTGCTCATCAAGTTCTCGTTTGAAGGCGTGAATAGCTTTGTCTTTTGTTTTATTGTCAGTAACGTCAAAGGCTAACATCTGAACTTTTGCATAAACGCCATCGGCATTTTTCATTGGGGTATAGGATTCTCTTAACCAAACGTCGCCATAGGAGGTAGGATAACAAAGGTCGATTTCGAAAGGAACTCCATGTTCAAATCCTTCCCACATCTCTCTGTAGCGTAATTCTTGTTTCCCTGATATTTTGATAAGGTTTCGGTGTTCTCTTCCCTGAAGTTCTCCGGGCTTTAGATTGATCATTTGGGCGTATTTGTCGTTTACTTTGAGAATAATGCCGAAGAGATCGAGTTCAACTGCCCCGATGGAGTTATCAATGGCATCGAAAATTTCTCTCATTTCTTGTTCTCTTCGAGCGGCTTCTTCTTGTGTGGCTTGCAGTTCTTCGAGGTTTTGTCGCATTTCTTCTTCCTGTGCCCGAAGTTCTTGACCTTTTTGTTGTGATTCTTCGAGTAAGCGTGCCGTTTTTTCGTTGATTTTAACCGTGGCTAGGGTGCCGGCAATGTTTTCGCTAACCATCTCCATAAATTTAATTTTGTACTCTTCGAACTCATTAAATCCTGCGATTTCAATCACTCCATAGATGGTTTCGTTTGCCTTAAGGGGAACTAAGAGGATGACCCTTGGGTTGTCGTCGCCAAGACCGGAGGTTATGCGTACGTAATCTTCCGGAACTTGCTTGAGATATACCGGTGCTTTTTCGAAGGCG
>DAOTAV010000243.1:0-3690 GCA_035382785.1 Salinivirgaceae bacterium | reverse complement strand
TTATTCTCAAGGCTACCAGTGCTTATGGAAATAACATTTTTGTGGATGAGTTTGGCTTGAAACAATACCACGTTCTTACCTTAGTATCCAATCCTGCTGCAGCCGGTGTTCTCACAGGTGAAGGAGGTTATGTTGCCGGAACCTCTGTGGCTGTAAATGCAATCGCTAATGCCGGATATGCATTCACCAATTGGACCGATGCTTCCAACAACGTTGTTTCTACCACGCCAGCATTCAACTACACCATGCCTGCCCAAGACATGACTTTAACCGCTAATTTTACGTCAGCAGTGCAAGTTACATTCAATGTTAAGGACTTCAGCAATAACGCTATTGCCAATGCTGTGATTGCTGTCAATAACATGAATTTGACAACTGATGCTTCAGGAGATGCCATGGTATATCTTGCTGCCGGTGAATACAGCTTTACTGTAACTGCAAGCGGATATGTAACCTACACAGGCAATGTAACGGTTGCTACCAGTGCGATAACTGTACCGGTTCAAATGAGCGATGTAATTCAAGATCCTTTTGGATTACAAGTTGCCGTTGATGGACACACTGCTACCTTTAGTTGGAATAATGCACCTTTCAGCTTTGTTGATGGTTTTGAAACATACGACAATTTCATTATAAGCAACATAGGTGAGTACACCTTAGTGGATAACGATGGTCTTCCAACATACGGTATAAGCGGAACTACATTCACCAATTCAGGGTACACAGGATCGTACATTGTGTTCAATCCATCGGCTACTTCTCCTGCTGTGACTTCAACTTCATGGCAACCCCATACCGGAAGCAAATATCTTGCATGTTTTGACGGTATACCTGCCGGTTCAGTTACTCAAAACAATGACTGGATTATCTTCCCACAAATCTTAGCAGCAAACGGAATGACCTTGTCGTTCTGGGCAAAATCTGTAACTGCTGACTATGGTTTGGAAAGAATGAGAGTGTTGGTTTCAACCACCGGAAACGAAACCTCAAATTTCATCGCCATTTCTCCGGGATCGTATATTCAAGTTCCTACCGACTGGACACAGTACACCTATGATTTATCTACTTACGCCGGTATGAATATTTATTTAGCTATTCAATGCGTATCATCAGATGCCTTTGCCTTAATGATCGATGATATTAACATCTCGGTTGCTAAAAAAGACGAGTCTAAGGCATTCTTAGGTTATACTGTATATTTGGATGGCAATCAAGTAGCCACCGGCCTACAAACTACCCAATATGTATTCAACAACGTTGCCCCAGGCAACCACTCTGCAGGAGTAAAAGCTGTTTATTCATCAGGATCATCAGATATTATTACTACCGATTTTGTGATTTATCCCGACGATTATCCTGTAACCTTCAACGTTGTTGATGGTAGTGGAAATCCGATCGAAGGAGCAACGGTAACCGTTAACAGTCTGACAGCTACAACCAACGCTAGCGGTGTTGCAGTTATCAATCTTGCTAACGGAACCTACGACTATTCTGTTGCAAAACTAGGTTATATTACCCAAACAGGAAGTGTAACCGTTAATTTTGCACCTGCTACCGTTAATGTTACCATGGCTCCGGCAACCTTCAACGTAACCTTTGTTGTTACATCCAATGGCAACCCGGTTCCAACGGCTACCGTTATCTTGAATCCCGGAACATCAACTCAACAGGTGTTCCTCTGCAACGCAGCCGGTACGGTAACTAAACCGTTGTTTAACGGAAATTACACTTATCGTGTTGTTAAATCGGGCTATAACACAATCGATGGTGAATTTACCGTTAACAATGCCGACCTAACGGTTAACGTGAACATGACCGGAGTTTCAGGTTTAGAAGGAGTTGTACGCCTCTATCCGAACCCGGTAACTAGTGTTTTGACTGTTGAGCGCAATACCACCGAAGATGCTGTTGTTGAAATGTTCAACACCAGTGGCACAGTAATCAATAGCTTTAACACTACCGATGCTGTTCTTACTATCGATGTGAATGAAATTCCGGCAGGAACCTATTTCATTCGCTTGATTGGAAATAATTCGACCACCATCCATCGTTTCATCAAGAAATAATTCTAAGATGAAATGAGTTAATAAGCAGGGACGATAAAAAGTCCCTGCTTTTTTTTATTTTTGTAAATCTATGCACGATAAGGGAAGGCTATGGATTTTGAAACATTTAAAAACGGAGGTTTTACGAGTGGCTCATTCCTCAATTTTACTCCGGCGGTTGCTTATAAAAAATTGATGGAAACGGGTTGCTTCTTGCTTGATGTACGCGAAAAATCGCTGACAGCGTATAAATGTTTTGATGTTCCTAAGGTTATTTATCTTCCGTGCAGCGAGCTTTCTCAAAGGCTGAACGAGTTATCCGCAGAAGAATTTTATATTGTAGCCGATTCAACGGGTTTACGCAGCCATGAGTCGATGGAGATATTATCGAGGGCAGGGTTTAAGCATATAGCCAATCTTGCGGGTGGGATTGTGGAATGGGAACGAGATGAGTTCCCTCTTCAAATCAATACTTCGGAACAATTGGATGGCTCGTGCATGTGTCAGTTGCGCCCACGGATGCGTTTAAAAAAGCGATGAATCGGTGAAATTTGAAATCGGATTGTAGCAACGAAAAGTAATCGTTGTTAATTTGGTAAAAATAAAGAAGCAAACGTAAACAGAATTCATGAAAAAAATACTGATTTTGTGTACCGGAAATAGCTGTCGCAGTCAAATGGCTCACGGGTTCCTTCAGTCTTTCGATCCGAATCTCTATGTATGTTCTGCCGGAACTTATCCAACCGGTAAAGTTAATGAAATGGCAATCAAGGTTATGAGGGAGGCAGGAGTGGATATTTCGCATCATAGTTCTGATTCGGTGGAAAAATATATCCACGAAGAGTGGGATTATGTGATCACCGTATGCGATGAAGCCAACGAGACATGCCCTGTTTTTACCGGGAAGGTAAAACACCGCCTCCATAAGGGCTATCCTGATCCTTCGGAAACCAAGGGTAGCGAAGAATATGTGCTTTCGGAATTTCGTCGAATTCGTGATTTGATAAAAAGAGATTTCTATCAATTTTATCTTGACATTCTCAAAGAATCTTAGTTGAAATGCTTTTGTTTATCCATTAAAGCTGTCACTGCAAAGGAGATAAATCAATACAAGAAGTTTTTTAATGCCCATTTAACTATTTACGCAATGAAATCGCAAGAGGGAATTAGTATTTTTGAAAAATACCTAACCGTTTGGGTTGTTCTATGTATCATCACAGGAATCATCGTTGGAGAGTATTTTCCATCGTTTCCACGCATTCTTGAAAAAATGGAATATGCCAACGTATCCATACCTATCGCTGTGTTGATATGGATAATGATTTTCCCGATGATGTTAAAAATTGACTTTTCAAGTGTAGTGAATGCACTTAAAATGCCTAAAGGACTAGCCGTTACCTTGACGGTAAATTGGTTAATCAAACCTTTTACTATGTTTGGCTTTGCATGGTTGTTTTTTCACCTAATCTTTAAACCATTTATACCGGCCGATTTGGCGGAAGAATATGTAGCCGGGGCGGTTCTGTTAGGGGCAGCACCTTGTACTGCCATGGTGTTTGTGTGGAGTCATTTAACAAGTGGAAACCCGGCCTATACGTTAGTTCAAGTTGCTGTCAACGATTTGATCATTATCTTTGCCTTTGCT
>DAOTAV010000242.1:0-3690 GCA_035382785.1 Salinivirgaceae bacterium | reverse complement strand
GCCACAATAATCGTATCGTCATGCCAACACAAAGAAGAGGTTCCAACCATAAAAGGGACCATATATGAAGGTGTTGGGAAATCTGTCTATCTGCGGGACCTGACAGTTAAAGGAGAAAAAATTGATAGTACGGTTCTGACTTTAGACGGAAATTTTGAATTCTATATTACCATTGACGAGCCAAAAGATCTACTCCTATACTTTGATTCCGAAAATTATCTTCGATTAATTCTACTTCCGGGAGAAAAGGTAACGATAAAAGCCTCAGCTTCTGATCTTATTGGAACATGTTCGGTAGAAGGAAGCGAAATTTCTCGAAACCTGAAAGACATATTGGCAAAAAATATCCGGGCAAATATCGCAATCGACAGTCTGAACCTAATGTATAAAATAAACGAAAACAGACCAAATCTGATGGAGATTATGAATGATCTCCATCAAAAAGCCATCACCATTAGAAACGAACATAGAGACTATCTATTAGGCATTGTCGGAGAAAATCGGGAACCACTAATCTCCTATGTGGTTCTTTCTCTTCGTTTAGGGGTTTCTCCAATATTTTCGATTATTAACGACTATCCACTTTTTGAGAAAGTGGCTGCTTCAATCAAGGCAAACTATCCGGGAACCACCATTGAACAGACCATAAGCCAATTTGTAGCCGTAAATAGAAGTCGTGTACTACGTCAACAAACCTTAGAACAAGCACTCACCCCGGAAAACTATGCTCCCGATGTTGAATTACCCACATCGAAAGGCGATACGGTAAAACTCTCATCTCTGAGAGGGAATTTTGTTCTGCTCGATTTTTGGGCTTCCTGGAGCAAACCATGTCGGATAAACAATCGGGAATTATTACGAACCTACTACCAAAATCAGTGGTATAAATTTAAAGTCTATCAAGTTTCACTCGACCAAGACAAAGATTCATGGCTCGAAGCCATTAAAACCGATAATCTTCCCTGGATAAATGCAAGCGATTTAAAGTTTTGGGAATCAGAAGCCGCCAAAATCTACAACATTAAAGGCATCCCCTCGAACTTTCTGATTGATCCTGAAGGAAAAATCATTGCTGTTGATATTTATGGAAAACAGTTGGAAACCAAACTCAGAGAGATTTTGCCACGCCCCAAACCACGAATTGAAGCCACCCCTGTTCAATAATCAACATTGATGGAAAAAAAAATTTACTTTGCCTCCGATGTTCATCTTGGGTTCCCTAACTATCGGGAAGGCCGAACTCGCGAACTTCGTTTTGCTGCGTGGCTCGATTCAATTGAAAACGATGTTGAAGAACTTTACCTTTTGGGCGATATCTTCGATTTTTGGTTCGAATATAAAAAAGTAGTACCCCGAGGATTTACACGAATCATTGGCCGACTTGCCTCCCTATCGGATCGAGGCATTCCGATACATTTTTTTGTGGGAAATCACGATCTTTGGTTAACCGATTATCTTCTTACGGAAGTGGGAGTTATTATTCATCGTGAACCTTATGAAATAATCCGCAACGGCCGATCTTTTTATCTTGCTCATGGCGACGGACTAGGTAGCGGTGACCATGGATATAAATTGCTAAAGAAGATTTTTACCAATAGAACCCTACGATGGCTCTATGCTGGGCTTCATCCAAACTTTGCGCTCAAACTGGCACACTTGTGGAGTAAAAATAGCCGATATTCCAAAGGTTTGATTGCCGAAGAATTTAATCCCTATTCCGATATCCTGTTTAACTACGCTAAAGATTTAGAAAAAAAACAGCACCATGACTACTATATCTTTGGCCACCGCCATCGACCTCTTGATTTGCAAATTCCCGAAAGTGGGGCACATTTTATCAATCTTGGCGATTGGCTTACACATTTCACCTATGCATCTTTCAACGGAGAAAAATTGACATTGCACAAATTTGAAATTTAAAAAGAGTTAAGAAACATATATTGCTTTGGAATAATTCGAATAATAAATACTACTTTTGTGTAGAAAACTTTTAAACCTATTGTGATGGAAACCAATTTAAATTGGCATGAGTTAAAATTCGGATATGTCCCCACCGATTACAACGTTCGATGCTATTACAGAAATGGCCATTGGGGCGAGCTTGAGATATCAAGCTCAGAATACATACCTTTGCACATGGCAGCAACAGCACTTCACTATGGCCAGGAAGCTTTTGAAGGACTTAAGGCTTATCGTGGAAAAGATGGTAAAATTCGTCTCTTTCGTTGGGAAGAAAACGCTAAGCGTTTGCAAAATTCAGCCCGTGGTGTAATAATGGCAGAAGTACCTTCCGACCTATTCCGCGATGCAGTAATAAAAGCCGTTAAACTCAATGAGCGTTTTATTCCACCTTACGGAACCGGAGCATCGCTCTACATTCGTCCACTGCTAATCGGTTCGGGTGCTGAAGTCGGAATTAATCCGGCCAAAGAATATTTGTTCCTCGTTTTTGTAACCCCGGTTGGTCCTTACTTCAAAGAAGGTTTTAATCCGGTTAAGATTGCCATAGTGCGCGATAGCGACCGTGCAGCTCCACTGGGAACCGGAACATTCAAAGTTGGAGGAAACTATGCGGCAAGCCTTCGTGGTGTCAAAAAATCAAAAGAAGCCGGATATAGTTCGCCCATGTATTTAGATAGCTGCCAGAAAGTTTATATCGACGAAATTGGTGCTGCCAACTTCTTTGCTATCAAAGACAATACATATATTACACCCAAGTCAAGCTCAATTCTACCGTCAATAACCAACATGAGTTTGATTCAATTAGCCGAAGACCTTGGCATGAAAGTAGAGCGCCGACCAGTTCATATTGATGAACTTCCAACTTTTGAAGAAGTTGGAGCTTGCGGAACTGCTGCTGTAATTTCTCCTATCGGAGAAATCAACGATATCGACAAAGGAGTAATTTATCGTTATTGTAAAGACGGCAAACCGGGTCCGATTTCAATCAAACTCTACGAAACATTAGTGGGGATTCAAAACGGCGATCTTCCCGATCCTCACAATTGGGTCACGATTATAGAATAATGAATACCAAAAAAAGGCTGTCGAACGACAGCCTTTTTTGGTATTTGTCGAGTGATTAGTAACGCTGACGTTCAGTGTATTCAGTGTGAAGTAATTTATGAGAAAGGTGCCCATAGGCTTCCCCTAAAAACTCCTTATACAGTTGCTGAACCTCAGGATTCTCATGGGATTTACGTATTGGCAAATTCATATCTTCTTCATAAATTGCCTCCATTCGTTTTTTACGAATTTCGGGAGTTGTAGGAATTGGTTGTCCCCCACCACCTAAACATCCACCCGGACAAGCCATAATCTCAATAAAATGATATTTGGCTTCTCCTGCTTTCACTTTGTCCATTAATTTCCGGGCATTGGCAAGAGTGTGTGCTACCGCACATTTTAATTCCACTCCTTCCAGAAATTTCCATTGGGGTAAGCATCCTTCAATCTTGATGGTTGCCTCTTTTACTCCTTCTAATCCACGAACCGGAGTTATATTCAGATTTTCAAAAGGAACCTCACGTCCGGTAACCAATTCATAGGCAGTACGAAGAGCCGCCTCCATAACACCTCCGGTAGCACCGAAAATTACACCGGCTCCGGATGATTTCCCCATGTAGGAATCGTATTTTTCGATACTGTCCCAAAAAGTGTGTAAAGTGAGTTAGTTCTTAAATTAGAGAA
>DAOTAV010000241.1:0-3695 GCA_035382785.1 Salinivirgaceae bacterium | reverse complement strand
CCGACCCGACAACAACATCGATATTGTCATAACTAAGCCGGGCTATCAAGGTCACGATGAAGCCACAGAGAAAATTTTGCAAATGCTGCAGGAAACCCCCGATGGATTTCTTCCATTCAACGATAACTCACCGGCAGAAAGTATTGCCAACCATTTTAATATGAGCAAAAAACTGTTTAAGAAATCCATTGGAACCCTATATAAAATTCATCGTATTGACATTACCGACAAAGGTATCAAATTAATTCCCAAACCATAAAACCTAAAGAGAACGCCTTTTCAGAAATAAATCACTGATAATTGAAAATTTTTATTAGTTTAGTAGCATATTTCAATTAACAAACCAATGGTTGCTTTAAAACGATTAAAACCAATACTCATTGCCCTTGCCGTTTCATCTATGGCAAGTCGCACCAATGCAACAAACTACTTGCAAACAGGGAATGCTTATGCAGCCGGATTGGGAAATTCGGTAATTGCGTTTCCCAAAGCCGGATTTTATCAAAACCAAGCACTTCTTTGCAGCATCGATTCATTGTATATTGAGCTATATTCGTCGATTCCCAATCACATAAAAGAATTCGGGAACTATTCGTTTTTTGCAGCAACTCCTGCATTAAAAGGCTACACCGCCATTCATTTTGGATATTTCGGCTATGAACACTACAATGAAAGTAAGTTAGGCTTAGCCTATGCTTTAAAACTATCGGATAAAATCAGCACCGGAGTTCAGTTTAACTGGCTAAGAACATCAATTTCAGAACCCTACGGTAACTACAACCAATTCATTGCAGAAGTGGGATTTTCTTATCAAATCATCCATACACTCAATTGGGGTGTACATCTCTATAACCCGACCTTGTCAAAACCCGTGGACGATAACCTTGAAAAGCCGGTCACAGCGATACGAACCGGAATCGCTTACTCTCCGATGGAGCAAATAACGCTTATGAGCGAACTCGTTCAACAAATCAACCAAAAAACTTCATTTCGTGCCGGCATCGACATGGAAGTATCGCGAAACCTTAATCTTCAAGTCGGATATAACCACCAGCCCAAAACACTGCATGTAGGCGCCGGGTTAGAAATCAATTCATTGAGAATTAATCTTTCCATTGCATACCATAACCTTCTGGGCTTAACGCCACATTTCTCAATCGGTAAATTTTTCTAAGAATGAGACATCGGCTCAACATACTGTTTTTTCTATTCTCCATGTTTTTAGGGGTTCAAATAATAAAAGCCCAAACCGATAACCCTGTTCAATTAATCATTGCCCAAATGGCTGAAGACTGGACAGAAAACCAACTAAGCGAAGACGAAATTGCAATGCTATTGGAAGAATTATTTTCTTTATCCGAAAATCCGATTTCTATTAACGACCCAAATATCGACCAACTGGTTGAGGTGAAACTTATTACTGAATTTCAAAAAAATGCCATCCTAAAATATCGCAAACAATTCGGACCAATACGCACCCTAAGCGAATTGTCCATGATGAAAGAATTCACTTCAGAAGAGATTGAACGACTTGAATTTTTTGTTACCACAGAAATACCGGAGGAAGCACCATCGTTGTTAGCTACGTTGAAAAGACCCAAACACGAAATATTAAGCGAATATCGTAGAAATATAGAAAAAGCCGACGGCTACAAAAGCAAAAACAATGAACCTGCGGCCTATCCCGGAAGTCCCGATAAAATCTATGCCCGATACAGAATGTTTAAAGGCCGAGTGTTTTCAGCCGGAATTACGATGGAAAAAGACCCGGGAGAAGAATTTTTCCGAGGTTCACAAAAACAAGGATTCGATTTCTATTCAGCCCACGCCTACCTCAAAACCAGTCGTTTGGTTGACGAAATTGCAGTTGGTGACTACACCGTTAATCTGGGAAACGGAATGACTCTGGGCTCAGGATTCTTTTCCGGTAAAAGCAGTCAAGCTGTAAGCATCAGGCAAAACAACACCCGCATCCGACGCTATTCCAGCGCCACTGAGTACAACTTCTTAAGAGGAGCTGCCACTCGTCTTAAATATCAAAATCTATCCATGATTCTTTTTGCTTCCCATAACAACATCGATGCTAATATCAAGCAAGATACACTAACCGATGAAGAAGCCTATTTATCAACAATAAGCGAAACAGGATATCACCGAACAAAAACCGAGCTTTCGTATCGAAATCAAGGAACCGAAACCATATTGGGAGGAAATCTAACTCTTCGTGCAGAAAATTTACGAATTGGCACAAATTTTTATGCTCTTCACTACTCAAAACCATTGAAAAGAAAACCTGAACTATATCGTCTGTTTGAACCCGCCTCTAAAGATTTTTTTAATGGCTCGATTGATTATCAATACATTTATCGCGGATTCATTTTCTGGGGCGAAGCTGCTATGGATAAAAATACCAACTTAGCCTTCATGCAAGGAATTCATATTCGCACCAACGATGTTGTTCAAATTGCAATTCACTATCGCGATTATTCAGAAAAATATTACAGCCCCAAAGCTATTACCTTTGGAGAATCCGACAATGCTTCAAACGAACAAGGACTTTATTTGGGAACCCTTATGAATCCATATCCCAACTTAGAGATTAATGCCTTTGCCGACTTGTACCGCTATCCATGGTTAACTTACCAACGATACACTCCGGCACAAGGCTATGACTACATGATTGATGCACAATATAAGCCACGACGCTCCATTCGTATTTCATCAAGAATTCGTTTCAAAGAAACAACACGAAATTTGTCCAACGATACCATTCCAGAATACATTATTACAAAAGAAAAAACCACTCGTTTTCATCTGCAGGCTGACTTTATATTCACACCCTATCTATCGTCACAAACAAGATTAGCAATCACATTTTTTGAAAACCAAAACACCAAACCTAACGGATGGCTCATGTATCATGAACTAACCTGGAAAACCTTAAGCCTTCCCTTAAGCATTTCTGCCCGTTACGTTATTTTTAACGTCGATAGCTGGGATGCCCGAATATACACTTATGAAAAAGACGTGCTTTACGCATTTTCTATTCCGGCCTTTTCAGGCGTAGGTTCTCGTTACTATCTGGTGGCACAGTGGAAAATAACACCTAACACCGCTCTTTACTTTAAATGGTCGCAAACAATTTATCAAGACGTTTGGGAACTCAGCTCCGGAGACGATCGAATTGAAGGAAATACCCGAAGCCAAATGGCTTTAAAACTGAAGATGAACTTTTAACCATATTTTGACCCAAAATTTTAATCAAAATATGATAAAATCAACAAAGAAACGGCAAAAACAAAAAATTGGCTCTATTATTGTAAGAAGGCAAGAAAACTTTTTATCTGTAAAAATTATTAACCATCACTAAATTCAAACCAATTCGGATTTTCAAAGAAAAACCGGGCAAATTCAAATCGGATTCCGAGTTTAACGAATTTAGTGGTAATTATTCATTCGCTAAACATCAAACATTATGGAATCATTTCTGGAAACCAATTTAAGTCCGGAAATTCTTGAAGGAATTAAACAATTAGGTTTTGAAAGACCAACACCAATACAGGCAGAAACAATACCTGTATTACTTTCGACCCCATCCGACGTAGTGGCACTTGCACAAACCGGTACAGGTAAAACCGCTGCTTTTGGACTGCCGGCTATTGAACTCACCGACAACAATCTTAATCGGGTACAAA
>DAOTAV010000240.1:0-3708 GCA_035382785.1 Salinivirgaceae bacterium | reverse complement strand
ATCAGGTTCGTCGGTTCGTACCCGCGGAAGTAAATGAAGAGATGTTTAAACAAGCCTTTCCAAACAGAGATATCAAAACCATAGAAGAATTTCGCCAAGCAATTACAGAGGAACTCGAAAAAATCTACACTGAGGCAGAAAAAAACAAATTTTATTTTAATCTGAAAGAATACATTTTAAACAAAGTAAACCCGAAAATTCCCGAATCGTTCCTTAAGCGTTATTTAGCTCAAACAAAAGAAAATATCACACCTGAATCAATCGAAAAAGATTGGGCAGAATTGAAAAAAATGTATCAGTGGCAATTGATTGTTGATAAAATTTCTCGCGAGCGAAACATTAAAGTAGAAAAGGAAGACCTTTTAGCCATTGCCATGATCGACGTTGAAAGATCGTTACGCTACTATGGAATCGGCTCTATACCAGAAGAGACATTGAAAAGATTAGCTCAATCAAAGCTTGAAAAAGAAGAGGATGTAGAAAACTTTTATTGGAGAGCTCTCGAGCATAAAACACTTGAGATTCTAGAGCAAATTATTGAAAAAGAAGAAATTGTTGTTTCTGTGGACCAATTTTAAACCATAAGCCTATGATACCGAAAGATGAATTTCGCAGGTATGCCATTAAACACAAAGGCATCAGTAGTTTGGCGTACGATCAATACACCTCACTGCTCAACAGTTACATTTCTCCAACCATTATCGAGGAACGCCAACTAAACATAGCCACGATGGACGTGTTTTCGCGTCTGATGATGGATCGAATCATCTTTCTTGGCTTGCCCATTGACGACGACGTGGCTAATATTATTCAAGCTCAACTTCTTTTTCTAGAATCGACTGATCCAACAAAAGATATCCAAATTTATTTTAACACTCCCGGTGGAAGCGTATATGCGGGATTGGGAATTTACGACACTATGCAATTCATCAGCGCCGATGTAGCCACCATCTGTACCGGAATTGCAGCAAGCATGGGAGCGGTATTGCTTTGCGCAGGCACTAAAGGGAAACGCTCTGCACTACCCCACAGCCGCGTGATGATTCATCAACCGATGGGTGGTGCTCAAGGACAAGCTGCCGATATAGAAATTACCGCAAGAGAAATCCAAAAGTTAAAACGCGAACTCTACGAAATCATAGCCCTACACTCAGGAAATAGCTACGATAAAGTAGAAAAAGACAGCGATCGCGACTACTGGATGACTGCTCGGGAAGCCGTTGAATATGGAATGATTGACGAAGTTCTAGAACGATCAAAAACAAAAAAATAGAAAAAATAAACTGTTCAATAAAAATTCTGGACGGTTTTAATTAACAAATATGAATCGATGCTCATTTTGCGGGAGAAGCGAAAAGGAAGTTAAATTCCTCGTTAGTGGAATCAGTGCCCAAATTTGCGACTCTTGTATTGAACAAGCCAAAGAAATTCTCGACGAGGAATTCAAAAGCACAAAATACACTGCCGGAGAAAAAATAAAAATTCATAAACCGAAGCAGATCAAAGAGTTTCTTGACCAATACGTCATAGGTCAGGATGAAGCAAAAAAATACCTGTCGGTTGCCGTTTACAATCATTACAAAAGAATCATGCAGCCAACCTCCAATGAAGATGTGGAGATTGAAAAATCAAACATCATCATGGTAGGCCCCACCGGAACCGGCAAAACGCTCTTGGCTCGAACCATTGCCCGATTGCTCAATGTACCATTTACCATAGTCGATGCTACGGTATTTACAGAAGCAGGTTATGTTGGCGAAGACATCGAAAGCATTCTCACGCGATTACTGCAGGTTGCCAACTATAACGTTCAGGCTGCTGAAAAAGGCATAGTATTTATTGACGAAATCGATAAAATTGCACGAAAAGGCGACAATCCATCGATAACCCGCGACGTAAGTGGCGAGGGTGTTCAACAGGGACTCCTGAAACTTTTGGAAGGTTCGATAGTGAACGTTCCTCCGCAAGGAGGACGAAAACATCCCGAGCAACGCATGATTGCCGTGGACACGAAAAATATTCTTTTCATCTGTGGGGGAGCATTCGATGGTATTGAACGAAAAATTGCCCAACGTTTAAACACAACTGTAGTAGGGTTCAATTCAACAAAAGAAACTAACCATATCGATCGCTCTAATCTCCTACAATACATTGCACCACAAGATTTGAAAAGTTTTGGGCTGATTCCCGAACTTATTGGTCGTCTTCCTATCCTTTGCTATCTGCAACCTCTCGAACGCGATGCACTGCGTCGAATTTTGACCGAACCCAAAAATTCCATTATTAAACAATACATCAAATTATTCGAACTCGACGGTATCACCCTACATTTTGAAGAGGAAGTTCTGGATTTCATTGTTGATAAAGCAGTTGAATTTAAACTAGGTGCACGCGGATTGCGTTCAATTTGTGAAATTATCATGATTGATGCCATGTTTGAGTTGCCAACATCCAGAAAAAAAGCAATGACCGTGACGCTTCACTATGCTAAAGAAAAAATGCAGAAAGTGGATGCATCGAAACTTCACGCTGCTTAAAACAAAAAATCGCTCTAATTTTCAACCGGATTTCATTATATTGTTTGCAATTCACAAAAAAAAGCTTATCTTTGCATCCCGAATTTGTAAATATCATTCAATAAAATAAACGAATAAACCTATGAAAAAGGGAATTCATCCTGAGAACTATCGTTTGGTTGCATTTCGCGATATGTCAAACGGCATTACATTCATAACTCGCTCAACCGCCAGCAGCAAAGAGCAGATAGAAATTAACGGCGTGAGCTACCCATTGGTCAAGCTTGAGATTTCAAACACTTCACATCCGTTCTACACCGGAAAAATGAAGTTGGTTGACTCTGCCGGTCGCGTTGACAAATTCCGCAACCGTTACGCAAAACACTACGAGAATAAAAAGTAGTTTTAACAAATTTATAGAAAGCAATTAGCTCCTATTTCCTAATGGGGGCTTTTTGTGTTTATTTTAAATATATAGAATGCAGAGAAAGAGACAATTGTGGAAAATACTGATTGTTTCAGGCTATCTTATCGGCGCAACCGGACTCATCATAACCTATCCTGCTCCGAACTATTACTTTTTATCGTGGCTTTTTGCCCTTATCACCTTTATTATTTTAATAGCCGCTCACACTCCGTGGACTCATAAAAGTGCAGCTTCTCTTGCCTTAATCGGCATTGCCGGCTGGACAATTGAGGCGATCGGAGTCAACACAGGGCTGATTTTTGGCCATTATCAGTATGGCAATTCATTGGGATTTAAAATTGCCGAAACACCTTTAATGATGGCCATAAATTGGATTTTTATGATTTATCTGGTGAGTATGGTGCTTAAGGATCGTATTACCAACACATTTCATTTTTTGACGATCGGCGGACTCACCATGGTGTTTTATGATCTGCTGCTTGAACCCTTTGCCATTCGCTTCGATTTGTGGAATTGGCAAGACAAAAATCCGCCATTACAAAATTTTATTGGCTGGTTTCTGGTTTCTATTCCAATGCTGTATGTCTGCAAAAAAACACTACAACAAAGCAAAAACGAACTCGCCGATACAATTCTTCTGACACAGATTTTCTTTTACGGACTGGTAAACGCTACAGTAGCCTTATTTATGGTTTAGTTGCAATGAAAATCTTCGTTGGATTAGCATACTCGGCAGTTGGAGACGTACAGTAAATTAAATAGACT
>DAOTAV010000239.1:0-3725 GCA_035382785.1 Salinivirgaceae bacterium | reverse complement strand
TTTATTATCAGGAAACTAATCGTCCGAAGCAAGCCATTGAGCAATATCAGCAAATATTAAATCAAATCGATTCAACCGCTTTAGACCCTTTATTCAACATTGGATATATTTATCAGGAGCAAGAAAAATATTCTGAATCGATTCAATATTTTTCAAAAGCAACAAAGTATCATCCCTATGAAGCAAGGGTTTTTTATCGCTTGGCCTTGAGTTATGAAAAGTTAAACCAACGTGATTCAGCCATTGTCAATTATCGCAGAACATTGGACGTTGATCCCGATTTTGAAGAAGCTTTTAATGCCATAGATCGTCTAACAAGAAAATAATCTTCATCTATGAAAAAATTTTTTCAGCTTTTACTTTTGGTTCTTTCGATAAGTTCTTGCCAAAAAACAACTCAACAACAGGAATCAAAACCTGCAGATAATGGATTTTCAATTTCACTGACGGAAGAAGAAAAATCAAAGGGAATTCTGACCCCGGAAATTCTTTGGAAGTTTGGAAGAGTTGGAAGCGTTCAAGTTTCGCCCGACCAAAAAACTATTGCCTACACTATCACCGGATATAACCTTCAGGAAAATAAGGGACAAACAGCTATCTACACGATTCCGGTAAGTGGGGGAGAACCTGTAAAAGTTACAGGAATGTCAGGATCGCAATATTCTCCACAATGGATTGACTCTGAACATTTAGCCTTCATCAGCACCCATGAAGGACAAAGTCAAGTGTATAAAGTTAACTTGTCAACAGGGAAAGCGGAAAAATTGACTGAAATTCCGGAAGGTTTAGATAATTTCAAAATATCGCCCGATGGTTTCAAAATCCTATACACAAAACAAGTTAAAGTTGGAAAAGAATTGTCCGATCTTCATCCCGATTTGCCCAAAGCCGAAGCAAAAATATACGACGATCTGATGGTACGTCATTGGGATCACTGGCGCGATAGTTCATTCAGTCATATTTTTGTAGCAGAACTAAACAATTTTCCCATTAAAGAAGGCCGCGATATTATGGCTGGCGAAACTTGGGATTCACCTTTGTCTCCTTATTTTGAAATAAGCGATATTGCATGGTATCCCGATGGGAAAGCAATTGCTTATACATGCAAGAAAATGGTAGGAAAAGAGTTGGCCTTGAGCACCAATTCCGACATCTATTTTTATGATTTGGTTACCGGAAAAATTCTGCTTTTAACCGGCGATAATCCCGGCTACGATAAATTCCCGACCTTTTCGCCCGATGGACGTTGGATGGCTTATCAAAGTATGGAAACACCCGGATATGAAGCCGATAAAGAGCGACTCTTTGTGCTAAATATAGAGACACTCGAAAAGAGATATCTTACCGAAAATTTTGATCAAAATGCAGAATCCTTCACTTGGGCAAACGATAACAAAACCCTTTATTTCATATCCGGAATAACGGGAACCTATCAAATATTCAGCATCGATATTATTACCAAAGAAATTAAACAAATCACAAAAGGTCACCACGACTATCAATCCATCGGGCTTGTTGAAGGGAAAATCATTAGTGCAAAAATGTCGCATTCTTTGGCTACCGAAATTTTCTCCATCGACTTAACAAGCGGAGAAGAAACTCAGTTGACCTTCACTAACAAACCTATTTACGATCACATTCGAATGGGGAAAACTGAAGAGCGTTGGGTAAAAACCACCGATGGGAAAAAAATGTTGGTTTGGGTGATTTATCCCCCCGATTTTGATCCCACAAAAAAATATCCTGCCCTGCTCTACTGTCAGGGAGGACCGCAGAGTACCGTCAGTCAGTTTTTCAGCTATCGGTGGAATTTTCAAATTATGGCTGCCAATGGTTACATTGTTGTTGCGCCAAATCGAAGAGGAGTACCATCGTTTGGGCAGCAATGGAATGCTCAAATCTCAGGCGATTATTCCGGACAAAATATTCGCGACTATCTAAGCGCTATCGACGATGTGAAAAAAGAGCCTTATGTGGATGAAACCCGACTCGGAGCTGTTGGGGCAAGTTATGGCGGATATTCGGTGTTTTTCCTGGCAGGCAATCACAATAAACGGTTTAAGGCCTTTATTGCCCATTGCGGAATGTTTAACCTTGAAAGCTTTTTCGGTAGCACCGAGGAAACCTTCTTCCCAAACCATGATCTTGGCGGACCATATTGGGATAAATCGAATAAAGTAGCTCAGCGTTCCTATGAAAATTCACCCCATCGGTTTGTCGAAAAGTGGGACACACCTATTCTAATCATTCATGGTGGTAAAGATTTCAGAATACCTTACACCGAAGCTTTACAAGCATTTACCGCAGCGCGTTTAAGAAACATTGAGGCTCGATTGTTGTATTTCCCCAACGAAAATCATTTTGTTTTGAAACCCCAAAACTCTGTACTGTGGCAACGGGAGTTCTTCGGTTGGCTTGATCGATATTTGAAATAAAAATGTTAAAAGCGGGATTTTAATCCCGCTTTTTTTATTCGCTTTGGAAAACTTTCAGGGTTTCAATAGCTTTAGTAATGCTATCCACCGGTTCAAAAACCATTCGAAGTTTTCCGGCATGCTCTTGAATACGTCCCATTTTAGGATATTTTTGGAATGTGCCAAGTATAAATTGAAAAGTTGCGCTGTCAAAAAAAGCGGAGTCTTGTTTTGAAATAAAATAACAAAGCATTTTATTCTGTTTCAATACAATTTTTTCCAAACCCAAAGAAACACCTAAATGACGGAGTTTCACAACCTTGATTAATTCTTCGGTTTCATGAGGAATTTCACCAAAACGATCCAAAAGTGTGGTACGAAATTCATCGAGTTCTTGGTCTGTTTTTAAACCATCGAGCTGTTTGTAGAGCCTTACACGCTCTGCAATATTGCCAATGTAACTATCGGGGAAATGGAGCGAAAGGTCAGTATCGATGGTACAATCGGAAAATTCAGAGAAAGCTTCTTCCAATTGATTTTGTGATTGTGTCCCCAAAAGATTTTTAAATTCTTGCTCTCGCAATTCGAAGACAGCTTCTTGTAATATTTGCTGGTAGGTTTCATAACCCAACTCCGAAATGAAACCGCTTTGCTCACTACCCAAAAGATTTCCAGCTCCGCGAATATCAAGATCCTGTAAAGCAATGTTAAAACCGCTACCAAGTTCGGTAAAGGTCTCAATAGCTTGAAGCCTTCTTCGCGATTCCGATGGTAAAAGATGTAGCGGTGGTGTTAATAGATAACAAAAAGCTTTTTTATTGCTGCGCCCCACACGCCCCCGCAGCTGATGCAACTCTGACAGTCCAAAATTCTGTGCATCGTTAATGATGATAGTGTTGGCGTTGGGAATATCCAATCCCGATTCAACAATTGTGGTCGATACCAATACATCATATTTTTCATCGATAAAATCGAGCATGATTTTTTCAAGCTGATCGCCGCTCATTTGGCCGTGCGCATGGACTGTCCGAATTCCGGGACATGCCTTTTGAATCAGGGATTCAATTTCAGTTATGTTTTGAACACGGTTATGAATGAAAAACACTTGTCCACCGCGCGACACTTCATAATGAATAGCTTCAGAAATTAGGTTGATATCAAATGTGTGAATTTCGGTTACAATAGGCAGGCGATTGGGTGGCGGTGTGCGGATTATCGATAAGTCGCGGGCACCTAAAAGCGAAAATTGTAGTGTTCGAGGAATGGGCGTTGCCGTCATGGTTAACGTGTCAACGTTGACTTTCATGGCTC
>DAOTAV010000238.1:0-3735 GCA_035382785.1 Salinivirgaceae bacterium | reverse complement strand
CTACATTGGGACGACCGATGATTGCTACTATTCCTGCCATTAATACTTGTTTTTATTATTGTGTATAACCATAACGTTGTAACCGATTCTCGTTGTTCCTCCAATCGGGATCTACTTTCACCTGAAGTCCCAAATATACGTGCTGTTCAACAAAATCTTCAATGTCTTTGCGCGATTCAATTCCTACCTTTTTAATTGCTTCGCCCTTATGGCCAATGAGTATTTTCTTTTGGCTGTCGCGTTCACAATAGATGGTGGCCTCAATATGTATTTTATCTTCGAGCTCTTTATAGACTTCAATCACAACCTCGGTGCAGTATGGAATTTCTTTTTGATAATTCAGGAAGATTTTTTCACGAATAATTTCCGATACAAAAAATCGCATAGTTTTGTCGGAAAGTTGGTCTTTGGGAAAATACGGAGCTCCTTCAGGCAAATGGTTAAGAATGAATTTCATCACTAAATCGATATTAATGTTGAATTGCGCCGAAATTGGTAATATTGACGCTTTAGGAAGTTTTGCATGCCAATATTCTACGAGTTTTTCAATATTGGGTTGGTTTGATAGATCGATTTTGTTAATCAAAAGAAGAAGGGGTATTTCTGTTTTTGTCAAACGATAAAGGAAAATGGGGTCTTTAGTTGTATCGGTTTCTGTATCGGTCATAAACAAAATAATATCTGCATCGGTCAAGGCTGTTTCCACATATTTCATCATGTATTTGTGGAGAATATAATTTGGATTGATAATTCCCGGTGTGTCTGAAAAAACCATTTGGAAATTATCGCCGTTGACAATTCCGATGATCCGATGACGGGTCGTTTGTGCTTTTGGGCTAATAATCGATAGTTTTTCTCCTACAAGGCGATTCATTAATGTTGATTTTCCAACATTGGGGTTGCCGATGATGTTTATGAATCCCGATTTGTGGTTTTCCATTAGTTATGTTTTAGCCCACAAAGTTACAAATAGTTAGCCAAAAATTGTTTTTCGTTGTTCGGAATTAAATGTTTTTGGCATTGTAAGTCGCCATGAGGCTTGAGAGTGATTTTTTGGTGGATTTGTGTTGTTGAAGCTGATAATCTGTGATTTGTATCTTTTATAATTTCATTTCCCAAAATCGATTGATTGTTATTGGAAATCAACGTTCTTTTGAAAGTACAATTTCATTTGATTTATTTCTAAGCAGCATAGATTGCCAAGTTTTGATACGTCATGAATTCTATGTTCTTTTACAAACACGCATCCATTGTCGAGCGATATGATTGAGCTTCGATTGCGAACCATATCTTGTATTTTGTTGAGTGGAGTAACACGATGTCCGTGAATCATACGTTTGCCGTTAAGAAGGGTGATGTCGTAGGTTGTATTATCGATGTAGAAATTGAGCATTGCAGAGAAATCTTCAAAAGGTTTGGGCTTGCGATAATCGAATCCACCGTGCACCAAATAGACATCAGGCATTTCTATAAAATAGGGTAAAGTCTCGAAAAAATCAATGTATTTTTGGTTTATTACTCCTGAGGGGGTCAATAAATCGAATGTTTTATAAAGTTTTCGAACGATTTGTGCGGCGGTTTTTTGGTCGTATTGTTTAGCAATTTGTAGTAAATTTTCTTCATGATTTCCCCGTAGGCAGATCACTTGATATCCTTGGTTTCTCAATTGTAAAAAATAATCAATAACTTGTGCACTCGATGGGCCACGGTTTATATAGTCGCCTAAAAAGAAAAGTAGGTCGCTCTGGGAAGGTTTGATTTTTTGTTCAATGAGGGTAGTTAGGGTTTTATAGCATCCATGAATATCCGATATGACATATCTTTTCCCGCTGTATTTATCAATCGTTACATGAGGGCTATTCATAGCTTACTGCGATTTTGCTTTATCCACATCGAGAGATAGCTCTGTAATGATTACAGTACGACTGTTTCGATTTTCAGCAAATGTGAATGTGCCGTTCAGAATAAACGGAATTTTATCGATGGGAGTTTCGGGAATTAGCTTATAGGCCACAATAAATTGCGAAGAGTTGGGCATATTCATCCAAATAAATTTCACTTTTCTCCGCGTGGGATTGAAGGCAAAAATGGCTCCTGAGCTTTTTAGATTTACCGCTTTGAATCCGTAGGGAACAGTTTCTTCAATACGCCCAAACTCATTAAGTTCTCCTTTGGTGATGAGTAGTTTCACTACAACATGCCCGCTATCGTCCAAGTAGGGTTTCTGACGAACGCATGTTACTCCTTTTTGGGAAAAATAGCTGTAATTAAATTCTATTTCCTGAGAAAGATTTGCGCGAAATTCGTCTTTTTCTATAATAACTATTTGAGGAAGCATTTCTATTGAGGTGCGCTTCCCTGTGCCGTCGGCGTAGGAGAATACACCTTTGAACACCTTGTAACCTTCCATTTCGACCGGAATTTTAAAGAAAAGGGAAATTTCCACAATGTCGTCGGGTGGAATTTTCATCCAAACGATTTTAACGATATTATTATCGAAACTAAATTCGCCGTTTTTTAAAATCCTCGGGCTTACTGAAACCCCGTCCGGAACCTCTAGTTGAAATCGTGCAAAATCGTTTAGGTTGCCTTTTTGGATAGTGAAACTCACGATCATTTCACTCCCCGATGACACTTTTTGCGGGAAAAGTCCGTTTATTTGAACTTTTTGTCCATAAAATAAGAATGTTGTAAAAAAAAATGCCCCTGCCAAAATTGTCCTTTTGTCCCAAATCATAGATGGTTTTGATTGTGTTTTGACAAATATACAAATTATCAATCAAAACATCATCTTTGTATTCAAATATTGTAATGAATTGTCAATGAGGTTCAACATTGTTAATAACGAGAATACACAGTATTGAAGTTAGGTCTGTGTGAATAGAACCTTTGATGTTGTGTTTTTGACTTCGTTCTCAATTCTTTTGGGTAAGGATACTATAAATTGTGAACCATGGTTAAGTTCAGAGTAAAGGTTAATCTCTCCTTTTAGCATAGTAACAAATTCTTTCACCAAGGTAAGCCCAATACCACTACCTTCATACCGACGCGTGCTATCCATGTCAATTTGCCGGAACCGATCAAAAATAATGGCTTGATGTTTGGGATCAATTCCGATGCCTGTATCTTTAACAGAAATGATGATTTGGTCTTTTTCTTCGGTTACCTTTAATTCTACAAATCCCTTGTGGGTGAATTTTATAGCATTACTTAGCAAGTGTTGAATTATCTTGGAAATTTTAGTTCTATCTGAAACTACCCCGCATGGTTCATTTGCCATGGATTTATTTATAATAAACTTAATGGTTCCGGGTTCAATCTGTTGCGCATATTTTTCAACACATGCATCGATAACCTCATTGAGATCAAATTCCGAGATGTGGATATCCATTTGACGATTTTCAATAAGAGAAAGATCTAAAATGTTTTCGATGATCTCAACTAAACGTTGGTTACAAGAATTAATAAAACCAAAATAGTGTTGCACTTCGTGGTAGTTGCTTACTTTGGATAGCAGCAATTGGGTAAAGCCTACAATACCGTTAAGTGGTGTGCGAATTTCATGGTTCATAGCTCTTAAAAACGATGCTTTGATTTGTTCGTTTTCTTGCGCTTTTTCAAGAGCATTCTGCAAATTAAATTCCATAAGTTTTGTTTCAGTCTGGTCTGAGACAACAGTTATAATCCCAAAATTGTCATTAGCCAGAATTTCTAATGGCGGTCATTAGAAAAATA
>DAOTAV010000237.1:0-3757 GCA_035382785.1 Salinivirgaceae bacterium | reverse complement strand
CAGGCAATGGGGAATGTGCTGACCAAAAACGATGTTCACAAAATAATCAAAATACGAAGCGGGGTATCAACCCTTGGAGGGATTAAAATCTGGTTTGATCCTACGGTCTCTCGACTCAATATCGATCAAAACGGACAATATTTAGGTGAATTTTACGAGAGCGACCGTATCGTAGTGTTTTACAAAAACGGTAATTACACAACTACAAGCTATGAGCTGACAAACCATTACGATGAAAACATTTGTTTAATTGAAAAATTCAAACCCGATAAAATCTACACCTGCATTTATTTTGATGGAGAACAGAAATTTTTCTACTTAAAACGCTTCCAGATTACCGACACAAATCGTTTGGTAAATATTGTGGGCGAAACTGCAGGAAGTTATATTGAGAAAATCACTTCTCATCCATCCCCAAAATACGAACTTATGTTTGGCGAAACCGACAAACATCGAGTGCCGGAAATTATTGAAGCCGAAAGTTTTATTGCGGTTAAAGGGGAAAAAGCTAAAGGGAAAAGGCTAACTACCTACAATGTTTCATTGATTGAAGATATTTCCGAGCCATTTGAGGAACCGGAAGAGGAAAGCCCTCAAATTCTCGAAGTAAATCAACCCACCGAGCCGGAAGACAACGACCCACAACTTACATTCGACTTTACATAATGCGAATATTCATAATAGGATTCATGGGCGCAGGGAAGACTACCATCGGCAAACGGTTGTCGAATCGTTTACAAATTCCGTTTTTTGACACCGATAAAATGGTAGAGCAACAAGAGGGCATGAGCATCACACAGATTTTCGATTTGTATAGTGACAACTGGTTTCGTCAAAAGGAACGCGAGATACTCAACGCCTTATCTCTGGAAGAAAATGCGGTGATTTCAACCGGAGGTGGAACACCGTGCTACGGCGATAACATGGATTTTCTTCTGGAGCATGGTATAGTAATTTATCTTTGGTTACCTGTGGGGACAATCGTAAAACGGCTTGAACAGTCAAAAAAAGAGAGACCGTTAGTACGAAATTTCTCTTCGTCGGAGGAATTATCACGTTTTGTTATCAACAAACTCTCGGAGCGACAAGCTTTTTATCAAAAAGCACATATTACAGTGGATGCCATGAACTATAACTTGGTAGATATTCTTCAAAATCTTATTGAACAAATGAAGACGACCGGCAACACATGACCGGGAACTTATGAATTGAATCGACAAAAACCTTATATTTATCACAAAAAATATTAGTGAATGCCCCTTTATCCGTCATCGAACAAAATAATCAACGATCCTGTTTACGGGTTGATCCCCATGCCGGGAGGTTTGGCTGCTGATGTTCTGAATCATCCATGGTTTCAACGACTTAGAAATATAAAACAATTAGGATTAACCCATTACGTTTATCCGGGAGCACTTCACACCCGATTTCAACACACCCTTGGAAGTGTCTTTCTAACGCAACAAGCCATAGATGTTTTAGAGAGTAAAAATGTTGATATCACACCCCATGAGGCTGAAAGTGTGATACTTGCCATTTTACTTCACGATATCGGACATGGCCCAATGAGCCACGCTCTTGAATACGTTTTGGTTCAGGGGCAAAGCCATGAAGATATATCAAAACTCATATTCAAGGCACTTAATCAACAGTTCGACGGTAGATTGTCAACCGCTCTTGATATCTTTACAAACAATTATCCCAAAAAATTTCTGCATCAACTGGTTTCTTCGCAGTTAGACACCGACCGACTGGATTATTTAATTCGCGACAGCTTCTATACCGGCGTTAGCGAAGGAGTTGTTTCCACCGATCGAATCATTAAGATGCTTAACGTAGCCGAAGATCGCTTAGTGGTAGATCAAAAAGGGATTTACAGCATCGAAAAGTTTTTGATTGCACGACGATTAATGTACTGGCAGGTCTATTTACATAAAACCGTCGTCAGTGCTGAGCAAATGTTGCGCAACCTAATCCATCGAGCCCGCTTTTTAATCGAAAACCATGAACATCTTTTTGCACCGGATCCCTTGATAGCCATTTTGAAACAAAGAGATAGTCTCAGTCAAGAAACCCTTAAACATTATCTTGCCCTTGATGACAATGATCTTATGTCGGTGATTAAAGTTTGGTCTCATCACAGCGATTTTATCCTTAGGTTTTTATCTGAAGGATTACAAAACCGGAAGTTGTTCCGGGTTAAATTAAGTAAACGACCTTTTGAGCCCGATTTGGTCGAGCAAATTCGCCAAAAAGTGCGGGAAGAATTTTCCCTTTCCGATACAGAGGTCAACTACTTGGTTCAAACCGACGTTCTTTCAAACAGTGCCTACAAACCATTGGACGATCAAATTATGATACTTCGTAAGAATGGCGAGGTGGCAAATATTCTCGACGAAAGCGACATGTTTAATCATGAAGTAATGTCGAAACCGGTTTTGAAACACTATCTTTGTTTTCCAAAACAATTTGATAACCCAAAATTTTTCTGATTATGCTGCAATTCACTGCCGAACAAATAGTCCAAGCACTCAACGGAGTTGTTGATGGCGACAAAAATGTTATGGTTAACAACGTATCGCCCATTGAAAACGGGAAACCGGGAACGCTGAGTTTTCTGGCCAATCCAAAATACACCCCGTATATTTATGAAACAAAATCGTCCGTGGTGATTGTGAATGAAGATTTTAAACCCGAAAAACCGGTAAACGCAACGTTGATACGTGTAAAAAGCAGCTATGAAGCTTTTGCTATGCTTTTACAAATGTATGAACAAATGAAGCCAAAGCCACAAGGAATTGACCCGCAAGTAAGCATAAATCCAACAGCACAATTGGGAGAAAATATCTATGTAGGCCCCTTTGCCGTGATTATGCAAAATGCCAAAATTGGCAACAATGTACAAATTCATGCCCAGGTTTATGTTGGACCAAACGTCACTATTGGGGATAACACCATTTTGTATCCGGGAGTTAAAATTTATGAAAATTGCCAGATAGGAAAAAATGTGATTATTCATGCCGGCAGTGTCATTGGCAGCGATGGATTTGGATTTGCTCCACGAACCCAAAAAGACTATTTGAAAATTCCGCAGATTGGCAATGTGATCATTGAAGATTATGTGGAAATTGGGGCTAACACTACTATTGATAGGGCCACCATGGGAAGTACCATCATCAGAGAAGGAGTCAAGCTCGACAATTTAATACAAGTTGCACATAATGTGGAAATAGGTGAAAACACCGTTATTGCGGCACAAACCGGAATTAGTGGCTCAACAAAAATCGGTCGCAATTGTATGATTGCTGGACAAGTGGGATTTGCCGGTCACATTCAAATAGCCGATGAAACTAAAATTGGAGCTCAGTCGGGATTGTCAAACAGTGTGAAAACACCCGGGCAAACCTTACTCGGTTCACCGGCCGCTGACTACTCTATTCAACGAAGAGCCATGGTTCTCGCTTCAAAATTACCCGAAATATGGCAGCGTCTTAATGCCTTAGAAAATAGAATCGATTCCATGGAATAATCTTAAATGTAAACATAAAACCGGCCATAGAGGGGCCGGTTTTTGTTTATCAGAAAAAACCTTTTTCTACTTGGGGTGTTACTAGAAAAAAATTGAACTATGAACTACAAATCATTCATTCAATTCAAAAATCGGATTTTTAGCAATCGTGTGATATCGATTGGAATCCCGACGGTGTTATTTTTGACTTTTTCCCTGACCATAAAAGCTCAACCCACTTTTGACCCC
>DAOTAV010000236.1:0-3781 GCA_035382785.1 Salinivirgaceae bacterium | reverse complement strand
TTTTTCCATTTTTTGCATTCTTACAGATAAAAGGCGATTGTAAACCCTTTGAATGCTCGGAGACTGATTTTGCACTTTACGTTTCCATATCTCTTGCTCAACGTTATGTGCTCTCATGGATATAAGAGCATTGGAATATTTGCGAATAGTAGTGATATATGGATATAAATACAACCCTTCGAGTTGAATGATATCAAATTGTTTCGATAATAAAATTTCTTTGAGCTTGGTATTGAATGTTTTGGAGATAAAACGTTTAGCATTATACGGAAGATTGGAGAATAAAAGATTAATTATAACCCCTTGAGGTTTTAGTCGAGTATCAACATAACAAGCGTGCCATTCGATATTTCCTTTTAACTCTTCCGGTAGGTTTTCGAGGTTAAAATTGTGTTTTGGTGTATTCATTGCCAAAACCGTCAGTTCTACACCTAATTGCTGGAATCCACGAATCATAGATAAGGTTGCAATGGCTCCTCCGTCATTAGCCGGATACGGCATTTTATTCGTTAAAAGAAGTATTTTCATCTTTTGAGGATTTATTTCTCAACTTTTTCAATATGGGAACTTTTTGAGCTAATATTTTAAAAGGTTTAATTATGAAATCAATATATCGATCGATATCAATAATTACTTTATCCTGCAATGCTCTGATAGTTAAGAACAGGCCGATTGGGGCGAATAATAAGGTGGAACTCCACATTCCTAACCATAGTTCTATTTGACTTTGCTCTGCTGCCTTAGCTCCGATCATCCCCAAAATGTAGTAAAGAATAAAAAGGATGACACTAACCACCACAGGCATCCCAATTCCTCCTTTTCGGATGATTGCCCCCAAAGGTGCCCCAATAAAAAACAAAACCAGACAAGCAAGAGCCAAAGTGTGCTTTCTATGCCACTCAATACCATGTTTTAACATCCAAACTCTACGACTTTTCAGAGATTGATTTTCGCTTCGAATATACGATTGGGTATTTTGTGAAAATGCAATCGCCGAACTTAAGGTGTTTATTTTCATTGACTTGGAAAAAGTTGAGAACAGACTATCGATACTCTTTCGCTTATTAGGAAAAACATACGGTTCCTGTTGTTCATTAGGTCGATACATTTTCCGGAAAAAGTTTCCGCTTTTAATATTTTGATAGATATTTGTTCGCTGCTCTTCAATTTTTTTGTTCAATGAATCCATGGTAAACGCTAAGTCTTTAGTGCTCAGCATCTGATAATGGTTTTTAAAAAGGTTCTCATCCGTACGTTTTAGTCCAAAGCCCGAAAGATCAAATATTATTTTTTGTTCCTCAAAAAAATGCCGTCGTTGAGGATAGGAATAACGCTGACTTGCTTTCTTAACCTGTTCCTCTTCATACATGGCACCGTTATACAATTGCAGAATCATGTATTGATGTTGATTAACGTAATACATTTCTCCTTTTTCTGCCAAAATAACGGATACATTGCCACGGTTTGATGTGTGATCGTAGATTAAAACATCATAGAGCATTTTTGTTTGATGGTCGCGCCGGCCTATTTTGATGCTATATCCCGGCAATTCGTTGTAAAAAACTCCTGTAGGAATAATTATTTCCGGTGGCTTATTTTTTATGTCGTATAATAACGATCTCATCCGGAGATTGCTTTTCGGAACAACTTGATCGGCAAAATAAAAAGCGAAAAACGTCAGCCCTATCGCAATAAATATAAGAGGTTGCATAATGCGAAGTAAGGAAATTCCTGCCGACTTCATTGCCATGAGTTCATTGTGCTCAGCCAGATTTCCAAAAACCATGATCGAAGCTAGTAAAACGGAAAGTGGCAGTGCCATGGGAACCAATGAAGCACATGCATAAAGAAGGATTTCGGCTATTACATCATAGGGTAATCCCTTGCCCACCAAGTCTTCAATGTAACGCCATAAAAATTGCATGAGCAACACAAACATCGATATGAAAAACGATGCTATAAGTGGCCCTGCATAGCTTTTTACAACAAGTTTATGGATTTTCTTCAAACCACATTCTTTTACATTTAATGCAAAAGTAGTGATTTTTCGATTTTAATCAGATTTTGTGACTAATTTTTCGATCCTATCAAACGTTTAAGATTTTCAACATAAAAATCCCATAGTTCTTTAACACTATCATGTTCTTCCGGCTCAGCCTGATCAATAATTGTAAGAATTACTTCGCGGGTTAGCTCATTCTGTTCAACACGAAACTCAAAGTATTTCTCTCCTACGGAATTCTCATCATCGATCCAACGATAGCGAACATAGTGATTCTCTTTTTCCGCAACTTTTTCTGCAACCTGTTGCTCTTCCTCCCAAGTAAACACGAAACGATTTTCCTCTGACTCAACATTATCGGCAAACCATTGAGATAATCCTTCAGCTGTGCTTAATCGTGAGAATAATATCTTCACAGAAGTTTTCATGGGGTACTCAAGCGTAATTCGATCATGATTCACTGTTTCAATGTTTTTCATATGCATCATTTTTTGTTTGTTAAAACAATCATGTCTATTCAATGTTTGATTCGATTATAATTATAGACATGCTCAAAAAAATATCATTCATTCAAAGAACCTGATTGATTACAAAACTTACACAATGTAATACATATTTAATTAACAAACAAATGAAAATTTCGTTTTTTATCAATAAATTTTCAAATTGTTCATCTCAAAACGCTTTTTTAATGAGCGGCAAAAGTGTAGAGATAGTTGGCAAAGAAATTCCAAAGAGTTGTTATTCCTATAGCTATAAGTTTTGCCCAATAAAAATTCATCCCAAAGCGCTTAATACAGATATAAAGAACCGTGGTGTTTATGGACAAACCTATGAGACTAATCACGAAAAATTCACCAAATTCCCTTAACACTTCAGGATTGGTGCTAGCAAATGTCCACATTCGGTTTAATATATAATTTGTCGTAGCAGCAATGGTGAAGCCAATTGCGTTAGCAAAATATTTGGGAATTTTTAGCCATTCCTTACAAACAAAAGTAAATCCAAAATCAACAATAACACCCGAGAATCCGACTACTCCGAACTTTAAAAATTTTATTAATAACTCCTTGTTAAGAAATAGATTCATTCTGTCAAAATTGAGTTGCAAAGGTATTCAATTTTGGATTAAATTACTATATTGATTTTGAGATTAAAAAGACGCCCGGTTAATGTATTGGGAATGCCGAATTGACGATTTCTTATGTCGGTTATCCAACTATAAGAAATCACGTTTTCAATATCGAAAACATTAAATACTTCAAATCCAATCCATACACTTTCAAAATATCTCAAAACTTTTTTGTCGCTTGAACTTCGTAGCATTTCTTTAGAAATTCCCATATCAACTCTAGAATAGCTTGGTAAGCGATGCGTTGCCAAATATCTGGGAGAATTTGGTGGACCTACAGGCAAACCGGTATTAAATACAGTATTCAGGTGGACTTTAATTGTTGGATTTCCCGGCCAATAATCTTGAAAAAACATGCTAAATAGGAAACGCTGATCCGTTGGACGTGGGATATAACCTGGACTACCGGAATTAGTACTGTTTATGTTGTTAATATATTGATCATCAATGATATCTTCAAATGTCTTTAAATAAGATAAAGATATCCAACTGTCCACTCCTTTTACAAATTCACCGCTAACTTTTAGGTCGGCTCCATAGGCATAGCCTTTAGAATGATTCAATCCGTCATATATAATTTTCACATTATCAACGGAATATGGTATTAAATTTTTTAAGTCTTTATAATAACTTTCAATAACCATTTT
>DAOTAV010000235.1:0-3793 GCA_035382785.1 Salinivirgaceae bacterium | reverse complement strand
AGCAAAGTGGCTTTTTTTATTGGGTCGGTTCCTGCCTCAGAGAGCATCAGCCTTGCTTTAAAACTTATAAAATCGGTTTGATTGGAATCTATAAATTTCTTCACTTCTTCGGCCGAATGTTTTCGGGCATAAGAATCGGGGTCTTCGCCTTCAGGAAGCAGACAAACCTTAACATTCATATCTTCGGCCAATATCAGGTCGATACCACGCAATGAGGCTTTGATACCGGCAAAATCGCCATCGTAAAGGACGGTAAGATTATTTGTAAAACGCTTTATCAAACGAATTTGCTCAATCGTTAGAGATGTTCCCGATGACGCAACCACATTCTCAATGCCGCATTGAGCAAGACTTAGCACATCGGTATAACCTTCAACCAACAGACAGAAGTCGTTTTGAGTGATGGCCTTACGAGCGTGAAACATACCGTAAAGTATTTTACTCTTCTGATAAAGAACCGTTTCCGGAGAATTCAAATATTTAGCAATCTTTTTATCGGAGAAAAACGTTCGTCCTCCAAACCCAATCACCTGACCACTCAAACTATGAATTGGAAATATAACCCTATGATGAAAGCGGTCAAAAAGTTTTCCATTTGAATCAATACCCAATCCGCTTTCAGTGAGCAAATCGGGCGTATAACCTTGCTTTAAAGCGTAATCGCAAAAAGCCGAACGATTTTCGGGGGAATATCCCAAACCAAACGACTCGATCATGCCTTCGGTAAAACCTCGTTCACGCAAGTACGACAACCCAATATTTTTACCCTCGTCAGTTTGATAAAGTTGATGATGAAACCACTTGGCCGCTAGATTTGAAAGAGCAAGGAGTTTCTCACGCTTGGATTCCTCAATTTTCTGCTCTTCAGAGGGTTCTGTCTCCTCAATCTCAATGTTATATTTTTTTGCAAGATATTTCAGGGCCTCGGGATACGACAATCCCTCGTGTTCCATGACAAATCCTACTGTATTTCCTGATTTCCCACATCCAAAGCATTTGAAAATACCTTTTGAGGGTGACACCGTGAATGATGGCGTGCGTTCGTTATGGAAGGGACACAAACCAAGATAATTAACTCCTCTTTTTTTTAATGCAATAAAATCCCCGATAACATCAACAATATCGGCGCGCTCATAAATTTTGTCTATGGTGCTTCGGTCAATCATAATTTGAGAACAGCAAATTTATCATTTATTCGTCAATCTTTCGCAATAACCAAAGTTTGAATTCCTCGCAACAAATACAGCTTTGAACATTCAGCATTAAACCATAAAACATTGATTATATATTCCTTACTAACTAAAACTTCCCTAATGGTTTATTATTATTTTGACGCTTGATTCAATAGGCCTTATCTTCCCTCAGCGTGTTTGGGAGAGTTCTGTTTTTCAGTAAATGTCGAAAAATTGTAGTACTTTTGTAAAAAAATTAACATCCTTGGAAAAATTTGAAATCATTGCCACAACTTTCTACGGGCTTGAGGAAACACTTGCAGAAGAACTGAAAGAAATTGGAGTTAAGGAAACTTCAATTCTAAATAGGGCGGTACGCTTTCATGGTGATACCGAATTGCTCTACCGCGCAAACTATTTATTGCGCACTGCTGTAAAAATCTTAAAACCAATTGCAGTCTTCAGAGCTAACAATGACAATCAGTTATACAATCAAATACGCGAAATCGAATGGGAAAAATTTCTCTCCGTGAAAAAATCGTTTGCTGTTGATGCTATTACCAACAGCCGAATTTTCACACACTCACAATATGCCGCTTACAGGGTAAAAGACGGTATCGTTGACCAATTCAAGGCAAAACACAGACTACGTCCAACCATCGATCCACAAAAACCGGATGTACAACTCAATGTTCACATCAGCGACAATTTAGTTATCGTCTCGCTCGATAGTTCAGGAGAACCTCTTTTTCGCAGAAATTATCGATTAGAACAAGTTGAAGCACCAATAAATGAAGTATTAGCATCTGCCATACTGCGCATTTGCCGATGGGACAAAAAAACTCCCTTATACGATCCGATGTGTGGTTCGGGAACCTTTCCCATTGAAGCAGCCTTAACGGCCACGAACACGCCTGCCGGAAAGTTCAGGAAATTTAACTTTCAGAATTGGCTCGATTTTGACAACGTACTTTTCCAAAAAATCCAGCAAGAGACGGAAGAACAGATCATTCCACTGGAAACCGAAATCGTTGGAAGCGATATTAACCGGAAAGCTATAGAAATCGCAACCAATAACGCTAGGAGAGCCGGAATGAGAAAATTACTGCGATTTGAGCATACAGACTTTTTCGAAACCTCACGACACGAGCCCACTTTTGTAACGTTAAATCCCCCTTACGATCATCGGTTCCAAATGGAGAAAATCGAAGAATTCTACGAAGAAATAGGATCACACTTAAAACACCATTACACAAACAGCCGTGTTTGCCTAATCAGTTCAAACATGGAAGCCCTCAAAAGGTTTGGATTAAAACCCAAACAAAAATTCAAACTTTTTAATGGCCCGTTAGAATGTAGATTGCTTATTTACGACATTTTTCAGGGAACTTTGAAAGAGCAAAAAGAAAACAACCAATAATTTTTTTTGTGTTCTAAATGAAAAAATAGTTACCTTTAGGGAAACTCTAAACCGATGCATGTACTTGGAATTGACATTGGAGGTTCTGCTGTAAAAGGAGCCATAGTTGATACGCAACAAGGCTGTTTTACAAAAGAAAGAATAAAAATTGAGCTAACCAACGGGGCTTCGGTTAGTGCAATCAACCAAGCCGTGGCAGAAATAGTAACTCAATTTCAATGGGACGGATTAATCGGATGCGGTTTCCCTGCGGTTGTAAAAAATGGTGTAGTTCATACTGCGGCTAATATCGATGAAAATTTTATCGGGTTAAACGTTGAGGAACTTTTTAGCACAACAACCGGCCGGCGGGTTAAGGTTTATAACGATGCCGATGCTGCCGGCTTTGCAGAGCTAAAGTTTGGTCATATTAAAGACTTTAAAGGCTTCGTCATCTTTTTAACTGTTGGCACAGGGATTGGTTCCGCTTTGTTTTATAACGGTCAACTCATTTCAAACACTGAATTGGGACACGTTTTTATGAAGAATGGCATAAAAGGCGAAAAATTTACCAGTGATGCCATACGGGAAAAACTTGATTTAACTTGGGATAAATGGGGCGTTAGGTTTAATAAATATTTGGAATATCTCCAATCGCTATTCTATCCCGACCTCTTTATCATCGGTGGTGGTACTAGTAAGAAATTTGAAAAATTCTCACATAAACTCACCGTTGCAACCCATGTGGTTCCGGCAAAATTGCTTAACGATGCCGGAATCATAGGAGCCGCAACACTTGCCTTTATGGAAAACCAAACTTTCACCGACTGACCGGTAGTTCAACCGAAACGCATGTTCCTTTATTTACTTCGCTCTCTATTTTTATTTCACCTTTGTATCGCATCACTGTTTGATAGGAAATGTACAAACCGAGGCCGGTACCTTTTCCCACTTCCTTCGTGGTGAAAAATGGATCGAACACTTTTGGTAAGTTTTCCGAGGAAATTCCGCATCCGGTATCGATAAACTGAATAACAACTCTTTTCTTATCAGGGTAATAACGGGTTTTAATATTTAATGATCCTTGAGGCTCCATGGCGTCGATGGCATTTGAAATGAGATTCACAAAAACTCTACTTAGCGAAATATAATCGCTTTCAACAAGTGGAACCTTCTCTAAGTCCAGACTCAAATCTATACCGCTTTTAAACCTGCCTTGGAA
>DAOTAV010000234.1:0-3818 GCA_035382785.1 Salinivirgaceae bacterium | reverse complement strand
TGTCAGAGCACATAAAACGAATTTCTTGCTTTTCAATCGCTCCCGGAATTTCATTTCAAATTATTGATTAAAACTGTCGATATAGAATCCCATAGTAAATCCGTTGAACAAAACAGGTGAATTTATTATGTGATTAAACCACGCTACAGAGAATTGATATTGAATAAAAATTCCATAACCCACTCGGTTTTGAAATGCACTACTTGCCAATTGTTTAACTCGTTCTTTAAAAATGTGGGCAACTAAAACCGATGTTTGCACTCCATAAGTTTTTATTGTAAAGTGCTCAGGAAGATTCTGTTGTCGAATATCAGTTCCTGATGGAAAAATCCAACCATACATTACTCCGCCGCGCAATAGACCTTTTGTCTTGCTAAAGATGGGCCTTCGGAATCCACCGTTAATGCCAATTCGCACCTGATTAGCTAAACTTTGTTTTTTCCATAGCGAGGTGTCGTTGACAGTAATATCGGAATTCAATCGAGTATAGTGATTTTCAGCGTTCAATCCGAAAGAAACGTTTCGATAGTAATAATCGAAATCGAATCGCAAATTCCACCGATCCTTAAAAAAATCAGAATATCGATGTGAAGTAATAATGCCTCCAACTCCCAAAGCAGTGCTGTAGCCGTATTGTCCGGATTCGGTTGATGTATTGGGGAAAAATTGATTTACATACGCAATAAACTTTCCTTGAGGAAACCATAGGCGATATTGTTGCACCAATAATTCAAGAGAATTGTTAAAAAAATTGGATTTGACGGACTCAATTGCAGCTCGATATGAGATTTTTAAAAATAAAGCTGAATCTTCATCCGCAACTTGAGAATCTATCAAGCGGTCAATAGATTTTTGTTCCGAAACAAAAACCTCAATAACTTTATTAATCAATGGACTTTCGTGTGATTCAATTCTATCGGAAATATTTAATTTGTGCAAGATAAATATCGATAAAGCCTCCGGATAATCACCAACCCAGAAATGAAGAAAAAATTGCTCACGCGGTGACAATTGATGCACATCAGACCTTAGAAGAATCTGTTGAATTGGCTCCTTTTCTCGGTTTTTAATCAATTGAATCAAACGCAACGATAAAGTATCGGAATTACTTTCGCCCGCTGGATACGAATGTTGAGCATATACAACCGTTCCAAAAATAATGAAAAGATATAAAATTAAAAATCTGGGCGACATAAGTTTATATTATTAAGGCGTAAAACTTATACATTTTTGAATCGTAGTTTGAAACTCATCGGGTAATTGACATTGTAGCTCTATGGTTTCGTTTGTTTTAGGATGCACAAATCGCAAGCGTGAAGCGTGCAAGTATAACCGTTTAACTCCGGAAATTGATTCCACAATATGGTTTAACATCCGATCGCCATGGTGATTATCGCCTAAAATATCAAATCGGTGATAGGCAAAATGTTGGCGGATTTGGTGCCATCGTCCGGTTTGCGGTTCAATACGAACTAAGGAAAGCGGGATATTTTCAAACGACTTATAAGAAATATTGGTTTGATATGTTTCCATAACCTCAAATCGGGTTATGGCCGACACTTGTTTTCCTTTAGCTTTGTTTTGAACGGTGGAATTGAATTCCCCAATTTTGGGAGGTGTTCCTCGAACTAAAGCAAGATACTCCTTCTCTACTCTCCTTGATTCGAACATTGAAGTTAATATTTTTGCCGAATCCTGATCCTTTGCTACAACGATAAGCCCCGATGTTTTGGCATCGAGGCGATGTACATTGTAGAGCGAGATATTGAGTTGCTTTCCGAGTATCGATAGCAACACCGGTTCATCATGCGGCATGCCATCTGTATGATGAACCGCTATCCCGCTTGGTTTACAAACTATTAAAAAACCGGAATCTTCGTAAAGGATTTTAATTTCCTGATACAATACTCTTTTCTTTAATGTGTTGAATTGGATTTATTGCTAAAAATAAACTACCACCCCTCCTCCAATCAGATGATACGCCGGATCGGTTAAGCCAACTGATGCTTCGAAAATAAAAGCTAAGTTACTACGTAATCCAACTTCAACTCCAAGAGGTAACCACAATAAAAATTTTGTATCGGTCTCTTTATCACCATCTCCATCGGTATCAGCTTTTATAAAATTGATGTCGGTATCTAAACCTCCAAAAAAATTCACTGCTTTTGTTATCGGAAGTGTTCCCAAAAGAGTGGCATCGAGACCAAAATTGCCCCAATGATGCGCTCCGGCCGACAACGAGATTCTTTTTGCTATTGTAAATTCAACATCTCCTCCAATGTAGGTGTCGCCGTTTAAAACCCCTAATGTTAAACCAAAATCCGTTCCTGATTTTAAACCGTAACCGCCATGAAAAAATAGCATAAAATCGGAATTGCCATTGATTATGATCGATGGTTCAACACCCAAACTGAATTTGCCCGGTTTTAATGTTTGTCCCGTGTTAAAAACTTGTGCGTTGACAGACAATACACTGCTTAAAATTATAGCTAAGAAAATAGTTTTTGATTTCATGGATTAATGTTTTTTAGATCGATTAACAGATAAAACTAAATTTAAAGCTCGCTCGAGTTGATCTCGTTGAATTTTATTGTACGCACTAAGGCTTAACGCCGGATACCGGGCTTTGCCTTTAGGAGTTCTTACAAAAAGAATCAATTGGGGAACCAATCCAAAAAAAGTTCGGTTGATTTCATAAGAATCCAATTGATCGGGTCGGATATCGTAGGATTGATACTCAGTGTAGAACGGTGTGATTTGATAAAATTTAAAATTGACTTTTTTTGAATCAATCTCAGCACGAATGAAATAATATTTCATCTGCGTTATAAAAAATAAAAATAATATTCCTACCAGCGAAACGGGAATTATAACCCAAAGCCCCCAATCAATTCCGAAAACAACAAAAACGATAATAGTTATGGCAATGACAATCGGAACTATCAGGTATAAAAATTTAATTTTTTTTGCTTTATCTTTATTCTCGAGAATCATGACCGTTGTTTTCTTTGTTTCATTTCCTGCATTATCAAATTCAATTCACGTGTAGTTTGTCCACGAATAGCGCTGTTTTCTTCTGCGCGGCGCAAGAGATAAGGTGCTACACTCCGTACAGGCCCATAGGGAATATATTTTGCCACATTATAACCCTCAGCAGCCATATTGTAGGAAATATGATCACTCATGCCGTAAAGTTGAGATGTCCAAATACGAGGATCGCTGTTTTTTAAACCTTTTTGGTTCATATATTCCAAAAGCTTCAAGCAACTTTCCTCATTGTGAGTGCCGTTAAAAAGTTCGCAAATATCGATATTTTCAACACAAATTTGAAGTGCTTGATTATAGCTTTTATCTGTTGATGGCTTGTCGGGGAATATAGGTGATGGATAGCCGCCTTTTTGTGCCCGTTTACGCTCTTTTTCCATATAAGCCCCTCGAACTAATTTTGCGCCAACATGAAAATTTTCTGAACGGGCTTTTTCTAACGTTAACTTAAGATGGTCTAAACGATCGGTGCGATACATTTGCCAAGTGTTCCATACAATGGCTCGCTTTTGGTTGTATTTTCTCATCATATCTTCCACCACTTCATCAACAGCATCCTGATACCATACGTCCTCGGCGTCAATTAACAAACGTACCGATTTTTGATAGGCGAGATTGCACAAAGAATCAATACGGTCAACAAACTTCTCAAAATGATATTGTTGAACAACACTCAACGTTTTTTTATCAAACCCCTTAAGTTTGAGTATTTCGGGAAAAACGAGAGCTGTGGGTTTGAACACTGCAAAGGCTATAGATTGATTTTCTGCAGC
>DAOTAV010000233.1:0-3824 GCA_035382785.1 Salinivirgaceae bacterium | reverse complement strand
CTGAAAGATTGGTAAAGGTGTTTGTAAGAAACCAATTTATCCCACCATTAATTGAATAATATAAAGTTCCGGTACCTCCTGAAGCTGTAATTGTTATAGATCCGTTAATATCTCCGTTACAACCGGTTACATCCTGTTTAGCAACTGAATAAGTCAACTGTGGTGGAGCAGATATAATAACATTCCCATAAGAAGTAATACAACCGTTGGCATCGCGGACACTGACTGGATATGTTCCAACTCCCAAATTAGTAAAAACTCCACCATTATTATAATAGTTAACCCCATTTATGGAATATCGAATTGTTCCTGTCCCTCCACTGGCTGAGATGGTAATTGAGCCTGTGGTTGCTTCATAACAGGTAGTAATATCTGTTTTTGTAACATTGTTAATAACCAGTGGTGCGGGTCCTGAAATATTTTCGTTTCCCCAGTAGACCTGGCATCCATAATTATCTTTAACCCAAATGTTATATTCTCCAACACCTAAATTAGTGAATACATGATCATTCGACCACGTCGCTCCATTATCAATACTATATTGCAAAGGAGCATGACCACCTGAAGCTGTTATTGTAATCTGACCGGTTGAATCATTGTAACAGGTTGTGATGTTTATAACATCTATATCTGAAATGACCAGTTGTTCCGGATTAATAATATTAACTTTCCCGGACTCAAGTACAGGAATCCCTGTTGCATCACGCATTTCAAATTCATAACTTCCGGGTGACAGGTTACTAAATTCATTGCTCGATTGCCATCCGGTTCCGGGAGCTGGCGAAGACATTCTGTATTCGTAAGGTAACGTTCCTCCTGAAACATACAAACGAACTATAGCATCGGCATCGTTTCTACATGTAACCGGACGAACAAAAGTACTATCATGTGTAAACGGCCCAGGAGTAGGTTGGTTTACCATGATGGATGAACTAACGGCTACCGGACACCCCACACCGTCACTTACTGTAACAAAATACTCACCAGCAATTAGATTTTGGAAATCCCCGGTGTTATTGGTCGGTCCACCAGTGAGCGTAAAGGTTAATGGCGAATTGGGTCCTGTAGCAGTAACTTGAATTCTACCATCATTTCCTCCTTGGGTTGAAACATGGGTTACATCGATATTGGTAATGGTTATATCATCCGGCTGGGTAATACTTACATCCCCCCAAACTAAAGTGGTGTCGTTATCTTTTGCCTGACAGTTATACGTTCCTGCCGTTAGGTTGTTGAAAACATTATCAGTTGACCAATTTGAGCCTCCATCAATCGAGAATTGGGGAGTTCCGACCGGATTCGATACTGTAAACGTAATCGTTCCGTTATTGCTGTTGGAACATGGGGTTTCATCAGTGCTGGTAACACTTACGATTGTAAAACTTGCCGTTGGCTCTTTAACTTCAATATTGTTTTGTGTAACATCGGGACAGGTTGACAAATTACTGTTGGATATCGTTAAATTATAAAAACCGGCATAAAGATTATTAAAAACTCCTGTATTATTAGTAACCATTGGAGAAGCTAAAGTATAGGTTAAGGGGCTAACACCTCCACTAGCATTAACGGTTATTTTTCCATCGTTCCCACCAGCGGTTGTAACATCATCTACCGTTATATTATTAATGGTAATGAATCCAACATTATCAAATTGTTCAAAACCAGCTTCAGATTCTAACGGGGCACCAGTATAGGTAGCGTTATTATACACCGACACTGACCAATCAACATACCCCACAGCGCTTGTCCCAAAATTATACGAAAAAGTCCTTGATGAATTCGTTGACAAGGGTCTGTAAGTTTGCGAACTAACCAATGTTCCGAATTCATCATAAAAATCAACTTGGTAATGTACATAAATTTTGGCAGCATTATTTGCTGTAATCGTAACTTGAGCCAAAGTATTATCACAATAATGCTTAAGTTGAGAAGTGACTGTCAAGGCTTTTGATCCGGAGTTAATACGAATCTTTTCAAATCTTGAATTATTGTAATATATTCGACGATTGGGATTATTTTGGCTTTTAAAATGATTGAAAAGTATGGTTGTACTATTTAAATAAATATTTTGACTTTCCTCGCCTTCTAAAACAAAACTGTTGCAGATGATTTTTGAATTATTTATTGAAATATCGCCTTTACGAATAATAAAATCGCCACCAAACTCAGTGCTACCGGATATTTCTATCTTTCCTGAGATATCTAATGCAAAACTTCCTGTGATGTTCTTTGGCAAATTTAGGTTTAGATTCTTATCTGAAGCTAATTGCCACTGACCCAAAAACTGATCGGTGATATCATCTTCTATCTTAAGATCAGCATTGATCCGAATAACCTTTGACTTATCACCGGAAATAATACCTTGTTTCCAAACAAGTGTCTGAAGGGTTATGCTCTGATCAACAACGACCTTTGCGTCGCGGGTATCAACAATGAATGTTGATTGTTGTGGGTTAAATACCCCCTTTTCAATTTCTGACAAACTTATGGACTCCCAGTTGGAAGGGTCACTGAAATTGCCACTTCCTCCTTTCCACCGATAAGTTTGCGACATTAAACCTATAAAGCTGATTTGTAGGCAAAGAAAAGTCAACAATATTCGTTTCATGGCGATATGTTTTTGTAGTTTTATCAACAAGTTTTTAACAATTTACAAATATATAAACCCTTTACGATATTTTTTCTAGTGTTTTGATAATCTTCATGATTGATTTGATGAATATCATATCTAGTAGCACAAAGGTGGATAATTCAAAGCCAACTGCGACTTTTTTAAGATTAATCTTTCTTCATTCTAAAGATACGTTTGATTTTTAGGAATTGATTCGAGGTTTGTCAATTAAAATATTGGTTTCATCAAATGAGAAACCGTATAATGACACAACATTTTAGTGTGGGCATTATACGGTCATTTTATATCAAAATTTTTATAATTTATTGTTGCCCAATCTATTTTCCATGTCAGACACAAATTCTCTTATGCGTTGTTCTTCGGTTTTTTTACAAATCAATAGGTATTTGTCGCTCTCGGCAATAATGTAATCATCGAGACCTTGTACAATGACAACCTTATCTTTAGGCATATAAATTATAGAATTGGTAACATCGTAGGTAAATATCGAATTGTTTGTCAAGATATTATTGTCGCTATTTTTTTCACAATGTTCAAAAAGAGATCCCCAAGTGCCCAGATCTGACCAACCAAAATTACCTTCAACAACATAAACATTATCGGCTTTCTCCATTATAGCATAATCAATGGAAATACTTTTACATTTAAAATAAGCATCGAATATGGCCATTTTTTCGTGAGGGGTGTTGTAAACGGTCATTAAATCGGAAAAATTGTAGTAAATATCCGGGGCAAATCTTTCGAGTGCTTTATTGATGGATTTTTGATGCCAAATAAAAATACCGGAGTTCCAAAGAAAATCTCCACTTTTAAGAAATATGGAGGCTAATTCTAGGTTAGGTTTTTCGGTGAACGTTTTCACGGGAAAAACACAATTTTCAGCAATCGCTTGATCGGACTGATATTGAATATAACCATATCCAGTTTCGGGTCGTGTTGGACGAATTCCAATGGTGACCAATACATCGTTTTTTGAAGCAAAATCGATTCCCGTTTCTATAACATTTCTAAAGCGGTCTTCATTAAAAATAAGATGATCCGAAGGAGCAACAATTATTGTAGCTTCGGGATTGATACACTGAATTTTGGCAACCGCATAGGCAATACAAGGAGCTGTATTGCGCCGAACCGGCTCAAGTAAAATTTGATTTTCGGAAAGGAAGGGTATTTGTTCTTTGGTGATTTCGGCATA
>DAOTAV010000232.1:0-3832 GCA_035382785.1 Salinivirgaceae bacterium | reverse complement strand
TTTTATTCCAAAGATATTGATTTTTTGAATTTATTTTACGATAAAATTTTCTTTCTGTGAATGCTTTTTTGTAAATTGCAGTGATCTAAAATCAAAACCTTAAAACTGAGAATTATGGAAAAGAATTTGATTCGCTTATTAGGGGTGCTGGTTCGCAATCGAGCTGAATCGGCAAGCAAGGTTCAGGAAGTTTTGACCAAATATGGTTGTAGCATCAAAACTCGTGTAGGGCTCCACGAAGCTTCAGAATCTGTTTGTTCTCCGTATGGTTTAATATTGTTGGAACTAACCGGCAGTCACGACGAAATTGATCGTTTGATAAAAGAACTTAATGTAATACCTCATGTAGAAGCTAAAGAAATTGTGTTTAATGTTTAATGTCTAATTTAAAGAGGCTCTCGGAGCCTCTTTTTTTTATAACTTTGCCAGAAACTACTTTTATGACCAAAGAACATTATCGTTTTGGAAAAACAGTGGGTTGGATATCCATAATTGGAAATACCGTTTTATTTATCCTTAAATTTTGGGCGGGCTGGGTCAGTGATTCTGTTGCCCTGATGGCCGACGCTTGGCACACATTATCCGATAGTGTAAGTTCTGTGATTCTCGTCATAGGTATTTTCTTAGCACAAAAACCTGCCGACAAGGAACACCCTTTTGGACACGGGCGGATGGAGTTAATCAGCTCTATTATCATCGGATTTTTACTTGGATTGATTGGAATTATGTTTGGCTACGAAGGCATTGAAAAGCTGATTCAAAGGCAAGCCACCGTTTATGGAACAGTTGCCATTATAGCTACTGTTATTTCTATTGTGGCCAAAGAGGCAATGGCGCAGGTCAATTTTTATTTTTATCGACGCACAAAACTTTTAAGCATCAAAGCCGACGGTTGGCATCACCGCAGCGATGCAATTTCATCGATTGTTATTTTAATCGGGATTTTTCTGGGAAGCACCTTTTGGTGGATTGATGGCGTTTTGGCGATTATTGTTGCTATCCTGATCATCTATACCGGTTATACTGTTATCCGCGACAGCATTAGTCCATTGATTGGCGAAAATCCATCGGATGAACTTAATAGTAAGATTTCGGAAATTGCTAATTCAGTTGCCGGATACGATATTTTTGTACACCACATACACATACATCGTTATGGAATGCATACCGAGGTGACGTTTCATATTCGTTTGCCAAAAGATTTAAATTTGAACGAGGTAGAGAAAATGGTGGTTTCCATTGAAAATAAAATTAAATCGGAATTGCATATGTCGGCAACTATCCGCCCTCAGGTTTATCATAACGATCAAACAGAAGATTAGTTTTAATGCCAATCCTCGATCATCTTCCCTCCGACTTTGTGGTTCGGATACAACAACAACTGAAAGAAAACGCATCGAGTTTTTTTGATGCGCTGCAACAATGCTCAACCACATCTATTAGATTAAATCCTCGAAAAATCAAAGCACAGTCGGAAACCCTCGAAAAAGTTCCTTGGTGCGCCAATGGATTCTATCTTTCCGACCGAATCAATTTTACCATTGATCCATGGTTTCAAAGCGGGGGATATTATGTACAGGAAGCAGGAAGCATGTTTATCGAACACATCGTTAAACATTTATCGAAGGAGACACTTTTAACCAACGTTTTAGATCTCTGCGCTGCTCCGGGCGGTAAAACCACACTGCTCGCATCGCTATTTGACACCAAAACGCTGATTGTTGCCAATGAAGTTATCAATTCACGAGCGCAAGTTTTATGGCAAAACACCGATCGTTGGGGACACGACAACGTTGTGGTCACTAATAACGATCCGGCAGATTTCGCCCGATTGCATCATTTTTTTGATCTATGCCTTATTGATGCTCCTTGCTCGGGAGAAGGATTATTTCGTCGAGACCCTGATTCCATAAAGCAATGGAATATAGAAAATACGGTTCTATGTTCCCAACGACAACGGAGAATTTTGATGGATTGTTGGCCAGCTATTAAACCCGACGGGTTAATAATTTATTCAACCTGCACATTTAATCCGGCCGAAAATGAAGAAAATCTTGCATGGTTAAAATCACAAAAGGATATCGAATTTATCGATATTCCCATTGAAACTTCATGGGGAATCGATAAGGTTGATTATAATGGTATTCTAGGTTATCGCTTCCTGTTTAATCAAACCAAAAGCGAAGGATTTTTTGTAGCTGTGTTCAGAAAAAAAGAAATGATTAAGCAAACCACTAAGATAAAAGCAAAAAAATTGTTTCAAAAACCTGAAAAAAATCTAACAACCCAACTCGAAAGGATTTCTCAAGCCCAGTCGTTTTGGCAATTTGGCGAAAAGATTTTTGCCACCGACCTTGACATACAAACTGTAGCCTATTTATCAGCAAGCCTCAACGTTATCAGACCGGGATGTATGGTTGCATCCGATTTCAAAGGAAAACTTGTTCCTGAGCACGGTCTGGCATTGTCAAAAAATTTGAAAAAAGAGGCTTTCGAGAAAATCGACCTAACCGAAGCTGAAGCCTATCGATTTTTCAAAAATCAACCGCTTTTTTTCGCTCAAAAAGAAAAAGGACGATATTTGTTAACGGTTCATAGTTTGCCTATTGGGTTTATAAATCATCTTGGGAACCGCTGCAACAGCTCATTACCTACCGATTGGAGAATTCTTCGTGATTTTGACTTAAATTCCCCCACAGTTGCACAAATGGGATTTACAGTTGTTAAATCATAATATCCATGTCATTTCGAAGTATTCAGCTTTAGTTTGTTTCGCTAAAAACAGACCGTTCATTCCGCTTTACTACAATGGATTTTGTCCAACGGTTAGAACGATAATAGAAAAAACTCCCAACCATTCCGAAAAACCAAGAAATGGGGATTGACCACCATATTCCGTCGATACCGATTTTGTCAGATAAAAAATAGGCTATGGGAATACGAATAATCCATAAACTCATTAACGAAATAAACATCGGGACCAACGTAGCTCCGGCTCCTCGAAGCAATCCGGTGAAACTGAACATAGTGCTAAAAAAAAGATAAAACGACGAAACAATCAACAAATATCGCTTCCCTATCTCAACAACCTGAGCATCATCCGTAAAAAGTTTCAGTAGAACATCACCTTTGAACCACACAAAAAGAGAAACTAAAAGACAAACTATGCCTGAAATAAGGAGGGTGTTCCAAAGCCCCCGGCGAACTCGGGAAATCTTCCCGGCTCCAAGGTTTTGCCCTGTGAATATCGAAAGTGCTGTAGCCAAATTCATTGCGGGCATCGAGGCAATAGCATCAATCCGACCAACGGCAGTATATGCAGCGGCAACTGTAGCACCATATTGATTGACCAATCCAATTATTGTCATCATACCTAAAGCCACAAAGGTTTGTTGAAAACCGGTAGGCAAACCAATCCGAAAACTTTTAAGGAATAGTTCTCGGTTAAAATACATTTTCCTCTGATGAATCTTAAAAGAGGTTTGCTTTTTATTGAGATAAATTATACTTACCAAAAGCGAAACTGCCTGAGCCAAAACCGTTGCAAATGCAACACTCCCAACTCCCATTTTAAAGTACAGCACAAATGTCAAATCAAAAACGACATTTAACATTGACGACAAAATCAAAAAGTATAATGGTCGAACGCTATCTCCGATGCCTCGAAGTATAGAAATGGTTACATTGAATCCGAACATAATAATACTGCCGGCAAAACTGATGTTTAAATAAATCACTGCTGAATCAAACACATCGGCAGGTACATTCATCCAACTAAAAATAATTCTTGATGACAACAACCCCAAAATGGTGACAACCACTGAAGCTAACC
>DAOTAV010000231.1:0-3912 GCA_035382785.1 Salinivirgaceae bacterium | reverse complement strand
AAAAGGAATTTAACATTGCAATTCCTGACGAACAAGCCGAAAAAATTGCTACGGTGGGAGACGCTATCGCCTACATCGAACAAAACGCAAAGTAAGACGTTAACTATCTAAACTGCTCAAACCAAAAACCATGAGTAACAGACGCGTTGTTGTCACAGGAATTGGAGCCATTACCCCGCTGGGGAAAAGCACGATGGAAACGTGGCAAAATCTTATTGCCGGAGTAAGTGGTGCCGATAAAATTACACGATTCGACACTACAAACTTTAAAACACAGTTTGCTTGCGAAGTAAAAAACTACAATCCAACCGACTATTTCGATCGTAAAGATGTACGCAAATACGATCAATGCACACAATTTGCGTTAATATCGGCAGCAGAAGCAGTCAAAAATTCGGGACTCGATCCTGAAAAGATTGACCGCACACGTGCAGGCGTAATCTGGGGCTCAGGCATTGGGGGTTTAGATACTTTTATTTCGGAAATATCAGAATGGGCTACTGGAGACAAAACTCCACGATTCAGCCCATTCTTCATTCCGAAAATAATTGCAAACATTTCAGCAGGGCTAATAGCCATTGAATATGGATTTAAAGGAGTCAATTTCACATGCGTTTCTGCTTGTGCAAGTGCCAGTCATGCCATGATTGATGCCCTGAACTACATTCGATGGAATAAAGCCGATATAATCATAACCGGAGGAAGCGAAGCCTCAATAAACGAAGCTGGAATTGGCGGTTTTAGCAGCATGAAAGCTATATCCACTCGCAACGACGATCCCAAAACAGCCTCTAGACCGTTTGACCGCGACCGAGACGGATTTGTTTTAGGAGAAGGTGGTGTGGCTTTAATTTTCGAAGAATATGAACACGCTATTCGCCGCGGCGCACCGATCCTAGCAGAGGTAGCTGGTGGAGCCATGAATTGTGATGCCTATCACATGACTGCTCCCGATCCTGATGGAACATGGGCATCAGAAGTTATGAGACTTGCAGTAGTAGATGCCGGACTCAAGATTACTGACGTTGATTATGTTAACGTACATGGTACTTCTACCGGGTTAGGCGATATTGCCGAAACTAAAGCTGTACTCAAAACCTTTGGAGAACATGCCTACAAGCTCAATATAAGTGCTACCAAATCAATGACCGGACATTTGCTAGGTGCGGCCGGAGCAATTGAAGCTTTAGCCAGTGTTATGGCTATCAAAGATAATATGATTCCACCCACGATTAACCATTTCAATCTAGATCCCGAAATTGATCCTAAACTAGATTTCACGTTCAATCAAGCTAAAAAGCGTGATGTGAAAGTAGCCATTTCTAACAATTTTGGATTCGGTGGACACAACGCTTGTTTGGTATTCAAAAAGAACAACTAAAGATTCTGTTTCATGGGAAATAGTTTCCGATGGCTGCTGAAAATATTCAGAGGAAACAAAAAACCTGAAAACGAAGATTTATACAATATTCTGGGATTTGTCCCCAAAAATATAGAAATCTACAAGCTGGCCTTAATTCATAGGTCAGCTTCTTCTTTCTCTCCCACGGGGGATGTTATTAATAACGAAAGGCTCGAATTTTTGGGAGACTCCATTTTAGGGTTTGTCCTTGCAGAGTATCTCTATCAAAACTATCCGGAAAAACGGGAAGGTGATCTGACAAAGCTTCGCTCAAGATACGTCAATGGGAAGAACCTGGAGAAGTTTAGCAAAGAGATCGGTTTAGAAAAATTAATCGTTTCCAAAACCAATCTAAAGAAATCAGTTCACATTTCAGGCGATGCGGTTGAAGCCCTTATCGGAGCCATATACCTCGATCGCGGATTTGAAGAAGCAAAAGCTTTTATTCTCTCTCGCTATATCGAAAGTTGTAATAGAAATAACCAATCCGACTACAATGATTATAACTTTAAAGGTGAAATCATCGAATGGTGTCAATACAAGAAATACCCTTTTCGTTATGAAACCATAAAAAACGGACAATTGAAAGACGGACGCCCTTTTTTTTCATCAATTCTATTTATCAAAGATAAACCGGCTGGTTGTGGCTTTGGAGAATCCAAAAAAATAGCCGAACAAGCCGCTTCGCGGGAAGCTCTTTATGAGTGTCGTTAGTCAACCTATATGTCTCCACGCAGGAATGTTCTTAAAATCAAAGACTACGATGAAAATGACGATATATTAATCGGCATTATCACCGATTTTCCTCACTACAAAGTAGCATTTCACATTTCTGTTTTGCTCGACATTCAACTTGTTCACAACCAATATGTTTCAGATGCACAACGGCTAACATTTTCGGATTTCCCTTCTCAATTTCAACCATTGAATAAAATTGACCTTGAGTTTTATCGATTTAGTTTCGGAGAAAAGAACCGCGAAATATTACTTGTTCCAAACCAACAAGAATATCTTATCCCACAAAAATCAGACAGTGATAAGAAAGATTTATTGTTTGAAGATACCGCAGAAGTCAAGCATCTTTATCTATTACCCAACGTCCGTCACTTAAATTACCTCCTTCGATTCTCGAACTATGATAACATTGAGATTTTGGACTTCTGCCAAATTCTGTTCAAATCGAAATTGTTTAGGGCAATTGTCCCAACGCAAACTAAAAAAGTGAAAAACGCTGCTACGTTATATCTTTTATGATCGCAACAATATCGGTTTTTAGCGTTTGATTTCCGATATGACAACTTTTTCCATTTTGCTGAATTCTTCTGGATTATATCCCGTCGATTGATAGAGTATTTTTCCATTTCTGTCAATTACAAATGTTCTTGGAATGAATTTGTCGGCATACTGTTGATAAATCTTTCGATCGGGATCGGCAGCGATATTGAACGTAAATGATTTTGTTTGATTAAATAATTGCAATTCTGCTAATTGATGTTCTCTTCCAATACAAAGAATTACCAATCCATTGCTTTTATGTTGTTTATAAAGACGTTCCAAATGTGGAAGTTCCTCCATACATGGAGAACACCATGTGGCAAAAAAGGTTAAAATTACGGTTTTCCCTCTCAACTGGTCTAAACTAATTAATCCTCCATCAATAGTTTTAACGGTGAATCCTGGAGCATCAGTGCCATTTTGAACTTTTACAAAATTGTCCTGTCCTTGACCAACAATCTGACTTGTAGTTACAATGGAAAAAACTATGAACAATGAGATGAACCGATACATAATGTTTTTTTTGTTTCTTTGGCAAAGGGTGTGCCAAAATATCGACGCAAACGATTTCGAAATTGAATCGCAACAGTTTATGGTTGCCAAAAGGTAGGAAAAAAGAAACCCCTAGAGCCAATTTGCCTGTTAGGAATTTTGGATAACCCAAAAACAAATCTTCAGCTCCGGGGGCTAAACTATATGAATTGAAATCTATGTGAACCTAATCTCTATTAGCGTTTTGTTTCGGCAAAATAGTGATAGAAATAAGGAATGGTTTCGATTCCTTTAAAGAAGTTTTCTAAAGGAAAATTCTCGTTGGGAGAATGGATGGCATCGGATTCAAGCCCGAATCCCATCAAAATCGACTTGGTTCCTAACGCCTGATCAAAATGAGCAATGATGGGAATGCTTCCTCCGCTTCGAACCGGGATAGGCCGTTTCCCAAAAGTTGTTTGGTAGGCTTTCTCAGCGGCTTTATAAGCTTCAATAGTGATGGGGCAAACGTAAGGTTGACCGCCATGAAGCACATCAACTTGTACTTTAACGTATTTTGGCGCAACGGATTCGAGATGTTTTTTTAACAATTCGGCAATTTTATGATGATCCTGATTTGGAACCAAACGACACGATAGTTTTGCGTAGGCTACCGAAGGTAAAACCGTTTTGGAACCTTCACCTGTGTATCCTCCCCAAATTCCACAAACATCGAAAGTTGGTCGAATGCCTGTTCGTTCAAT
>DAOTAV010000230.1:0-3939 GCA_035382785.1 Salinivirgaceae bacterium | reverse complement strand
CATCCAATGGAGCAAACCATAATGTTTTCAGGAATCTTGTCATAGCTCTTAATAAAAACAACCAAAATCAAACGATAGCTGTTCATATAAAACCCCTTACTGTTCCCGATATTTTAGAAGGTTCAACAAATGATAACAAGTTTTTCAATAATCGAATTTTAAACACTTCCATCGCATATTTTTTCGAAGGCAACACAAGTGTCATGGAATTAATGCCCGTAGGGAACGAGATTGGAGGAACATTTGGTGAATCAATTATTTCTGATTTGGTTTTATGTGGGGTGTATATAAAAGATCAGAACGGTTTTCAACTTTCGAACACCATTATCAGGAATTTGGAAAGGATTGGCGATGGAACAACAGCTCCCGCGGCTATATCTACCGTCACAGGTGGTAGTCTATCGGTGCCTGTGACTAACCCAATCGTGATATCAAATAACAAAATCGATTCAATTGTCAGTAACACAACCAGCGTGTTTGGTGTGTATCTCAGTGCAAAAAATACAACTCATATAATTGACGGAAATATTATCACCAATATCTATGCAAACGGTGGTGGTTCAAATACTGCCGATGGGATCACGTTAATGGGAACCGGTATTGATGCTTATATTATTAATAACATGATTTCCGCGGTTTCAGCACCAGCTTCCGCAGTTTCAGGAAATTCTGCGACTAGAGGAATTAATGTGCGAACGTATAAATATGCTCGACTTTATCACAATTCTGTGCTTTTAGACTATCAGGCATCCAATTCTGGAAATTACTCAGCGGCTTTGTGTGTTTATAACAACAACGATACCGTGGATATCAGAAACAACGTGTTCGTCAATCGAGCAACTCTTCCCGATGGTGCTACCGGCAGGGTTTGTGCCATGTTTAAACGAACCCCTTCTTTATCTAATATCGCCCTTAGTTCCGATAATAATATCTATTTTGCAGGCCAGCCTTCCTCATCGCATCCGATATTTTACGGACATAGCACAACTGATCCGGCAATTGATACTACATTAGAATCCTACAAAACTCGCGCCCAATATTTCGATCAATCGTCGCTCACTGAAAATATACCTTTTCTGTCCCTCCATGATTTACACATTTCACCCGAAATTCAATCCCAAGTTCGTGGAAATGCACAATATCTCTATTGGGTCGATATTGATAACCAGCCAAGAGATCCGCAAGCACCAGATATCGGGGCCGATGAAATAGTTTTCTTAAGACCCAACCATGCAATTAATCTCATTCCCCAAAACAATGACACCATTCCTGTATTTACAACCAGAGATACAACAACCAAAGTCTCATTCGATTTTTTCACTGATTACGATTATCTATTACCCCAATCTATCATCATTACTCAAACCGATTCTACTGGAACACAGGTGATAAAAACCACTACCTTCCCCTACAGTGAAGGCCAAACGCATTATGAATTTAACGTTGAAGATGTTTTTGTACTTGATTGTGATCGTCCCTATCAATGGATGGTGGAAACCGCACGAGATTCACTTACATCCCAATCCGATAGAATTAACTTTTTTGTTGATTGCATTGTGGAGGTAGGTTTTGATGACCACGATGTTAATTGTATGTTTTACCCAAATCCCGTGGGAGACTGGTTAACCATCTCCACTAATAATAATGGCAAAATCTATCGATTGCAGATTATTGATCTATCCGGAAGAACCGCTATTGAGAAAAAAGATGTTACCGGGTCATTTCAAATACAGGTTTCGGATTGGCCTCAAGGGGTTTACCTGTTAAGATTGATAGATGAAGGCTCAATTTTTCTAGGGTATTTTTACAAAAAATAGTAGTATATTTGTGTTACTCTTTAATACAAAGAGTATAAATTTTAAATAATGCTATGAATGCCGAATTCAGAATAAGATACACCTAACAAACAAATGCAGTTATACATGTAGTAGATGTCACTAAGGCAATCGATATTAAGATATTCAAAACCGAACAAATTTAAAAATATGAATTCTGTAAAATACATTTTCATAGCTCTGCTTCTTTCCCTTTTAACAAAGCAACTATGTGCACAAGAGAACGAAGGAACCTTGTTTGATGATCCTTTGCTAATACCAGCTGAGAATCAGGAAGCTCAGTTAGCCTACAATGTTGGAGTTAAACTTTTTAATGCAGGAAAATACGAGCAAGCCTTAGCAAATTTTTCAAAAGCAGTCAAGATTGAGCCAACTTTTGCTAAAGCATACCTGAACCTTGGGGCAACCTATTTGCAATTGAAAAATTACCAGTATGCAATTAACGGTTTTTCCAAAGCATTGGAAATAAACGATAAATCTGGAGTTGCATACTATAATCGCGGACGAACTTATCATATTCTTAATAATATTGATTCAGCTTATTTAGATTATAGTAAAGCAATCGAAAATAAATTTGAAGATTATCGGGTATATTATTATCGTGGAGTTATTGAGTTTTTAAGGAAAAACTATGAATCTGCCATTGCCGATTTTAGCTTGAGCATTGGCTTAAAGAGCGATTTTGCCTATGCATGGCACGATCGTGGAAGTGCAAAACGAATGATAGAAAACTATTTGGGAGCAATCGAGGATTATATGGAAGCCATAAAAATCGATCCAAAATTAGCTATAGCATATAGCAATCTTGGTAGTGCAAAACGCCGTCAGGAAGACAATCAAGGTGCTCTGGAAGAATATAACTTGGCTATAAAAATGGATTCAACGATGCTTTTCGTGTGGAACAATCGAGGTTGTGCACGATACAATTTAGGCGATTATCAAGGAGCAGTTGCCGACTTTGAAAAAGCCATTGAATTAAAAGACGATTATGCTCCTGCCTACAACAATTTAGGAACAGCCTTGATCAAACTTCAACGATACAATGATGCTATTATTGCATTATCCAGAGCCATAGAATTAAACCCCAATTACGGGGAAGCCTTTTTTAATCGTGGCAATGCACGTGAGATGATTCGCGACGTAAAAGGAGCCTGTATGGATTGGAAAGAAGCAATAAAATTCGGCTTTTTACAAGCCAAAAGTTTTGTGATATTTTGTGAAACCGAATAATGAGCTAACCTATGATACAGAAAAGGAAAATATTAGTCAGTTTATCCGGATTGATATTAATTACATCAATCACCACTGGGAATTTGGCAGCAGAAAAACGGTTAAAATTGACGCTAACTAAAACTGAGTTCTCAGATCCGAAACAATATAAAACCGCAAAAAAATATGCTGCAAAAGGCTTAAGTTACTATAAAAAGGATAAACGAGTGGACTATGTTGAAGCTGCCAAATGGTTTGATCTTGCTCATAAATTATCCCCTGAAAATGCTGCTCTTAACTACTATCTTGGCGACAGCTATCTCAACGGTTACAATCGAAGTAAATGTTTACCCTATTTTGAGAAAGCCTACCAACTCAATAAAAATCTTACTAAAGACCTTCTTTTTAAACTTGGAAGAGGTTATCATTTAAACTACGAATTTGAGAAAGCTCGTGAATATTATAAGAAGTTCCAATCGCAGTTAAATAACAAAGAGTTGTTGGCGTGGACTCCGATTATAGCAAAATTGATAGAGGAAACCGAATATGGTGAAAAATATATGAAAAACCCGGAGAGAGTCTTTATTGACAACCTTGGCACTAAAGTTAATACAGAATTTAATGAATATGCACCAGTAATTACTATTGATGGGAAGATGCTGTTTTTTACCACACAAAGGCCATATTTAGGCAAAAAGAAAACAAAAATCTATAAACCAACAGGTCTCAATATTGAACATATTTACATGACCAGGAAGGAGAAAGGCGACTGGGTAGAAGCTACTCCTCTACCAAAACCAGTGAATTCAAAGAAAGATAATTCGGCTGTCATTGGATTAAATCAAGACGGTAGAGAACTTTTATTATTTGATGGGAGCGACAAAAACGGAGATAT
>DAOTAV010000229.1:0-3941 GCA_035382785.1 Salinivirgaceae bacterium | reverse complement strand
GGGTGCAGTTGTTCGGGTCATGTTTATTGATTTGCCGTACAAATGGGCAGCCCATTGCATTTTTTCAAAATCTAGAGTTTGATTTTTCAGGGTATTTGATAACGCTTGATATGAAAGCTTAAAAGCTTCAAAAGCATATTTTTCGGAAATAATATTTGAATTAACGCTCCATAAAGATTCCAAAGCCTGACATAACGCATCGGTTCCGGATACGGCAATGTTGTATTTAGATTGAGACTTGAGAAAATCGTGGTTAAGATACACTATATCAGGTAGAAGTTTGGGATGATCAATCGAATGCTTTTGCTGTTTATGGTAAATAACGGCAAATTGTGTTGTTTCAGCCCCAGATCCTGCAGTTGTTGGAATGGCAAGTACGGGGATTTTTCTTTTTAAATCGAATGAATTCGTTTGAGAAAATACATCCGTGAAAGAAACCCATTCATCGAGTAGGCAAAGTAATTTTGCCATATCAATCACGCTTCCTCCTCCTACAGCGATGATCATATCGGGTCTATAGGCTTTTATTTTCTGCATTCCAGACTGAAAGTCTTCCCATTTTGGGTTAGTTTCAAAATCGGAGAAAAACTCTAATTCATGCTTGCTAAAAGAACTTTCAACAAACAACCTAGCTCCTGTAGCTTCATAGGATTTTTTCCCATGAATAACAAGAATCTTCCGAGGCTTTATGCAATCGGAAATAAACCACAATAATTTTGTTTGCTGATATTTGAAGAATAATCGTTGATTCACTTTTGCCTTAAAAATTGCATAAAATGATGTTTATTATCGATAGGTTTGATGGTAGGTCGTCCTAGATTTTCTCTCGAACCAACCTTGACTTTAACTTCAATGAAAACAGGATAATCATTGATTGAAATGTTGTTCAAAACATCCTGTAGCTCTTGACTGGTCTCTACAGAAAAAGATGATGTATAACCACACGATCTGGCAATAAAAGGCAGATTTAACGAAAAAGCTACGGTTGGCTGCCCGCCTACAGATTCGTGAGCGCCATTATTGATTACAATATGTAGTAAGTTTTTCGGTTTGGTTTGTCCAATAATTGCTAGCCCCCCCATATGCATAAGAACCGAACCATCGCCATCGAGGCAAATTACCCTTTGATTGGGTTGAGCCAAAGCGATTCCTAAGGCTATTTGCGAAGTGTGCCCCATCGATCCTACAGTAAGAAAATCGCGGTGATGAGCTTGCTTTTTCTCTGCCCGGTACTCAAACAATTCTCTTGAAGTTTTGCCGGTTGTGGACACGAATACATCGTCGCTGGTCGAGAAATCCACAATGTTTTTTATCGCTTCCTCGCGAGTCAAAGAGTATGGGCTTGAAATTTTGGTTTTAATAGTATATTTCTCGAAAACACCTTTACGAATCACTAAAGCGGCCGATATAGATGAAGTTTTAATGAATTGAAGAACTTTTTCAACCTGCAATTCAGCCTGAGCTTCTTCCGAACTAAGAATTTCATAAGGAATCCCCATGATTTCAAGCAATGGCAAAGTGAGCGCCCCTTGAGTAATGTGTTGGGGTTCATCGCTAACGCCCGGCTCTCCTCTCCACCCAATCATTAATAGCATAGGAATGCTATAAACGTTTTTATCAGTAAGAGAAAGAAGGGGATTTATGATATTTCCTAAACCGGAGTTTTGTAGGTAAACCAAAGGAATTTTCCCGCTAGCAAGATGATAACCTGAAGCAATGCCGACTGCATTACCCTCATTGGCTGCAATGATATGTTTTCCGGGCTCAGAATTATCCGTGATAAAGGCGCAGATATCTTTTAGAAGGGAATCGGGAATTCCCGTGAAAAAATCAATACCTTTATCGTAAAGCCAATGAAAAAAAGTACTAGGAGCTATCATTTGGTGCCTGGAATTAGGGTTAAAATTTCATTTATTGACATGCAATATTTTTCAGCTTCAAAAGCACGTTCATTAGACAAAATGGTTTTAGCGGTGTTTACCATGGCCGGATATGCACTTCTAAGAAGATGATTGGCATAAATCACGATGTTGACGCCGGCTTCTGATAGTTCCTTTTCATAAACATGGCTGTAACTGGAAGGAACTGCTACCAGGGGTACACGTTTGTCAAATTTCTTATATTCACGACAAAAGTCAAAAATTTCTTTACCATCTTTTTCTTTACTGTGAATCATAATCCCATCAGCGCCCGCTTCAATATATGCCTTCGCTCGCTGTAAAGCATCGTTAAGTCCCTTTTTCAGGATTAGACTCTCGATACGAGCAATTATCATAAAGTTTTGGGTGACTTGAGCTTTTTTCCCTTGCGATATTTTATAGCAAAAATCTTCAATGGATGCTTGGGTTTGAACGACATCAGTTCCAAGCAAGGAATTTTTTTTAAGGCCGGTTTTGTCCTCAATAATTACGGCTGAAACCCCAAGCCTTTCTAGCGAACGAACAGTGAAGACAAAATGTTCGGGAATTCCTCCGGTATCTCCGTCGTATATGATAGGCTTAGTGGTAACTTCTAAAATTTCATTCACTACGTTAAGCCGTGAGGTTAAATCAACAGCTTCAATATCGGGCTTCCCTTTCGCGGTTGAGTCGGTAAGACTGCTCAACCACATGGCATCAAATTCTCTTTTTATACCATTATTCTCTACGGAAACATTTTCTACTATTAGCCCTGTAAGACCATTATGAGCTTCCAACGCTCGTACAATGGTTTTGGCATCGAGTAATCTTTGTAGCCGTTCCATCCTGATTTTAGGAGTAGTGCCAATCTCTTTTAATGATTGGTTTAGTTGTGTTGATGATATTCCTTGTGTATAAGGTATTTCCACAAGTTCACCACCCCATTCTTTCAAAACTTCAATAACCTTAGCTCGTGTTTCTTTTTGGACACCCTCTTTCCAATCATCTCCGTGAACAACATAGTCCGGTTTTATAGCTCTAAGGTTATTTGTATAATCCAGTTCATCTTGAGGAACAACTTTCGCAACTCCTTTGATGTTTTCAATAACAATCTTTCTCTGTTCAAAATTTAATGTAGGTAGTCTTTTATAACTTGCTATTGCCTTGTCAGTTAACAATCCAACAACCACATCACCGAGTTTTGCAGCCTCGCGCAAAATATTCATGTGTCCTGGATGAATCAAATCGGCACTCATGCCGACATAAACTGTTTTCTTCATTATTCGTTTTTTTTTTGACCAACAAAGGTAAAAGCGATTTTTTTAAAATCGTTAGATTTGCAAAAAAAAAGTATGAGCGAAAAAATACCACTTTTGGGTAAAACTCCAGAGGAAATTAATGAGGTTTTATCAAACCTAAATTTACCTCGATTTACTTCAAAGCAAATTTCCGAATGGATATATCGAAAAAGAGTGTGGCATTTTGATGAAATGACAAACCTATCGCTTGCAACACGCCGGATTCTTAATGAAAAATATACGGTAGGGTTTCACTCCTTTGTGCAAAGAGCAGTATCAAATGACGGAACAGAAAAATATTTATACAATGTAGGGATTGGGTTTGTTGAGTCAGTCTATATTCCCGAAGAAACAAGAGCAACCTTATGCATTTCGTCTCAGGTGGGATGTCGATATGCATGTACCTTCTGTGCTACCGGAAAGCAAGGTTTTAGTGGGAATTTAAACAGTGGTGATATTTTAAATCAGATTTTGACGAATCCTTTCTATGAAAAACTTACCAATATTGTATTTATGGGGATGGGCGAGCCCTTAGATAATATTGAAGAAGTAATTAAAACCTGTAATATTATGTCAGCCGATTGGGGTTTGGCCATGAGTCCGAGAAGAGTTACCGTTTCCACGATTGGTCTAACCCAACAACTTGAGAGAATTATTCAAGAAACCGAGTGTCATTTGGCAATTTCTTTACACTCCCCGTTTGATGAAGAAAGGCAAAAAATTATGCCTGGTCAGAAATCTAACC
>DAOTAV010000228.1:0-3949 GCA_035382785.1 Salinivirgaceae bacterium | reverse complement strand
ATCTTATGTTGACGCGCCGGAGTTTCAATATTATTAAAACCACAGGTACAATTATGAGTGCGCAGGTTGCTGAAATTATCTTGGCCAATAGTGTCCCACTCTAACTCCGGATTAAAAAAATCGGGATTGGTTGAAACGCCAATGGTAACGTTAGGTTTACGAACCATTGTGTTGTTATAGGTCCAGTGGTTTGGATCATACCATTGCGTTTGTGAATAATTGGTTTCCGGATTGTTGTTCCATCCTAAACCCGGATCTTCTCCAATTTTTCCGATGATGTCGAGAATGGCTCCCGTGATTTTATCTTCAATGGTAACAGCATCGTTTCCATTGAAATACATCATAGGGTTTGTGTTATACACCGGGCAGAGGAAAATATCGGCTAAGGCCTGAAGTTCAACACTTACCATAGTATCTTGTCCGGTACCGTTGGGGTCTCTTTTGTCGAGAACTGCTACTAAAACGTTTTTGGGTCCAATGGTTAAGTTGCTGGGGAACGAAACATAATCTCCTACGGTTGCTCCGTTACGGTAGCGAGCCATATGATAGCGGTTTAAATTTACACTTTGGCTGGTAGGGTTATAAATTTCCAAAGCTTTATTGTTCCCACTCCCTTCAACGTATTCCGAGAAGAAAATCTGAGAACAGTTCTTTTGTGCAAACATCACTGCCGTTAACGACAATGCCATGGTTGTGAGTAAAATTCGTTTCATAAATATTAGTTTTAGTGGTTAATAATCATGGATTTTGAGGCGTTAAATGTACTACTTTTTCTTAATATCCCGAACACGTTTTACCTTTTTTTGATAATTCGTTTAACACTTTTTCCAAATCTTGCGGGGTGTCAATCGAGAGATTTTCTATGGTGGTCTCAACCGTGTGAATGGTGAAGCCGTTTTCGATCCAACGTAATTGTTCGAGCGATTCGGCCTTTTCTAACGACGATTGAGGTAACCGAGTGATCTGTTGTAAAATATTACTCCGGTAGGCATACAAACCAATGTGTTTGTAATAAGTGTGACGGTCGAGCCACTGTTCTAAAGCTATTCCTCGAAGATAAGGAATAGGATGCCGGCTGAAATAAATAGCGCGATGTTGTTGATCGATCACTGCTTTGGGCTTATTAACATCGGTGAGCTCAGCGATATTGTCGATTTTTTTTATAAGCGTTGCAATTTGAACCTCGGGATTCACAAAACATTCTTTGATGGCTTCGAGTTGCGAAGGGTGTAAGAAGGGTTCGTCTCCCTGGACATTGATAACCACATCAAACGTTTGATTGAATATTTCTTCTGCTTTTTCGAGGGCTTCTGCACAGCGGTCGGTTCCGCTTTGATGGTCCGGTGATGTCATAATTACAGTTCCTTCAAAGGCGGATACAACCTCTGCAATCTGTTCGTTGTCGGTGGCAACGGCGCAGAATTGAAATACCCGGGATGTCCGTTCAAAGACATGCTGAATCATCGGTTTTCCAAGAATATCAACCAAAGGCTTTCCCGGAAAACGGGTACTGGCATAGCGGGCGGGAATCAGGGCTAAATATTGGATTGGCATGTAGTGTACTGTTGTTCTATGTTACTTTTTAATAAATTCAAAAGGCATTTGTGTTAAATCCCGATAATATTGACCGGATTCCAGAATATCTTCATCGTCCTCCGAGTAAAACCATTGAACGGTAAACAGGTGATGGTTTCGATAATATTCATTGAACATTCGAATTATCTCAAACAACTTTTTTGAAGTTGCTGTGTTGTAATACTTTAAATCGATTTTGACAATGTATTGTTTTTCCGGTTCGGGTTTAAAATTGGCAAGCCAATCAAAAATGGGTGAAAATACAGAATTAGCGTCTTCAGGATACGATTGACCAAAGATTTGGAAAACTCCGCTGCTCGGATCGAACTTGATACCGGGGGTTTGACGAGATGGACTAATGATTAATGGTTTTTGCTCCATAAACTCAATTGTTTCCCTAAAAGTACAAAAATTTTACCATAAAACCCTTATGAGGCTAAAATATATGAAAAAAAAAATACGATTTTTGCCAACAAATTTCAAAGATACCACTTCATGCAAAAAAAAATAGTGATTGCCGTTGATGGACATTCTTCCTGTGGTAAGAGCACTTTAGCCAAGGACATTGCCGGTGTGTTGAAGATAACTTATATCGATTCGGGTGCTATGTATCGTGGAGCGACGTTGCTTGCTTTGCAGTCTGGACTAATTGAAAACGATGCGATAAATGAGACGGCCTTGATTCGGTTGGTTGAACAATCGACCATGGATTTTCATGTAATCGAAGGGAAAAGTCGGTTGCTGTTAAATGGCAGAGATGTTGAGCGTGAGATTCGATCGGTAGAGGTTTCCGATAAGGTGAGTTTTGTTGCTCGATTAGCTTCTATCCGTTCCATTTTGGTTAAGCGACAGCAAGCCATGGGGCAAACCAAAAGCGTCATTATGGACGGTCGGGACATTGGAACCGTGGTGTTTCCCAACGCCGATGTTAAGTTTTTTGTTACAGCAGCTCCTGAAATTCGAGCTCAACGTCGGTACCTTGAACTTCAATCCATGGGAGAAACGGTTACCTACCAACAGGTGTTGGAAAACATCACCAAACGCGATCATATCGACCAAAATAGAGAGGCAAGTCCATTGCAGCAGACTCCCGACGCAGTTGTCCTCGACAACAGCCATTTAACCCGCGAACAACAATTGAACGTTGCCTTAGAAACCATTAAGCAGAAACGTCCGGATTTTTTCACTCATTGATCTATGATTAAAGTGCATATCGAACCGAACGCCGGTTTTTGTTTTGGAGTTAAAAGAGCCATCGATGCAATAGAGGATAGGCTGAAAAGCAATCCTGCTCAAACCCTGCATTGCCTGGGGGAATTGGTTCACAATCACGAAGAAGTGACACGATTGGAGGCTTTAGGAATGAAAACCATCGACCACTCAAATCTTGATTCTCTCGAGAAATCAACGGTTGTGATCAGAGCCCACGGCGAGCCTCCCGAAACATTCTCGCGCCTTAATAAATCGAGCCAAACCGTAATTGATTTAACATGCCCTGTGGTTCGTAAACTTCAGGAGCGAATCCGAGATGCGTATCGTTCAGCTCCCGATAGTCAGATTGTAATAATCGGCAAGGTGGGGCATCCCGAAGTGGTTGGATTAAACGGTCAAACCGATAATCATGCCATAATCATTTCATCCCCCGAAGAAGTTGACCGTTTGATTGATCCCGACAAACCGGTAATTCTGTTTGCTCAGACAACCATTGCGCAATCATTGTACGATCAGGTGGTTGAACGAATTAAAAGCCAAAGCCGGAATCGGCAGTTACTATTTCACAATACGCTCTGTCGCCGGGTGTCGAATCGGGAATCAGAATTGCGACAATTTGCCCGTCAACATCAGGTTGTTGTCTTTGTATCGGGGCGCAACAGTAGTAACGGAAACTATCTTTATTCACTCGCCAAAGCCGAAAATCCGCACACCCATTTTGTTTCTTCTCCCGAAGAAGTCCAAAAAGAGTGGTTTACCGATGGCATCGAAGTAGGAGTCAGCGGCGCAACTTCAACTCCCCAATGGTTGTTGGAAAAGGTGGCTCAAACAATCCAAAGCTTTTTCCCTTAGCCTAATACATTCGGCTGCGTTTCATCAACCAAGGCGACAACACCTGATCGAACGGACGTTCGATATCGGCTTCAATGTAGTCGATTTTATACTGTAAAAACCGCCTTTTCAGTTGTTCCTGATGTTCCGCTGCAAGTCTTTGGAAATAACTTCTTATTTCGGTGGGACTCAATTTGAGTACTTCGCCGGTCTCCATGTCAATAATCTTGTAGGGGCGGTTCTCCAATTCAAAATTCTTCTCGGTTCGGTTGTGAGTAACCTGAAAAACAATCACTTCGTGATGGTTATATCGAAGGTATTCAAAGCCATT
>DAOTAV010000227.1:0-4002 GCA_035382785.1 Salinivirgaceae bacterium | reverse complement strand
AAAGAAAGTGTGGAAATGCTGAAAAGAATCCGGCTCAAAGACAACAAAATCACCCGTAAAGAACTCGAAACCTTGACATCACAAATCTATGCAACCGGCCTGTTTACACATGTACGCTATCAACTCAAAGGAGATTCACCGTTTCGTCTGGTTTTTGAGGTCGAAAAAAAGGATTTCAAAACCCTGAACCTTGGCTTGCGATTCGATACTGACGATATAGCAGCGATCTTGGCCAATACCACAATCAGACCGGCTTCATTGCTAAACTCGGTCATCAACATCACTACCCGCCTCAGTAAAAACCCCTATTTCGTTGCCGACTATTACATCAACCAAGGCATCTTCTACCGCGGTGGCATTTCCTATAAATTGAGCCGTAACGAGATAAATATCTTCGACCGCGGAAAACGCAGTCACAGTTTCGGCGTCACCCTAAATTCACTCAACCTCAACTTCTCCGAATTTTATTTCAGAAACATCAAACTCCATTTTGGTCTCAATTTCGACAATTTCTACTTCTTCTCCACTGTTGTCAATCATACCGATTTCCAACGCATCGGTCTAAACAATAAGCTTTATGTCAATTATTTCATCGAAGGTGTGTTCGACAACCTCGACAAGAGCTACTTCCCAACCTCCGGACAATATTTTTCGTTCCGCTATACCCTTCACACCGATAATTTTTACCAAATGAGCAACGATTTACCATTGAACGCTATCAACCTGCGATTTTTCAAACCCATCAAAATTACCGACAAGCTCAATCTTACTCCCGAAATTTCCGGAAGAACTCTTCTTCACGCCACGGATAACATACCATTGATATACAGTAATTTCGTTGGTGGAAAATTTGACGGACATTATTTTCCCCAACAAATCGCCCTACCGGGATCGGGAGGTATGGAAATCCTAAAAAATTCTGTACTAAAAGCACAAACCGATATCCGCTATCAATTAACACCCACTCAACACATCTACACTAATCTCCATGTTGCCGTTCACAACGATAAGGTATTGAAAATTTTTGAGGGTTCTTATTTCCCGGGCATCAACCTCGGTTATTCCCACCTCACTGTCATCGGACCGTTATCTGTGGAAGTCGGGTATTCGGGACTATCCAAAAAAACACATGCTTACGTAGGAATCGGGCATTATTTTTAACTTCCTTCCCCATGAAGTTCACCAAAGTTTGCATATCCCGCAAACAGCTTCAGAAGACCGCCGTATTGGTCGGGACGGCAGATGAAGTTTCTCAACGTTGGCATGGCCCTGCAAACCTGCAAACAGCCGGGGGCGGATATATCCGGTCAAAAGGAGGTTTCGTCGAGAAAAAATACCGGTTAATCTATTTTGTTTGGAGGTGTAAAGAGATAAACCTAATTTTGCTCTCGTAAGTAAACGAGAATTTATTTATTACACCAAAAAAATGAAAAAGATATTTTATCTCATCCTTGTTTTGTTTGCTGCCATTATGCCGATAAAGGCACAAACACCCTCATCGCCGGGCACAGGAACCATCTCGGGCAAACTTATCGATCAAACTACCAAAGAGCCGGTCGCCTTGGCCAATATCCGCATTTTGCAACAGAAAGACAGTACGTTCGTCTCCGGTCAGGCCAGCAAAAACGATGGCTCTTTTTCCATTCCCGTTAAATACGGATCCTACATTGTTCACATTTCTTTTCTCGGATACAAAGATATTTTCAAAAATGTTCAGGTAAGCGCCTCCGCTCCCGCGGTTCAATTGGGTACCCTTCTTTTTTATCCTTCTCAAATTGCCCTTTCCGAAATAGTTATTGCAGCAAAAGCACCCGAAATTCGAGTCAAGGGCGATACACTGGAATTCAATGCCGACTCCTACAAAGTCACCGAAAGTGCGGTTGTTGAAGATTTACTGAAAAAAATGCCCGGTGTCGAAGTGGACAAAGACGGAAAAATCACCGTGAATGGTCGTGAGATAAAAAAAATACTGATCGACGGAGAAGAATTTTTCAGCGACGACCCCAAAGTAGCTTCCAAAAACCTGCCGGCCAAAATGGTAGAAAAGCTGCAAGTATTGGACAGGAGATCCGAAATGGCACAAATGACCGGCTTCGACGACGATGAAGAGGAAACCGTCATCAACCTCGTAGTACGCCCGGGCATGAAAGAAGGATTGATGGGTAATGCTTTTGCCGGTTATGGAAGTAAAGACCGTTATGAAGCCAATGCAATGGTCAATTACATGAAGAACAAAAACCAATATACCTTCATCGGCGGACTTAACAACACCAACAACGCCGGATTTTCCGATTTTGCCACAAGCATGTTTAGCGGCATGGGAGGCCGCGGAATGCGGGGTATGTTTGGTGGTCAAAGCGGTGTAACCACTTCAGGAATGGGAGGGTTCAATTTTAACACCCAATTTTCCGAAAAGCTCAAACTCGGCGGCAACTTGCGTTTCGGATCGACCAACAACGATCTCATATCGAAAACCTACACCCAAAACTTGTTGAGCAGCGGAAATACTTTTGAAGACGAAAACAACGCATCCAACAACAAAAGCCAAAATTTCAATATGGATTTTCGTCTGGAATGGACTCCCGATACGCTGACACGCATCATTTTCCGTCCCAATGCGGGAATATACGATAACCGGCGCACCGAAACGGGCGAATTCCTCACCCGTAACGAAACCACCGATACCATCAACAGCGGCGATTCGGAATATTTCTCCGAAGGAAACGGAAAAAATATCGGTGCACGTCTAGATGCCAGCCGCGAACTGGGAAAAGAAGGACGTGTTCTCAGCATCCAACTCAGGGGCGGAATCAACGATTCCGAAAACAAGGGAAACAATCTTTCAAACACGTTCTATCACGGCACAAAACCCGACGATATCATCGATCAGAAATTCACCAATACCAACAACAGCAAAAACTGGCAAGGGTATATTTCGTATGTCGAGCCTATTGGAAGAAACAACTTCGTCCAACTGGCCTACCGCTACCAACAAAACCTGTCGGAATCCGACAAAGACACCCGATCTAAAGATGCCGCAGGAAATTACACGGTTCTCGACTCGGCCTACAGCAAAAGACTTGAAAACAATTTTGTAAATCAAGAAATCGAGCTCAACTTCAAGGCACAACGAGAAAAATACGATTATACCCTCGGATTGAGCATACAACCTTCGAGCTCAAAGAGCAAAACATTTAAAGGCGAGGAGAAAATACACGATCTTGGTCAAAATGTGGTCAATTATGCTCCTTCGGCACAATTCAACTACCGTTGGAGCCGACAAAACAACCTACGCATCGACTATTCCGGCAGCACCAGTCAACCCTCGGTAACACAACTCTCTCCGGTTGTGGATATTTCTGACCCGCTAAACATTACCGAAGGTAATCCGGACCTGAAGCCTTCGTTTAACCACCGATTAAACATCCGCTATATGAATTTTGTACCCGAAAAAAGCAGCTCCATAACCTTTTTCGGCAACGGCGGATATACGTTCAACGATATTGTTTCTTCAACCTTTACCGACCGCGAAACCGGACGAAAAGAAACCACCTACAAAAATGTTGACGGAAACTGGAATGCCAACGGTCGCCTCATGCTGAATATGCCACTCAGGAACATCAAATTCTCCATCTTTTCCATGAGTACTGTCGGTTATAATCATACGAATGGTTTTTCGAACAATGAATCGAATTTGAGCCGTAGGACTAATCTCGGCCAAACCCTGGGGCTGAACTACCGTTCGGATATCATCGATTTCGGCATCCGCGGGAACATCAATTACAACAATGTCAGTAACAGTTTGAAAGGGCAACAGGATCAGGAATACTTCAATTACAACGCATCCGCAAACACCACCCTCTATCTGCCGTACGATTTCTCCATCGAAAGCGATATTTCCTATAACACCAATTCGGGCTATTCGGGTGGTTTTGAACAAGAGGAATGGTTGTGGAATGCCTCCCTGCAAAAACAGATCTTCAAACAAAAAAACGGCACCAT
>DAOTAV010000226.1:0-4005 GCA_035382785.1 Salinivirgaceae bacterium | reverse complement strand
AAACAGCCTAAAATCGATATCGCACGTCGGATGCTCATAAGATTATTGGATAGTCTGGAACAACATAATGTCAAGTTTGCCCTCCGTGTGTATGGACATCAAAAAACGGTTTCTCCCCAAGATTGTAACGACACACGACTCGAAGTCCCTTTTTTAGAAAATAACACAAATCAAATAAAAGAAACGTTACGAAACATACATCCCAAAGGCACCACCCCTATTGCATTAAGTTTGGAAAAATCAGCCAATGACTTTCCAGACGATAACTGCCGTAGGATCATCATTCTTCTGACTGACGGAATTGAGGCCTGCGATGGTGATCCCTGTGAAGTGAGTCAGCGCTTGCAACGTTCAGGAATTATCCTAGAACCCTTCATCGTTGGGATCGGACTTGATCGCGGATTTAAAAAAACGTTTGATTGCATTGGTAAGTTTTACGATGCCATTGATGAATCTCGATTTCAGGAGGTTTTAGATGTTATCATCACCCAAGTATTAAATACAACCTCACTCCAGATAAACCTATTGGACTTCTATGGTAATCCGACCGAAAGTAACGTAAATATGACCTTCTACGATTACAAAACAGGAGCCGTTCGTTACAATTTTTTCCACACCCTAAATTATCGAGGAAATCCTGACACGCTCTATGTTGATCCTGGATATATATATCGGATAAAAGTTCACACTTTCCCACCTCAATTCATCGAGAATATTTCCATTCAACCCGGACGACACAATGTTTTTGCGGTCAGCACTCCCATGGGACATTTACAAGTCAGGCAGCCTACTCAGCTTGTTTCATCACCCGTGAAAGTAATTGTGAAAGATAGAATCAGTGGTGAAATCATCAATATGCAAACCACTGGCGAAAAAGTTCGATATATTACCGGAGATTACCGTGTTGAAATACTCACACTACCGATAACCATCATCGATAGCGTTAACATCCGGCAAAGCCATACAACAGTGATTGACTACCCCAAACCAGGAATTGCTAATTTTATCACGAACAGCGAAGGTGAAGGAAATTTATATTACCACGGGCCTAATGGTCCGGAGAATATTCAAGTATTTCCCGAAAACATGCGATTTTATTCGTTGACCCTTCAACCCGGACGCTACATGGTGATGTTTCGTCCAATAGGAAAACAAGAAACGATGGCCGTTATCAAAAAGGAGTTTGAAATTAAACCCGGCGAAATTGTTAGAATTTTACTCTATTGATACTCCTAACACTATTTTTTACAATCGATTTTTTATAAAACCTTACCACTATTTTTTAAGCATTATCGGACGCCCATTCAAGAGAAAAATTGTTGGTAGTTGGATTCCCAAAATTAACAATTGCAAAAAAGGATTCATAAGGACACTGCTCGGACGATAAAAAAAACAAAGAATCGATTGGGAAGGAAAGTTGCCACAAGTAGAAATCAATTAAAAATGAATGATTACCTTTGCCTGCGTTAATCAAAAAATGTCGAAAACCATGACGATTTTAAAAAATACAGGGAACAAAGACACCCGCTCCGGATTTGGCGATGGGCTTATGATTGCAGCAGAACGAAACAAAAACGTTGTAGCTCTATGCGCTGACCTTACCGGCAGCCTAAAAATGGATAAGTTTGCCCAAAGTTATCCCGAACGTTTTTTCCAAACAGGAATTGCTGAAGCTAATATGATGGGTGTAGCGGCCGGATTAACCATCGGAGGGAAAATTCCTTTTGCAGGAACGTTTGCCGAATTTGCTTCCGGTCGAGTTTACGACCAAGTTCGTCAAAGCATAGCCTATAGTAATAAAAATGTAAAAATTGCCGCATCTCACGCAGGATTAACCCTTGGAGAAGACGGAGCCACCCACCAAACCATGGAAGATATTGCCTTGATGAAAGCTTTACCCCACATGGTTGTTATCAATCCGGCCGATTATAATCAAACTAAAGCCGCAACCATTGCCGTGGCTGAGTATGATGGACCAGTGTATCTACGTTTTGGACGACCTAAAGTACCAAACTTTACTCCGGAAGATATGCCTTTTGAAATCGGGAAAGCCTGGAAAATAAAAGAAGGAAAAGATGTTACCATTTTTGCTACCGGGCATTTACTTTGGAAGGCCTTGGAAGCGGAAGAAATACTGCGCCAAAAAGGTATCGATGTGGAACTAATCAACATCCATACGATTAAACCTTTAGACGAAAAAACAATCGTAGAATCAGCGGCAAAAACAAAAGCCGTTGTAACAGCTGAAGAACATCTCATGAATGGTGGATTGGGCGATAGCGTGGCGCAAGTGTTGGCAAGAAAACTTCCTACTCCCATGGAATACGTTGCCGTTGACGATAAATTTGGCGAAAGCGGCACCGAAGAAGAGTTATTGGAAAAATACGGAATTAACACACGCCACATAGTTGAAGCCGTTGAGAAGGTTCTGAAGCGGAAATAATTACCGCGTCGGATGAAATCAAATCTTACTGATCAAACCATTTTAAAACTACTAAAGTCCGAAGGCTCAATGAATGAAGCTTTCAGGCTTTTAGTTAAATCGTATAGTGAACGACTTTACTGGCACATACGAAAAATGGTCATCAGCCACGATGATACTAACGACATTCTTCAGAATACCTTTATTAAAGCATATCAGGCCATTGACCGGTTTAGGGGCGATTCAGCCATTTATACATGGCTCTACAGAATTGCTGTTAACGAAACCCTTAACTTTATCGAACAACAAAAACGACGTTCTGCTTCACTGGAGGAATATAACGAGAAAAAAATCGCCTTATTAGAGTCAGAAAGCGAGTTCTCGGGCGATGCGCTACAGAAAAAATTTCATAAAGCAATCCAACTTCTGCCTGAAAAACAACGTTTGGTTTTTAACATGAAATATTTCGACCAAATGAAATTCTCCGAAATTTCGGAGGTTCTTCAAACTTCCGTAGGAGCATTGAAAGCCTCGTATCACCACGCAGTGAAAAAAATCGAAGATTATCTACTCAACCACGATGACTAAAAATCGTGACGAATTTCGCCGTATTCAATGGGGATATTGAGATTTTTACATAATGCTTCTATCTTACTCTTAACTTCAACCAATTTCTGATAGGAAAGCCAACCTAATTGTAAAGTTTTCTTTCTACCGCTTTGCTTATAAAACGAAATGTAGGTTGGTCCGATTTTAACTTTACTAATCGATTGCCAAAAAATGGCAAGCGGCGCTCTCCGATGAAAACCTAACTGATATTCTAAGGCTCTCTCATCGGCCGAAATATACAAATGTGACTGATATCCGGCAAAGGCTAAGTAAATGAATATCAGCACATATAATCCCGGCAGAATATAATACCAAAGGGTATCAACCTTTGAATTATATAGAATGACAAACGTTAGCAAAAGCATTAGCACTAATGCCGCAGAACTATACATCAAAAATTTACGGTAACGCGTTCCTTTTTCGGCCGATTCATTCAAATTGATATAAAACGATTTCATACGGTTACATTATTTCGGTTTAACACATAAAAGACTTTGGATGAATATTTTAGATTAACCACAAACCTTCTAAAAACGGTTTTGATAACCGAAAATAATTCATTTTTATCAGTAAAGCAAGAAATGTTAGGGAATTTTGGCCAAGAATGCTATTATTAGTATCCGAAAAATATCGTTTGGAGCTTTCGTTTCATCAAGCAGTTCAACTACTGTCAGTTAGCTATTGAACAAAAAAAACTAATAAGTTCGATTGAGAAAGATTTGAAGCTCTGACTCAAAGCGCAAAATAACGTTCTGGTGTAATCCGATTATTTTTCGTAAACTTGCTTAATAAATACAGTAAATATGTCATTAAAAATCGCCTTGGTATTAGCTGCACTAATTCAATTAGTTACGGCCGTTTTAGCCTTAACCTTGATTAGACGAACCCGAAACAACATTGCTTGGTGGCTGATATCCTTAAGTTTTGTTCTTATGGCCTTACGGCGAATCTTTGAAATGTCGGACCGCTTTGGG
>DAOTAV010000225.1:0-4019 GCA_035382785.1 Salinivirgaceae bacterium | reverse complement strand
TAAACAAAATACCGAAAATTGCTCCCGTATGCTGTCTTACCTGCTAAAACGAACACAAACTTTGTTGAGCCAATACCACCAATATCCAAAAACGGAGGGTATGAAATAATCCGACACTTGGAAATACATAAATCGAAAAATGAGAACTGAATCGGAATGGCATCTGCCCAAAAATGAAGTTTTACAAACAATTAGCGTAAATTTGTACTTGCCGGTTGACTCTGCATCCGGAATTTTTGAACAAAATTCTTGTGATTTTAAAAATAAAATTATACATTTGAAGGTTATTGGAAATCCAAGTTTTCATAAAATAACCTTATGAAACTTGATAACAAATAGATAATCAATAAATATCCAAAAAATATCGGGATATGGAACGTAATATAAATTTAAAATCTGTTTTTATGATGATGCTAATTCTCCCAGCCTTTACCATAAAAGGCGGTTCATATGAAACGGATACCTTCAAGACAAAAAACCATCACGAAGTGGTGATTACGTTCATTAAGCACGGTAGCCTTGCGCTCACGTTCAACAATCGTTCTATTCAGGTCGATCCTGTTTCTATGTACGCCGACTATTCGACTTTCCCAAAAGCCGACATTATCTTGATAACCCACGAACATGAAGATCATTTAGATCCTAAAGCGATTAAGACGTTGTCGAAAGACAACACGCTGCTCATCATGAACGAAGCGAGTGCAAAAAAATCAGGTAATCCTAAAGCTAAAATAATGAAAAACGGCGATAAAATAAAAGTATCGGAACAAATCGCCATAGAGGCCGTACCAGCATACAACACAACACCCGGCAGAGAACAATTTCATCCTCGTCATCGCGACAACGGTTATGTTCTAACCATTGACGGTCTTAGAATTTATATTGCCGGCGATACAGAAGACATTCCCGAAATGAAAAACCTGAAAAATATCGATATCGCTTTCCTTCCGGTGAATCAACCTTACACCATGACCATTACACAAGCCGTAAACGCCGCCAACATGTTTTCACCGAAAATTCTTTATCCCTATCATTTTGGAAATACCGATGTAAAACAATTGAAAGAAGCATTGAAAAACAGCGGTATAGAAGTCCGATTAAGAAAAATGGAATAATATTGGCTATTCCGATATCCGATTAAGTATGAAAAGGAAAAAAGATTTTTTAAAATATCCGATTTAATAAAAACAGACTATGAAGATTAACAAACTATGTTGGCTGATGGCTATAGTAGCCATCGTCGGTTGTACAAACAAACAAAAGCAGGCGCCCGAAGAAGCGGCCACCCTTTCGGGACTAAAAAGAAGTAATTTTCAAACGGTTGTAAATGGCGACTCAACCGATTTGTATGTTCTAAAGAATGCAAACGGAGTTGAAGTGTGTGTAACGAATTACGGCGGACGAATTGTTTCCGTAATGGTACCCGACAAAAACGGAACCATGCAAGATGTAGTGTTAGGCTTTGACTCCATTCAAGATTACATCAATATTCCCAATAATTTCGGAGCAACCATCGGTCGATACGGTAATCGGATCGCCCATGGAAAAATTACGGTAGCAGGCGTTGAATATCAGCTACCCCAAAACAATTACGGACATACGTTACACGGTGGCGACGAAGGTTTTCATACCAAAGTTTTTAAAGCAGCTCAACCCGACAGCCAAACGGTAGTGCTGTCTTATTTGTCACCCGATGGAGAAGCCGGTTTCCCCGGAAACCTTAACGTAAAAGTAACAATGAAACTTACCGACGACAATGCTATCGACATTAATTATGAAGCCGAAACCGACAAGGAAACCGTGGTAAACCTTACCAATCATTCTTATTTCAACTTGAGCGGTAACCCTGTGAATACTATTTTGGATCATGTATTGATGATCAATGCCGACAGCTATACACCGATTGACAGTACCTTTATGACCACCGGGAAAATAGAAAAAGTAGAGGGGACACCGATGGATTTCAGAACCCCCACACCTGTAGGCGAACGCATCGACAGCGATTTTGAACAGTTAAGATTCGGTAAAGGGTACGATCATAACTGGGTATTGAATACACAAGGCGATGTTTCTCAACTTGCCGCTGCCGTATATTGCCCACAAACCAATATTCGCCTGGAAGTATATACCACCGAACCCGGAGTGCAAGTGTATACGGGCAATTTTCTCGATGGAACGATCAAAGGGAAAAAGGGCATTATTTATAACCATCGAACAGCCATCTGTCTCGAAACGCAAAAATACCCGGATTCACCCAATAAACCTGAATGGCCTTCGCCGTACCTGAAACCGGGAGAGAAATATACGAGTAGGTGTGTATACAAGTTTTCAATACAAAATTAAATGTGAATTAATGAGTCCCTCCGGCAACTCCATTCAAAGCGATTTTTACAAAAATCAGTTGAATAGTGGTTCGTTGTAACTAAAAAATAATGAAAACAACTTTTAGGAGGGGCTCATTAATTACTTGATAACTATGATTCCATTAATAAAAGACAACATACGGGAAAAAGAAAAAATAAAAAGGCTATACGGGATAACATTAGGTTTATTGATAATCGTTCATATCAGTTCCTGTAGCTCAAAGCACAAAGAAGGTCATCCCGATTCGGTGGATCAAATAGAAACATTTCACATGCACGAATATGGGATATGTATCGATTCGTTAAATGTCAACCGGTATAAAATAAAAAAAGGCGACAACCTTGCTTCTATATTAACGGGACTAGGATTCACAAGTACAACATCCGATAAAATAAGTCAAACTATTTCGCCCTATTATTCTCCATCAAAACTACAAATCGGGAATACCTATGCAGCCATCACAACAAAAGATTCCATTTCAAATATTGAGTATCTTGTTTTTGAAAAATCAAAAACCGAATATGTAGTTGTAGATCTCTCATCAGAAAACATTAAAGCATATGAAGGGGAGAAACCCATCACCTTGCAACGCAAATATATCGAGGGAACAATCACCTCTTCGTTATGGAACGCTATCATCGATGCCGGAGTTCACCCGCTGCTTGCGCTTAAGTTGTCCGATCTCTATGCTTGGCAAATCGATTTTTTTGACATAAAAAAGGGAGATTCGTTTCGTTTGATGTATGATGAAGCCTACATCGATGATACTACCTTCGTGGATATCGCTTCGATAGAAGGTGCGGTTTTTACGCATCAGGGCAAAGCATACTGCGCGATTCCCTTCAAACAGGATTCAGTGAGAGAATATTTCGACGAAGAAGGCAATAGCCTGAGAAAGGAATTTCTGAAATCGCCTCTCGACTTCTTTCGCATCACTTCCAAGTTTACCAATTCCCGTTATCACCCAATCCTGAAACGATACCGGGCGCATCATGGCGTAGATTATGCTGCACCTGTAGGTACGCCGGTAAAAACGATCGGCGATGGTGTAGTGATTGAGAAAGGATATCAACAAAACGGAGGAGGAAATTATCTAAAGGTAAAACACAATAGTATGTACACTACAACTTATATGCATCTGAGCCGGTTTGCCAAAGGAATCAACAAAGGAAGTTTTGTGAAACAAGGAGATATCATCGCTTACGTGGGATCGACCGGATTGTCTACCGGGCCTCATCTCGATTTCCGTGTGTACAAAAACAATCAACCGATCAATCCGCTCACTATGGAATCCCCGCCCTCTTTACCTGTAAAACCTGAGTTAAAGGACAGTTTTCTGGTGGTTAGAGACAAGGTTCTGCGACAATTGGATAGTTTTCAGCAATCTACGCGGCTATATGCTTCAATGCCCGATTCGTTAACTCAAGATCTATAAATGTAATTTTCAATCAAAAAACGTTTGTCCACATTATAACCCTTTTATTGTTTTTCAATGATAAACAAAACACTTCTTTCAAAGCCGGGTTAAATTACCGTTGACTTTATACCCATAGTACTTACAATATTCTCGAAGCCCACATTCCTCACATTTTGGGTTTCGTGCGGTACATACATATCGTCCGTGAAGGATCAGCCAATGATGTGCTTTTTACAAC
>DAOTAV010000224.1:0-4044 GCA_035382785.1 Salinivirgaceae bacterium | reverse complement strand
GATTATATTTGAAACCAAATTTAACTTACATTACACACTTTTAGGGATACTACCTGATTATGATTTTTGGTGTTTTTAAAAATTACGCAAATTTTGGTAATTGTGGTAAATCGTAGAGACGCACGGCTGTGCGTCAATACCGGAACGAAAACGCAACCGAAACATTTCAAATTTCCCCGAAAAAATAGGGCAAAAACATTGCCCACCAAAACCATCGCGTGGCGTTTTGGGAACAACGCCCCAACATTTACCCCCATTGCGAAACCTCGGTTTTGCCAACTAAGCTACACCCTTGCCAAAGTTTGGAACGATGGCAAAGGTTAAAAACAAAAAATTTCCCACCGGCGGCATTGTTTGGGAATAAGGCTGTTGGGAAACACAACGAACGTCCTGAAAACAGGCCTATGTAATTTTTTGTAGTATAATCAAAAGAATTTGTATCTTTGTAAAAGATTTTAGTATAATCAAAAATTTTATGATAAAAGAGTATATCCGACGCGAAATATACGAAGTCAAAATTCGCCCTTTTATAGGCAAGGATTTAATAAAAGTTATTGTTGGTCAACGCCGCACGGGGAAAAGTTATTTTATGTTTCAGATTATGGATTTAGTTAGGCAACAAAATCCTGAAATTCAAATTCTATATGTTAACAAAGAAGATTTGGCGTTTGATTCCATAAAAACCTATAGCGACCTTGTTTCGTTTGCCGAAAGTAACGTTACAGCGGGACAAAAGTCGGCTATTTTTATCGATGAAATTCAGGAAATTCAGGAATTCGAAAAAGCGCTCCGACATTTTCAATCTACCGGTATGTGGGACATATATTGCACGGGGAGTAATGCCAAACTTTTGTCGGGCGAGTTGTCAACCTATCTAACAGGCCGATACATTGAAATTTCAATGTACAGCCTTTCCTACCCCGAATTTTTGGTATTTCACGGGTTGGAAAATACTCCCGAAAATTTTTCCAAATACTTGCGGTTTGGCGGACTTCCATATCTCACAAACCTTCCTTTGGAAGAAAACGTCGTTTTTGAGTATCTGAAAAATATTTACACTACCATTCTATACAAAGACATTATATCGAGGTACAACATCCGAAATCCTGCCTTTCTGGAACGGTTGGTCATTTTTATTGCCGACAATATTGGCAATGTTTTTTCGGCTAAAAAAATAACCGATTATTTGAAATCGCAACACATGAAATTCTCGAACAATATTGTTCTCGACTATTTAGGATATTTACAAAACGCTTACCTAATTGCAAGAATATCGCGTAACGACCTAAAAGGCAAACGTATCTTAGAAATTGGCGAGAAATATTATTTCCATGATACCGGTTTACGTCATTCCATTATCGCGTATAAACCAAACGATATCAACCAATTGCTTGAAAATGTTGTGTTGCTGCATCTGTTAATTCACGGATACAAGGTGACGGTTGGTAAAATGGGCAGCAGGGAGATTGATTTCATTTGCGACAAGAATAACAACCGAACCTATATTCAGGTAACCTTGTCGCTGGCCGACGAAAATGTCAGGAACCGCGAATATGGCAATCTATTAGACATAGACGACAATTACCGAAAAATTGTGGTTACGGCCGATGAATACGCCATGGATTCCTATAAGGGCATAGAAACCATAAATATCAGGGAATTTTTAACCAAAAACCAAATCGCATAATCACGATTGCGGCAAATCGTATAGACACACGGCTGTGCGTCTATACCGGAACGAAAACGCAACCGAAACATTTCAATTTTCCCAAAAAACAGGGCAACAATGACCACCAAAACCACCGCGTAGCGTTTTGGGAACAACGATGATGGGAAACACAACATATTGTGTATATTGCTACGCTTTTCTTATTATTACTGCAAAATTGGTCAAATTCTAAAGAAGTATTTTTTTAACCAGTACTTATAGAGTGGATCAAGGAAGTACACTGCATCGTTTTGAATGTCAATAATTTCTTTGTTTATCAATGCCTTCTTAATCTTTAAAACGTTGGCAGATGTTCCAAGATGGTATTCTTTTATAGCTGCCGTTGAACTAAGTTGTTCTACATTATTGATAACTGCCTTCAGAAGATTTATTTGACTATTGTTTAACCCATCGGTAATGGATTGAAACAGCATGCTGAGTTGAAGGATCAGATCTTCAAAAGCCTCACTTACAATCTCGTTAGTACATTCAACCTCGGTACGTAACCACGATTGTTGAGCCAATTGCTGTACGTAATATGAATGACGTTCGGTTAAATCGGCAATCAGCTTTGCGGCATTGACATCAATTTTTTTTCCTGTTTCGTTAAATCTACCTGTAATGAATTTTACCCAGTCGTCGGTCGATATTTTATCAAGGAAAATAATATCACCAAACTTGTAGAATGGCATTGTGGGAGAGGTAAAAACATCCATTAGCATATGTCGCTTACTGCCGTACAGGCAGTATGAAACCTGTTGATGCTTTTGCCAGTGCGCGCGAAGCATTTTTTGAAAGGCTTCGGGGTTTTCGAATTGCGAAATATTCTGAAATTCATCGATACAAATGATGTAGTTGGTATTATTGTTTATAGCTAAACGCTCTGCCATGTCAATAATGTCGGAAGGTTGCTTTTTAACCTCGCTCCAATTTAATCCTAACTGAAAATTGTTTTCAGGTGTGGGGCTAACAGTAATGGTAGGAATAAATCGCCCAAGCACTTTTTTGGCTGTATCAACAATAGTTTCAAGTTTTGTTGATGAAGACTTTAAAATTTCTGTAGTATAATACTCGTAAAATTGCTCCTCGGTTCTTACATTATTCAAGTCAATAAAACAAAAACGGAGTTTCTTGTTTTTCTCCAAGGACAACTTCGAGGCTTTGGTTACTAACGATGATTTTCCCCACCTACGTGGTGAGATGAGGATAGTATGGGTAAGAGATGTATAGTTTTGCACTAAGCGAGCAGTTTCCCGTTCCCTGTCTGTAAAATCTTTATCTAAAGCTATTTTCCCAAAAGTAAATGGCGTTTTCATCAGGAATATTTTTTACAAATCTAATGAATTTTTCTCCATATTACCAAAAAGTAAGTTACCAAATGGTAAGTTGTTTTTGCGTTCTTGGGATTATCCTTGGAAAAGAGTTGAGCGACACAGCGTGTAAACTACACCGAATTGACAAAATTTAGATTATGTTAAACTATTTTGTGGATGATAAATATTATGATTTTTGGAGTTTTAAAAATTACGCGAATTTTGGTAATTATGGCAAATTGGAGAGACACACGGCCGTGTGTCTCCAATCGAAACAATACCGTTTTATGAAATGAGACACACGGCCATATGTCTCTATTTCTTGTTTTTCTCCAAGGACAACTTCGAGGCTTTGGTTACTAACGATGATTCTCCCAACCGACCAAGATAAATAATAATGGCATGGGTTAGTATGTAAAATATAAACAATGAACAAATATATTGAAATTAACATATTTTATTAATAACACAAAAGCCGGATTTTTTGTCCGGCTTTCCCTTTTATTGAATCTCAATTTGTTTTGGCCCCTTGGGTGTTGCTGGTTCTTTTTTCTCAATCACCACCCGGAGAATACCATTCTCGTGCGTAGCCGATATTTTTTCAGTGTTGAGATTATCCGGCAAAGAGAAGCTTCGTTTAAACGATCTACACTTAAATTCTCTTTTTACATAATTCTCGGTTGTCTCTGATTCAGGAACCTCTGCACCGATCGTCAGAATATCGTCGCTTAATTCAATATTTATTTGGTCTTTCTTTAATCCCGGAACAACAATCTCTATCGTAACATCTTTGTCGTGTTCAATGATATTAACCGCAGCGTATCCACATTGAGAAGTCCGATAACCGGTCACACTATTTTCGTCATTAAAATATGAATCTAGAAGTGTGTTAAACAACGGATCGCTTGTGATGATTTTTGGTAACATAGTTTTGTCCTCCTATTTTTTTGTTTTCATTTTTTATTTTCATTCGGTAGTATCCCTAAAAGTGTGTAATGTAAGTTAAATTTGGTTTCAAATATA
>DAOTAV010000223.1:0-4071 GCA_035382785.1 Salinivirgaceae bacterium | reverse complement strand
AGAAGTTGCGCCTTGTCCTATTTACGGGCTATGGGATTTTTATTTGGGACATGGAGTGCTTGGCGGTCACCTAATCAATGGTGCAACCCAAGGAAAAATTACTGCAAGGCTGGCTCTGGATATCCTGAGACGAGGTTCTGCCGATGGAATTCCGGTGGTTCGGGAAGAGTCGAACCGATGGATTTTTGATTATAAACAACTAACACGTTGGAAAATCAATGAAAAACATTTGCCTCCCGGAAGCATCGTGGTAAACAAACCTTTATCATGGTTAGAAGAGCATAGAAAAATTGTGATTACGGTTCTACTGATTATGCTAACCGAAGCATTAGTCATTGGACTCTTACTTCTGTTGTTTTTGCAAAATCGACGGAAGTCGATGCGACAGATTTCCCAAAGCGAAGCGCTTTATCGCATGATTTACAAATTTGCCCCCATTGGAATGTTTCATTTTCAATCCGATGGAAAAATTATCCTTTACAATGAAAACTTTCGTAAAATAATTCCCACAACAGATAATAATTTAAACCTTGAAGTTCTCTTTCCGGGGTCAACCTATCAACTGATTTCATCGGCCAACGAAATAGAAAGGGAAATCATTGACCCCGAAATGCAACATCACAAAACGGTTCGCATGGTGGCAAAACCAATCGATGCAGACAACCATCTGTTTATTGGTTTGTTGGAAGATATCACCGAACAGCGACTTGCTCAAAAAAAACTATTGGAAAGCGAACAGCGTCATAGAGCCATTTTTAACAATAACCACACGCCCATTCTTTTAATTAATCCGGAGACAAAATCGATCCATAGCGCCAACTCTGCTGCTTGTAGCCTCTATGGATGGGATATTGAAGAAGTTCAGCAGAAAAAAATTACAGAAATATTTTCAGTTGATATGGAGCAGGCAGAGCTCTTTGTTGATCGAATCCTGAACGAGAAAAAGAACTACTTTTTAATAAGAAGCCGACGTTCTCCTGAAAAAATCCGCCATTTAGAATTCTATACGGGAAAGATAATTATCGATCGGAAAACCATGATTTATGTCATGATACATGATGTAACTCAGCGTATTGAAGCCGAAACTAAAAACTTGCGACACACCGCACGGCTCAAAGCTTTTGAACAAATATTCAATAATTACGACCGACCGTTAGAGGAACTTTGGACTCTAGCTTTGCAAAAAGCACTGGAACTCACCAAAAGTAATAGAGGATTTATTGCTCTTTTCAGCCCCGAACAACGATCGTTTAACTTAATCAGTTATTTGGGATACGATAATCTTTTTCAAACCAACATATTTGATCATTATTACCGTCCTACACTGGAAAGCTTATTCAAAGATGAAACTAAACCAGTAATTGCAAACAATCATCACGGATTGTTCCTCATTTCTAGAAGTTTCCCCACAGAACTAATTAATCTACATCGACTGATTTTTCATCCAATAGTGGCAGCTTCTCAACTTTTAGGTGTTGTTTGTGTTGAAAACAAAAATGAAGATTACACTACCGACGATTTACAACAAATTTCTTTACTTTTTGAAGTTGTGTGGAGCATAACCCGGCGTAAAGAAGCCGAAATAACCCTGGCTATGAAAAACAAGGAACTGGAAGAGACACTACGCCTACGCGACACCTTACTTTCCATCATTTCACACGATATCCGAAATCCTTTAACCACTATTTTGGGAATGACTGAACTGCTTCAACGACGATTTAAATCTCAGGAAGCTGGGAAAACAGAACACATGCTGTCGATCATCCGCGATACAACGGTAGATGTTGTAACTCTTTTTGAAAATCTCTTAGAATGGACTAAAATACAAACAAAAAACAAAATCCTGCAAATACAAGAACTAGAGTTATATCCTCTACTTAGCCACATAGTAGAACAACAAAACAAATTTTCTAACCTAAAAGGAATCAATATCGAGCTAAATACATTCGATTGCCGGATAAAGGCTGATGAAAAGGCTCTTTCGATGATTATCAGAAATCTTTTATCTAATGCTATTAAATTCTCCCATAGCAACAGCACGGTTCGGGTTGAAGTGAAAGAAACCGATAACAACACGGTTCTAATTTCTGTCACAGATTATGGAATTGGAATCTCCGAAGAAAATCAAAAAAAATTATTTCACTCTGTTTACGAAGCCACGCAACAAGGAACATCCGGAGAAAAGGGTTCAGGAATAGGATTGACGCTTTGTTATAATTTTGCCAAAATGATGGGCGGCGAAATGACAGTGAAGAGTAGTGAAAATCAAGGTTCGACATTCACCCTTATTCTTCCCTCGGTGAAAAAAATATGGTATAGGAAACCGTTTTGAATCAAAATATCAAAAAAATAGAAGTGTTTTTGTACCTTTGCCAATATAAAAAATATCGACTATGTCCACATTCCTAGGATCCTCCATTGGAAGAAAAATGGTTGTCTCATTATCGGGCCTCTTCCTGATTCTCTTCTTAATAGTGCATCTCAGTGTGAATTTCACATTAATTCTCGACGACAGCGGAACCATGTTTAATCGGGCAGCCCATTTCATGGCTACCAATCCGCTGATTCGGGTTGTTGAACCCATTTTAGCCGTGGGACTTCTGGTTCATATTCTTCTGACCATCATAATAACGGTAAAAAATTACCGCGCTCGACCCACACCCTATGCAACTTTAAATGGAGCGGCAAATTCAAGCTGGGCTTCCCGCAATATGTTTATCTTGGGTTGTCTCATTGCATCATTTTTAGTGCTTCACTTGCTCCATTTTTTTGTTAAAATGAAATTCACCGGCGACCAGCTCTTAACTCCCGTACATATCGATGGAGTACCAATGAAAAACTCCTATCTGCTTGTTTCAACGTTGTTTAAAGAGAGTTTGGTTTACAGTATCTTTTACATTATTTCAGCCATTTTTTTGGGGTTCCACTTAGCCCATGGATTCTGGTCAGCGTTTCAAACCTTGGGTTTATGCAATGAAATATGGCTAAAACGATTACAGAATGTAGCCCTTGTTTACGCAACCGTTATTGCCACAGGATTTAGCATTATCCCGCTATACTTTATGCTCTACTTTTAATGTTCGGAAATCAAATACCAAAATTATGTCTAATTTGCAATCAAAAATACCAACCGGGCCGTTAGCTGAAAAATGGACAAACCACAAGGCATCGTTGAGGCTTGTTAATCCAGCCAATCGGAAAAAACTTGACATTATAGTTGTCGGAACCGGACTTTCGGGTAGTGGAGCAGCTTCAACACTCGGAGAACTCGGATACAACGTAAAAGTTTTTTGTTATCAAGACAGTCCACGCCGGGCACATTCCGTAGCTGCCCAGGGCGGCATCAACGCGGCCAAAAACTATAAAAACGATGGCGATAGCGTTTTCCGACTGTTTTATGATATGATCAAAGGCGGCGATTTCAGAGCACGCGAAGCCAATGTGTATCGTGCAGCTGAAGTAAGCAATTTAGTAATTGACCACTACACAGCCCTTGGTGTTCCTTTTGCACGCGATTACGGTGGATTGCTCGACAATCGATCGTTTGGTGGGGTTCAGGTAAGCAGAACGTTTTATGCCAAGGGGCAAACCGGACAACATTGCCTTTTAGGAGGATATAGCGCTCTCACCCGTCAGATACAAGCCGGAACAGTCACCATGTATCCACGCCGTGAAATGCTCGATTTAGTAGTGATTGATGGCCGAGCAAGAGGAATCATCACCCGAAATCTTATAACCGGAGAAATTGAATCCCATTCAGCACACGCTGTTGTGTTAGCCACAGGGGGATATGGCACTATTTACTATCTATCAACCCTTGCTGTAAACTCCAATGGATCCGCCGCATGGAAAGCACACAAACGTGGAGCCTTTTTTGCCAATCCAAGTTTCATTCAAATACACCCAACTTCAATTCCGGTGTTAAACGATTATCAAAGCAAACTAACTTTAATGAGCGAATCGCTGCGAAACGATGGACGGGTCTGGGTCCCTAAAATTAAAGGCGACAAACGAAATCCAAACGACATTCCCGAAGAAGAGCGCGATTATTACCTTGAACGTCGTTATCCG
>DAOTAV010000222.1:0-4081 GCA_035382785.1 Salinivirgaceae bacterium | reverse complement strand
ACCGGAGCCATTATGGCCGTTCCTGCTCATGATAGCCGTGATTTTGCCTTTGCCCGACACTTCAACCTTCCTATCATTCAGGTTGTTGTTGCACCCAACGACCAACCTTCCGATGTGTCGTCATGGAAAGAATCGTACGATTCAAAAGAAGGTAAAATGATTAATTCGGGAATTATCAACGGCTTGGATGTTACGCATGCCATTGAAACCATAATCCAACACATCGAATCACAAAAACTTGGATATAGGAAAACAAACTATCGATTGCGCGATGCTATTTTCAGTCGCCAACGTTATTGGGGCGAACCTTTCCCAATTTACTATGTCGATGGTGAACCCAGAACATTGGACGAATCTGCATTACCTTTAGAACTTCCTGAAATCGACAAATATCTTCCAACCGAAGATGGCCAACCACCCCTTGGAAGAGCCAAAAATTGGCATACTCCGGAAGGATATCCTTTTGAACTAAGCACCATGCCCGGTTTTGCAGGATCATCGGCCTATTATCTCCGCTACATGGACCCGCACAACGACAAGGCTCTGGTTTCACCCGAAGCCAATCAGTACTGGCAAGACGTTGACTTATACATTGGAGGTACTGAACATGCCACCGGACATCTAATCTACAGCCGATTTTGGAATAAATTTCTTTACGATATCGGCGTAGTTTGTAAAGACGAACCATTTAAAAAACTCATCAACCAGGGAATGATCCAAGGGCGGAGCAATTTTGTGTATCGAATCAAAGGAACAAACACCTTCGTATCACATGGATTAAAAGACCAATACGAGACCACCCCTATTCATGTTGACGTAAACATCGTACACAACGATATCCTTGATATAGATTCTTTCCGTCGCTGGCGTCCCGAATTTGAAACCGCCGAATTTATACTCGAAGATGGCAAATATTACTGCGGTTGGGCAATTGAAAAAATGTCGAAATCGATGTTCAATGTCGTTAATCCCGACGACATTATCGAACAATTCGGTGCTGATACCCTACGTATGTATGAAATGTTTCTCGGTCCCTTGGAACAAAGTAAACCTTGGGATACAAAAGGTATCGACGGTGTGCATCGATTTTTGAAAAAACTTTGGCGACTTTTCTACAATCCTGAATTCATTGTCACCGATCAAGAACCCACCGATACTGAACTTAGAGTACTGCACAAAACCATTAAAAAGATCACCGATGATATCGATCGCTTTTCATTCAACACATCGGTCAGTGCCTTTATGATTTGTGTCAATGAATTGACAGAACTTAAATGCTCTAAACGTCAAATTTTGGAACCACTGATTATTATCCTAAATCCTTTTGCGCCACACATTACCGAAGAATTGTGGAGATCGCTAGGGCATTCCGATTTCATTATCGATCAACCTTGGCCAACCTATAACGATAATTTCTTGGTAGAGGATACAATCGAATATCCGGTGTCGTTCAACGGCAAAGTTCGATTCAAAATCAAAATTGCCGCCAATGCATCTTCTAGTGAAGTTGAAAAAATTGTTCTGGACGATCCGAACACCAAGAAATACCTTCAAGGCATTGAACCAAAAAAGATTATTGTTGTTCCTAACCGAATTATCAATATCGTGATGTAACGCAAAAACTTAAACCAATTCCCATGACAATCGTTCCAAAAGATACCCTATTAAAACAAATCAAAGTCTTCACCATTATCACCATTGGACTTTTTATCAATGCCTTCGCTTGGGTCGCCTTTCTGATTCCAGGTAAAATTATCGGAGGAGGAATCACAGGCGTTGCTACGTTGGTTTATTATGCTACACAAAATATTGGTTTCCCCATTCCGGTTGGGGTTACCTTCTTTATTATCAATATCTTTCTGATTTTTTTGGCTATAAAAATTCTTGGAGCCAATTTTGGAGTTAAAACCATATTTAGTGTGGTTGTTCTAACCTTCTTTTTTAGCTTACTTCAAGGAATTATGCCGGCTGAAGGGATAATGGAGCGTGATCCTTTTCTATTTGCCGTTATCGGAGGTGCTCTAGCGGGAGCAGGAGTTGGAATTGTGTTCACTCAAGGAGGCTCAACCGGCGGAACGGACATTATTGCCATGATTATCAACAAATACCGAAATATTAGTCCGGGACGTCTCATTCTATATATGGATCTTTTTATTATATCTTCTAGTATTTTAGTTTTTCACAACATCAGCAACGTAATTTATGGATTTGTTACCATGGCAGTTGTTGCCTACACCATCGATCTTCTCTTAGAAGGACAAAAACAGTCGGTTCAGATTTTTATTTTCTCAAAATATCACGATGAAATAAGTTCTACCCTTGGCCAAACCCTTCACCGTGGCGTAACAATCCTTTACGGGCAAGGCTGGTACACCAAAGCTGATACTCATATCTTGTTGATTGTTACACGGAAACACGAACTTCCAAGGGTTCTTCAAATTATTAAAAGCATCGACCCCGACGCCTTTGTTTCTGTTGGTTCCGTCATGGGAACCTATGGAAAAGGCTTCGAAAAAATACGCAGCTAAGCTTTTTGTTCAAAAAACAACGGTAATTAAAAAATCATGATATGTTCTAACGACATATCCCTATATGAAATTGAATTTTATGAAAAAACAATGGATAAAATACTCTTTGCTGGCAATCCTTATAACTATTAGTTCCGTTATCATAATTGCATTAGCAAAATACCTTGTTTACGAATGGGAAATAAAACAAATCGAAAAATCGACCGAATCGGTTGAACCGGAACCTGCTTTTGAGCCTACTTATATGTACGGCATAGCCGTTGATAGCATGATCATTATCGAAGGTAAAGTAAAGAAAAATCAAACCTTTTCCGATATTCTCAGGAAATACAAAGTCCCGGAATCAACCATCGTTTCTTTAATTTCTAAAGCCGAATCGATTTTTGACCTGCGAACTATTCGCTCGGGAAACATTTTTGTGTTGCTTTGTAACTCCGACACTACTCCTCAATATTTTATATATGAGCAAGATAAGGTAAACTACATGCTCTTTTCTCTTACCGATTCACTCCACATTCAATCTCAGCAAAAAGAAATAATCAGGAAACGCAAAATAGTTTCGGGAATTATTGAGACAAACTTATGGAATTCCATGATCGAGAACGGAATAAATCCAATTATGTCTATCGAATTATCGGAAATTTATGCATGGAGCATCGACTTCTTTGGACTTCAGAAAAACGACCACTTTTCAGTCATCTACGATGAAGAATATGTTGATACTATTTCTGTTGGAATAGGGAAAATATATTCGGCCTTATTTAATCATCAAGATAAAGATTTTTTTGCCATTCAATTTACCCAAGACGATAAGCCGGGATATTTCGATGAAGATGGACAAAGTCTTCAACGAACCTTCTTAAAAGCGCCATTGCGATATAGCAGAATCTCCTCACGGTTCAGCTACAGCCGCAAACATCCAATTCTTAAAATCCGGCGTCCTCACTTTGGAGTTGACTACGCAGCACCAGCAGGAACACCTGTGTATAGCGTCGCCGACGGGACTGTAGTTGATTTACGTTACACTACTCAAGGAGGAAAAGAAATCTATATTAAACATAACAGCGTTTACACATCAGGATATCTCCACCTATCAAATTATGCCAAAGGAATTCGGAAGGGTGTCAGAGTAACCCAAGGACAACACATTGGTTATGTGGGGAATACCGGGTTAGCCACCGGTCCTCATCTCGACTTTAGAATGTGGAAAAATGGACAACCCATCGATCCTTTGAAAGTTGAATCGCCACCCGTTGAACCCATCAAAAAAATAAATCGAGAAGAATACGAGAAGCTTCGCGATCAAATGATGAAAGAACTTCGTGAGGCCGACGAAGAATTGCATCGAAAATATCCTGAACTTCTTAATAAAAACAAAAAAAACAACCTAGCACTAAAAATAATTCGTGAAGATTGAAAAATAAGGGTGAATTTACTCACCCTTATTTTTTCTAAATCGATTAAGTTCTTCGGTAGTATCCCTAAAAGTGTGAAATGTAAGTTGAATTTGGTTTCAAATTATTCATTTTCTTAGAACCGGATAGCTTCGCTGA
>DAOTAV010000221.1:1955-4094 GCA_035382785.1 Salinivirgaceae bacterium | reverse complement strand
CAAAATCGTTTTTGAGCAAACGGCAGATCAACTGAAATACTGAGAACCACAGTATCTTCCAGTTCAGAAATGCGTTTATTGAATGTACGATTCTGGGTTGCACATACCGGGGTGTCGATAGATGGAAAAACGCTTATAATCTTCTTCTTATTTCCGAAATCGCTTAAACTAACCGGTTTTAAATCGTTTCCAATAACAGTGAAATCGGGGGCTTGATCTCCAACATTAATTTGTTTCCCGGATAAAGCAACGGGTTGTTTTCCAAAAAGAACTTCTTTTACCATAGTTTTATTGTTTTTAATTCAGTTAGCCATATAACACATGGTAAAGAAAATTGTTTAATTTTTAGATGCTCATCAGTTGCTTTTTTTAATGGATATCAATACCCGTTCAGCTTCAATGGAAGGATCATAATCCACCACTATAATATCGCCTTCTGAGATCTCGGCTTTTAAAATAGCTTCGGCCATTTCATCTTCAAGATATTTTTGAATTGCACGTTTCAAGGGACGAGCCCCAAAATCGGGATCAAATCCTTTATCTGCGATAAAATTTTTCGCTGACTCTGTGAATTCCAATTTATAGCCTTTTTCTTTAACGCGGTCAACCAATCCTTTCATTTCAATATCGATGATTTTGTAAATATCATCTTTAGAAAGGGCGTTGAAAATTACTACATCATCGATACGATTTAGAAATTCAGGGGCAAAGGTGCGTTTTAATGCTTTTTCGATTACTCCTTTGGCATGTTCATTCAGAGCTTTTTGTTTGGCACCTGTCATAAATCCGACCCCTGCACCAAATTCTTTTAATTGACGGCTACCAATATTAGAGGTCATGATTATTAAGGTATTTCTAAAGTCAATACGTCGCCCAAAACTATCCGTAAGTCGTCCTTCATCTAGCACTTGCAGTAAAATGTGGAATACATCGGGGTGTGCTTTTTCGATTTCGTCAAGTAAAACAACACTGTAGGGTTTACGTCTAACTTTTTCGGTGAGTTGTCCACCTTCTTCGTATCCAACATATCCGGGAGGAGCACCAACCAATCGGGAAACCGAAAATTTCTCCATGAATTCACTCATGTCGATACGGATTAATGCATCTGCAGAATCAAATAAATATTCTGCTAAAACCTTAGCCAATTGAGTTTTACCAACTCCTGTTGGTCCCAGAAATATGAATGTGCCGATGGGCTTATTGGGATCTTTCAACCCTGCACGATTTCGTTGTATTGCTTTTACTATTTTTTCAATGGCTTCATCCTGTCCAATAACTTTTCCGCGTAAATCTTTTGCCATCGTAAGCAAACGTTGGCTCTCCGCTTGGGCAATTCTGCTTACGGGCACACCTGTCATCATGGCAATTACGGCTGCAATTTCTTCTTCATCAACCGTTTCGCGATGCAGAGTTAACTCTTTTTCCCAATTTTCTCTGGCTCTTACGAGTTCTTCAATTTTTGTACGCTCGTTATCTCTGAACTTGGCCGCTTTCTCAAATTTTTGTTCCTGAACAGCTTTGATTTTTTGTTCTCTCAGTTGTTCAATTTCTGCTTCAAGTTTGACAATATTTTCAGGAACATGAATATTGGCAATATGTACACGAGCTCCGGCTTCATCGAGAGCATCAATGGCTTTGTCGGGTAATTGCCTGTCGGTGATATATCGCATTGATAAGTTTACACAAGCTTCTAAAGCCTTGTCTGTGTAAATTACATTGTGATGATCTTCGTATTTCGATTTAATTTTATAAAGTATTTGTAACGTTTCTTCTGGGGTTGTAGGTTCAACCATAACCTTCTGAAAACGACGCTCTAAAGCCCCATCTTTCTCAATGTGCTGACGATATTCGTCGAGTGTGGTTGCACCTATACACTGAATTTGTCCTCTCGAAAGAGCCGGTTTCAATATGTTGGCGGCATCCAAAGATCCTGTGGCACCACCGGCCCCTACAATGGTATGAATTTCATCAATAAATAAAATTACATTGGGATTTTTTGAGAGTTCATTCAGAATGGCTTTAATGCGTTCCTCAAATTGTCCGCGATATTTTGTTCCGGCTACCAATGAAGCTAAATCGAGAGTTACGATTCGTTTATTGAATAAAATTCTTGAAACCTCTCTTTTAACAATGCGTATG
>DAOTAV010000221.1:0-1945 GCA_035382785.1 Salinivirgaceae bacterium | reverse complement strand
GGCTAATCCTTCAACAATCGCAGACTTACCAACGCCTGGCTCGCCTATTAAAACGGGATTATTTTTCTTTCTTCGACTTAAAATTTGGGAAAGTCGCTCAATTTCGACTTCTCGACCAACGATAGGGTCTAATCGATTTTCAGCTGCAGCTTGAGTTAAATCAACTCCAAAATTATCCAGCACTGGAGTTTCCGATGAGCCTTTTGAAGTCGAAGAATTTTCCTCCATATCGTCGGAATCATCGTCATCATCGGAGCCCCCGAAAGGATTATTCATTTTATTTTCAGGCGATGAATTTTTCACAAGCTCTAGTATATCATCATATTGGATTCCAAGTTCCATGAAAAAGAATTTTGTTATCAGAGCCGATTCATCACGTAGAATTGCCAAAAGCATATGTTCAGGTAGTATTTCTTCGCTAGAAAATCTGCGAGCTTCCAAAACGGCTAAACGAAAAACACGAGTAGTCCCATGATTAAAAGTCAATTCATCAGTCTCGTTTATATCGAGTGAAGATTTACTTCCTAACTTTTGTTCGATTCGTTCCTTAAATTCATATATCTGCACTTTTGCAAGCCCCAATGTAAACAAGAGTTGTAACGCTTCGTTGTTTCCATCTCTGATCAAACCCAAAAATAAATGGTCGGGTTCTAAAGTGGTATTGCCAAGTCTTACAGCCTCCTCACGACTGTATAAAATTATGTCTTTCAACTTTTGAGAAAACTTTGCCTCCATATTCAACTAAATTTCCCCGTAAAAATAAGCATTATCTGTGAATTTGCATTCATTGTTGGTAGAATTTTGTTGTCTTTTAACAATTCAACAGAAAGTTTATGATGAACTACTGAATTTCCAAACGAAATTTGTACCTTTGTCTGTTAAAAATTTGGAATAGATAAAAAATGAGTGACGGAGAAAATATCATCAAAATCAACATTGAAGAAGAAATGAAATCAGCCTACATCGATTATTCGATGTCGGTTATCGTTTCCCGTGCCTTACCTGATGTGCGTGACGGAATGAAACCCGTTCACAGGAGAATACTTTATGGTATGCACGAATTGGGAATTACAGCCAGCAAACCACATAAAAAATCTGCAAGAATTGTTGGAGAAGTACTTGGTAAATATCATCCTCATGGCGATTCATCAGTGTATAGTGCCATGGTTCGTATGGCGCAACCATGGGCAATGCGATATCCGCTAATTGATGGCCATGGGAACTTTGGAAGTATCGATGGCGATTCTCCCGCAGCTATGCGATATACCGAAGCAAGGATGGCAAAGATAGCCGAAGAGCTTCTGGCAGATATCGAAAAAAATACGATCGATTTTCAGTTAAACTTCGATGATTCGCTCAAAGAACCAACGGTTTTGCCGGCAAAGTTTCCCAATCTGTTAGTAAATGGAGTTTCCGGAATTGCTGTAGGTATGGCCACCAATATGGCTCCACATAATTTGACTGAAGTAATCGATGCTTGTTTGGCGTATATTAAAAACAAAGAGATCACTGTTCAGGAATTAGCAACTTACGTTAAGGGGCCGGATTTCCCAACGGGTGGCATTATTTATGGTTATCAAGGAATTAAAGAAGCTCTTGAAACCGGTCGGGGAAGAATTGTAATACGGGGCAAAGCAACCATTGAGACGGATTCCAAAGGTAACGAAAAAATTATTGTTACTGAAATCCCATATATGGTCAACAAAGCAGAAATGATTATTAAAACTGCCGAGCTAATCGCTGAAAAGAAAATTGAAGGGATCAGCAATATCAACGATGAATCGGATCGGGAAGGCCTTAGGATTGTTTATGATTTGAAGCGTGATGCGGTGGCAAATGTGGTGCTGAATAATTTATATAAGCACACCGCGCTGCAAACTACTTTTAACGTAAATAACATTGCACTTGTTCATGGAAAGCCTCAACAGCTTAACCTCAGAGATTT
>DAOTAV010000220.1:0-4145 GCA_035382785.1 Salinivirgaceae bacterium | reverse complement strand
AGATTGTTGAAATAAATCGAAATTCGACAAACATGGCTTGGTTGTTTTTTCAAATGTAGTATCATATTTTTAGCTGGCCACATTGAATTTTAGAACCATTTATCTAAAAACCATTATTTTCGTAATCTAAAATCAAAAGCGATGAGAGTAGTAATTCAGCGATGTAGTCGAGCAAAGGTTACAGTAAATTCGGAAGTTACCGGACAAATTGGTTTGGGACTTTTGATTTTGGTAGGTATCGAGGCTTCTGACACTGACGACGATCTTCAATGGTTGGCTGCCAAAATTGTAAATCTTCGAATTTTCGAAGATTCGGAAGGTTTGATGAATCTGTCGGTAATGGATGTGGGAGGAGAAGTTTTGGCGGTTAGCCAGTTTACTCTTCATGCTAAAACAAAAAAAGGGAATCGACCGTCGTTTATTGGGGCGGCACCTCCCGAAGTTGCCAAACCTCTTTTCGATAAATTTGTCCGGCAAATTCAGACTCTCATGGGAAAACCGGTCGGAACCGGAATTTTTGGAGCAAAAATGGACGTTGAACTTGTAAACAATGGGCCGGTGACTATTATTATCGACACTAAAAATAAAGAATAACAGTTGAATATGGATCAAAACATTTCGCTTTCGTTTAACGAAGCACAGAAAATCGTCGATGAATGGATACAAACTGTAGGTGTGCGTTATTTTAATGAGCTTACCAACATGGCACTGCTGGTGGAAGAAGTTGGGGAATTGGCACGGATTGTTGCACGTCGATATGGCGAGCAATCGTTTAAAGAAGGCGAACATTCTAACTTAGATGAAGAAATGGCTGATATTCTCTTTGTGTTAATTTGCCTTGCGAATCAAACCGGAGTAAATTTGCAGAATGCTTTTCTGGAAAAGCTTGAAAAGAAAACCAAGCGTGATTTTGACCGTCACAGAAATAATCCCAAAATCAATGATTTTTGGGATAATCAACCCACACAGGAATAAGTTCATTTGATTTTTTGTCACAAGCCCGACATCTTTTGTCATTTTCGACTGAAAAATTGACACGATTTTTGCCAAACACAATAAATTTTAGGTGTTGGCATAGAATATGAAAAGAAGCTGTTGTGATTAAAAATTTAATGTTAAACCCTAAAATATTACAAAAATGGCAGAAGTAAAAGGAAGAGTATTAGCGGGTAAAGTCTTGGTTAAACCCATGGAAGCCGAAGAAAAAACCGCCAGTGGAATTTACATCCCCGACAGTGCAAAAGAAAAACCCCAACAGGGAACTGTTGTTTTGGTTGGTGCACCCAAGAAAGATGAGCAAGTGGAAGTAAAAAAAGGTGATCAGGTGCTTTACGGGAAATATTCAGGTACCGAAATCACAATCAATAACGAAAAATATCTTTTGTTAAATCACAACGACATTTTGTTCATCATTGAATAGAAATAAAAAGGTTTTCACGAGTGTTTAACTAACAAAATCATAAAAACTATGGCAAAAAAAATTGTATTTGAGCAGGAAGCACGTGCATCGATCAAATCAGGAATAGATCAATTGGCAAATGCCGTTAAAGTAACGTTAGGCCCCAAAGGTCGTAATGTTGTAATTGAAAAAAAATTCGGAGCTCCCCAAGTTACCAAGGACGGTGTAACTGTTGCTAAGGAAGTTGAGTTGAAAGATCCACTTGAAAATATCGGAGCACAGCTTTTGAAAGAAGTTGCATCAAAAACCGCAGACGATGCCGGTGATGGAACAACAACCGCAACCTTGCTTGCACAAGCAATGATCACCGAAGGGTTGAAAAATATCACAGCCGGTGCTAACCCAATGGATTTGAAACGTGGTATCGACAAGGCTGTTAAAACAGTAGTTGACTATCTCAAATCAATTTCACACGAAGTAGGCGACGACATCGAAAAAATCGAACAGGTTGCTCGTATTTCAGCTAACAACGACATCGAAATAGGTCGTTTGATTGCCCAGGCTATGGAAAAGGTGAAGAAAGAAGGAGTAATCACCGTAGAAGAAGCCAAGGGTACCGAAACTACTGTTGAAGTGGTTGAAGGTATGCAATTCGACCGCGGATATATCTCACCTTATTTTATCACCAACGCCGAGAAAATGGAGGCCAATCTTGAAAATCCGCTTATTTTAATCTACGATAAGAAAATAAGCACCATGAAAGATTTGCTTCCGATTTTGGAACCCGTTGCCCAAAACGGACGCTCGTTGTTAATCATTGCCGAGGATATTGATGGTGAAGCTTTGGCAACCTTGGTTGTTAACCGTATCCGTGGTGCCTTGAAAGTAGTTGCAGTTAAAGCTCCCGGCTTTGGAGACCGCCGCAAAGAAATGCTCGAAGACATAGCAATCCTAACCGGAGGTGTTGTGGTTAGCGACGAAAAAGGTATGAAGCTCGAAAACACCACTTTAAGCATGCTAGGGCGCGCAGAAAAAGTTACTGTTAACAAAGAGAATACAACCATCGTAAACGGAGCCGGCGAAAAAGAACAAATTCAGGCTAGAATTACGCAGATTCGCAAACAAATGGAAACAACTACCAGCGACTACGATCGTGAAAAACTCCAAGAACGTTTAGCCAAATTGGCCGGAGGAGTTGCTGTTCTCTACGTTGGAGCTCCCAGCGAAGTGGAAATGAAAGAGAAAAAAGATCGCGTTGACGATGCTCTTCATGCAACTCGCGCAGCTGTTGAGGAAGGAATTGTTCCCGGTGGAGGCACTGCCTATATCCGCGCAATCAATGAACTTTCCAAGCTTAAAGGCGAAAATGCTGACGAGGAAACAGGAATTAAAATCGTACGTCGTGCCATTGAGGAGCCTTTACGTCAAATCGTAGCAAATGCCGGAGAAGAAGGTGCAATCATTGTACAAAAAGTTAAAGAAGGAACCGGCGACTTTGGATACAACGCTCGCGTTGGTGAATTCCAAAATCTGATGAAAACCGGTGTTATCGATCCAACTAAAGTGGCTCGCGTAGCTCTCGAAAATGCTGCTTCAATTGCCGGAATGTTCCTAACTACTGAATGTGTGATTGTTGAAGAAAAAGAGGAAAAACCCGCTCCAATGCCCGGAGGAATGGGCGGCGGAATGGATATGATGTAATCCGTTTCATCATAAAAAAAGAAAGGGTGCCAAACGGCACCCTTTTCTTTTTTGTTTTTTACTTTTTGAAAATGAAATAAACGGCCAAAATTAAAAAACCGAAACCTATCAGGTGGTTTAACCGAAGTTCTTCCGATTTAAAGACCAACAACGTAAACACCGAAAAAACAATTAGGGTGATGGTTTCCTGAAGTACTTTCAGTTCGACTAATGAAAATGGGCCTCCATATCCCTGAAAACCAATTCGATTGGCCGGAACTTGAAAAATGTATTCAAAGAACGCTATAAACCAGCTTATGAGAATAACCGAAAATAAACCTAGTTTTTGCGTCCACGAAAATTGGTTAAATTTCAAATGTCCATACCATGCCAATGTCATAAAGGTGTTTGAAATAACCAACAATAGTATAGTATAAATTGCTTTCATAGAGTCGGTTACTTATTGTTGAAATGATTCATTGTGTGTTGAACCCCCATTAGAACAAAATTTTCAATCGCTTGGGATGCAATTTCGAGTCGGGGTTTTATGGTATCCCATTCCTCACTGCTCCATTTACCTAGTACAAAATCAACCTGATAACCTTTGGGAAAATCGTTTCCTATACCAAAGCGTAAACGAGAGAAATTTTCGGTTTTCAGCGTTTCTATAATGTGTTTTAAACCATTGTGACCGGCATCGGATCCTTTCATCCTAATGCGAATTTTACCGAGGGGAAGAGCAATGTCGTCAGTTACCACAAAAAGATTTTCCAGTTCAACACTTTCTTGTTGTAGCCAATAACGAACCGCATTTCCGCTAAGGTTCATAAAGGTCGATGGTTTCAACAGTGTCACACTTCTTCCTTTCAGTCGAAACTTCCCAGTGTCTCCATAGCGAGATGGTTGGAAGGTTGTATTGGTTGAAGTTGCAAGATGATCAAGGATGTCGAAACCAATATTGTGACGGGTATGTTTGTACTCTTCGCCAATATTTCCTAAACCCACAATTAGATATTTCATGCTGCATTTGTTCGGTTAAGGTTTTCTACGAAGTTTTGGAAGATTC
>DAOTAV010000219.1:0-4181 GCA_035382785.1 Salinivirgaceae bacterium | reverse complement strand
GTCCCATTGTCACCAATGAAAATATTGAATTGGTCAACTTCTAATTCTTTGACTTCTTCAATACCTCTAAAGTTCTTTATAGATAATTTTTTTATCATTTCCCATATTTTATCTGCGGTTCTGCTGCTATGGATAATTGTTCTTTTGCTTCACTTTTTACTTTTACCTGACCGTTCATCAGCAAGGGCAATAGAAAGTCACGAAGTTTTATGAGTTCTTGGTTTTGTTTATTGTTTATTGTAATTAAATCCAACAAAGAATTTAATTTTTCAAATTCTTTGGCAAAACCGATTTTAGGTACAGTGATTCTAATATTTTGGATGTCTCCGATAGTAATAAATTTCACAATTGATCCAGCAGAACCTTTTGTCAGTTTTTGAATAGCATCTTTTATTAAAAAAAAGAATGCTCCTTTGTTTTTACTAAGCGTCGGCTTCTGTGCTAGCAAAAATCTAAAGTACTATTCCTCGTATTGTCCTCTAGCATGTGCACATAACTCGCTCATAGCTACTACTTTTTGTTACTCTATGCATACAAAAACATTCAAAGTGGAAGATATCTTGCTTTTTTTTTTGTCGAGATACATTTTTCTTTACAAATGTAATTTTTTTTTGAAATCATCAAAATTTCTTTGTGTTTATCAATTTTTTAAGCTATTTGGCTATTAATTTCGCTTGATTTTTAGTTTTTAGCTCAACAGATATTAAATATAACACAAATCATCCTTTTGCTCCAAATATTGAGCGGAAACAGATAACACTTCAGTTTCGGTGTTGTCGATTCCGGGGATTTGCGTTTTTGCCATGTCTTTTGTATTCGATTTGCTTCGCCTACAACATCTTTTCTTTTAAAAATGGACTTACCCTGGGTGCTGTTTTTTACCCCTCTTCTTTCCACCATCTTTTAACCATCATTCCACCATCTTTCCATAGTGTTTCCATAAAATGGCCTTTTATGGAAACATCATGGAAACACTATGGAAACAACATGGAAACAAGGTAGGTTTTTGGTTGGTCAAAGAATAAACGGAAAGTAACTGGAAGACAGAATATGGAAATGCAGCATGGCCGATAACATTAAACGGGTTTTTCCTTAGGCGTGCGGTTTATTATTTTTAATACTATAATCGAAAAACTTCCCATCGAAAGGATTTATTTCGGATTGAAAAATTTCATATCGATATCAATCGTTCGCATAGGTTTTTTACCTTTGAAAAAAAACAAAGCCATGAAAAGCGACGATTTTTATCCTCTTTCGTTAGTTCATCTGATGGAGATGATTCAAAACGAATATCGTAGCCATAAATCCATTTTTGGCATACCGGCCGAACTGTTTTGGCAAACTCCGGGGAAAAATCCATTAAAGTTGAATTTTCTTGGTAAGAGTTTCGAAAACCCTCTGGGAGTTGCCGCCGGTCCACACACTCAACTTTCGCAGAATATTGTTGCAGCGTGGCTCACCGGTGCTCGAATCATTGAACTGAAAACGGTGCAGGTATTAGACAATCTCACTATTTCAAAGCCTTGTATCGACATGTTCGATGAAGGCTACAATTGCGAATGGTCGCAAGAATTGCCTATCGACCAATCCATCAACCAATATATCGACGCATGGATAGTTATTCACTGGATTCATCGTGTGCTGATGCAGCACCACGATCAATTGCCGGGGGTTTTGTTCAACATGAGCGTTGGTTACAATCTGGAAGGAATAAAAAGTGAAAAAATCCATCGGTTTATTCAAACCATGAAGGATGCCTCTGAGATTATCGAGCAAAAAATCTGCGAACTAAAACCGTTATTCCCTGAAATCACCAATATCGACATTCCTAAACAAATCTCCGAAAGTGTTACATTATCGACCATGCACGGTTGCCCACCGCAGGAAATCGAAAGCATTGCCACCTATCTGATGCGCACATACAAAATTCATACATTTGTAAAATTGAATCCAACCCTTGCCGGGAAAGAGTTTATTGACAATTTCTTCAAAAAAAGTAAATTTAAAACAACGATTCCCGACGCTGCTTTCGAACACGACATCGACTTTCCAACGGCTTGCGGCATAATAAATAACTTACGGAATGCAGCCAAAGAAACCGGTGTTGAGTTTGGCGTTAAACTTACCAACACCTTAGAGAGCGTCAACAATCGCTCTACCTTCTCCTCCGAGGAAAAATCGATGTACATGAGCGGTCGTGCTTTACACCCTATTGCCATTGAGGTTGCTTGCCGATTGCAGCATTATTTCGGAGGCGATTTGACCATTTCGTTTTCCGGTGGTGCTAATTATAAAAACTTTGCATGGTTGCTGAAGTGCGGATTTAAAACCGTAACCGTTTGTTCCGACTTGCTCAAACCGGGAGGATATCTCAGGTTAAGGCAATATTTAGAAACAGCCTACGCCGAATTTGAAAAACACAAAGCAACAACCATCGACGAGTTTATTAAAATCAAAATCGAAAACAGTTCATCAAAATCCACAGCTCTGGAAAATCTGCTCGGGTATTCAAAACAAGTGGCAAATGACCATCAATATCATCGGACTTACTTTAAAGAACCTAACATAAAAACCCCACGACCTCTCGGATTTTTTGACTGTATTGCAGCCCCTTGTCGCGAAACGTGCCCAACGGAGCAAGATATTCCCACTTACAACTACTTTGTTTCAGAGGGGCAATTCGGCCGGGCGTTGGAAATTATTAGGCAAACCAATCCATTCCCTCATACCACAGGCTTGATATGCGACCATCAGTGTCAAGCAAAATGTACACGCATACATTACGATTCGGCGGTTGAAATCCGAGCCATCAAAAGAGCTGCAACGGAATATTCTCCACCAATGACCGGCGGCTCCCACTCCAAAACGACTCAGACAAATAAAAAAGTTGCCATAGTCGGTGCAGGGCCTTCAGGACTGTCGGCTGCCTACTTTCTGCTGAAAGCCGGATTTAGCGTCACACTATTTGAAAAAAGAGACAGAGTCGGCGGAATGATTTCCAATGTAATTCCTTTTTTTCGAATGCCCAACCAAGCCTTAGAGTCCGATATTCATGAAATTGAAAAACTGGGAGCCATAATTCACTATAACACAAACGTTGACCGCCAACGCTTCTCTCAATTAATCAAGGATTACGATTATGTTTATCTCGCCTGCGGGGCGCAAAAATCGGTGAAACTCAATATTCCCGGCGCAGACTCGGAGGGAGTAATCGATGCTCTTGAGTTTTTACATCGATGTAAAAATGGACAACAACCTTTGCTGAACGGTAAAGTGATAATTATCGGAGGTGGGAATACGGCAATGGATGTTGCTCGAACAGCCAAACGGCTGATTTCTCATGACGGAAAAGTTACCATTGTTTATAGGCGTACTATCGAAGAAATGCCCGCCGACCTTAGTGAAATCAAAATGGCCATTAATGAAAACATCGAAATCATTGAGCTTGTTTCTCCAATAAAGATTGAATCGCTTAACGGGCGTGTTGTCGCCATCACCTGTCAACAAATGTATCTTGGAGAACCCGATAAAAACGGACGACGCAAACCTATGCCTCTACAAGGCAGTTTTCTAACTATCGAAGCCGATACTATCATTCCCGCCATTGGTCAGGATTTTGATTTTGATTTCGAAATTGAAAATCCGAACGCAGGAACATACCAAACCGGAGAACCCAAGGTGTTCATCGGAGGTGATGCGCTGCATGGTGCATCAACAGCTATTGTTGCCATTGGTGATGGAAGGAAAGTGGCACAAACCATCATCGACCGTGAGTTGTTGACCTTCTCCACCAATCCGCAAAATGTCCGTGAATCGCAATCGCAACTACGGCATATCCGTCAACGAGGAATAAAAATTGACCCAATAGCTTCCACCCGACAAACTTCACCGCTTAAAGTGGATTACGCACTAACGTTTACCCAAGAGGAAGCTATGGCAGAAGCCCAACGGTGTCTGCTTTGCGATGAATATTGCAGCATCTGCTCTACAGTGTGTCCCAATCTTGCCAATGTTACCTACAAAATTAAACCCCAAACGCTCGCCCGACAGAGACTCATCGCTAAGGGAAAAACCATAGAAATTGAAACGATGGAACCTTTTGTCCTCCGACAGAACTATCAAATTGCTAACATCGACAATTTTTGTAACGAATGCGGAAATTGTGCTACGTTTTGCCCCAC
>DAOTAV010000218.1:0-4189 GCA_035382785.1 Salinivirgaceae bacterium | reverse complement strand
TACCCTAAATCAATGTTTTTTATGTATTAATGACTGCCGAAGGGCAATTCTTATCTATTGTTTGCTGTTCTGCCTTTATTGGGTAATTCCAAGCAGTTTGAACATAAATGCATAAGTAAAGGCTACTTCTTTCAGAGGTTTAAAACGACCGGAAGCACCACCATGACCTGCTTCCATATCAATTTTGAAAATCAGTTTATTACTGTCGGTTTTCATTTCTCTTAGTTTAGCCACCCATTTTGCGGGTTCCCAATATTGTACCTGAGAGTCATGATAGCCTGTAGTCACTAACATGTTTGGATAGTTTTGGGCTTTGACCTGATCGTAAGGAGAATAAGATTTCATATAAAAATAATATTCCGGATTGTTTGGATTTCCCCATTCGTCGTATTCTGCAGTGGTGAGTGGAATAGTTTCATCGAGCATGGTGGTTACAACATCTACAAAGGGCACTTGAGCTATTATACCGAGATAAAGTTCAGGGCGCATATTGGCTACTGCACCAACGAGCAATCCTCCCGCACTGCCTCCCTGTGCAAATAGTTTTTGCGGATTGGTGTATTTTTGTTCGATTAAAAATTCCGAACAGGCAATGAAATCGGTAAACGTGTTGATTTTTTTCAACAATTTACCGTTTTCGTACCAAGAGCGCCCCATCTCCTGACCTCCGCGAATGTGAGCAATAGCGAATACAAAACCACGGTCGAGTAAACTGATGCGCGATACACTGAAATAAGGATTCATTGAATTACCATAGGAACCGTAACCATAAATCAAGGCTGGATTTTCACCATTTAATTCGATACCTTTCCGATAAACAATCGACATTGGTATCTCCGTGCCATCGGGAGCTTTAGCCCAAAGACGCTTGGTTTCGTAATTCTGTGGATCATATCCTCCCAAAACTTCGGTTTGTTTTAAGACTGTTTTTTCTCTGGTATCAAGATTGTATTCGTAGGTTGTGAACGGCGTGGTGAGAGAAGTATAGGTAAAGTGAATCCGATTGGTGTTGAATTCGGGATTATGGGATCCCATTAGAGTATAAACTTCCTCGTCGAAGGCCACAAAATGTTCTGCTTTCGTGGAAAGATTGATTACCCGTATCTGAGGCAATGCCTTAGAACGTTCATAAACAATTAAATGATTGGCAAAAAGATCGAAATTTTCGAGTAAAACATCGTTGCGATGGGGAATTACCTCCTTCCAATATCGTTTTAAGGTGTGAGTAACAGGGGTTTTCATCAGACGGAAATTTTGCGCATTGAGGTTTGTTAGTACATAGAAATTTCCGGTGTGATGATCAACTGAATATTCTAACCCTCGTTCTCGGGGTTGGAAAATGCTGAAATTCCCCTCGGGTTTATTGGCATCGAGGTAACGATATTCGTTGGAAACAGTACTATTGCTGTTGATAAAGATAAATGCGTTGGAACGTGATTTAAAAACCGAAACGCTGAAGGTTTCATCGGTTTCGTTAAATACTTCCACATCATTGGATGCATCTACTTGGTTGATATTGTGCCGCAAAATTCTGTTTGAACGCAAGGTTACCGTGTCTTTCATAGTATAAAACACCGTTTGGTCATCGTTAGCCCAAACTGCATTTCCGGTGGTGTTTTGAATTTTTGTATTAATAAGTTGTCCGCTTCGTAGGTTTTTGAAGAAAATGGTATAACGGCGTCGGCTCACGGAATCGACACCATAGGCAGCAATTTGATTGTCGGGAGAAACGCTTACCGAGCTCACCTGGTAATAGGCATGACCTTCGGCAAGTTTATTTACATCGAGAATGATTTCTTCCACCGAATCCATCGAATGTTTTCTTCGGCAATAAATCGGATATTCTTGTCCCTGCTCATATCGAGTGTAGTAGTAATACCCATTTTCAAAGTAGGGTACCGATTCGTCTTGCTCTTTTATACGGCTCTTAATCTCATGGTAAAGTTTTGCTTGCAAAGATTCGGTATCTTTCATTACAAAGTTTGCATAATTGTTTTCAGCCTCAAGATAAGCAAGCACCTCCTTGCTATCGCGCTGATTCATCCAAAAATAATTGTCGATTCTGGTATCGCCGTGAATCGTAAGTTCATGAGGGATTTTATTCGCTTTTGGGGGCTCAGGTTGTTGATACTGACACGATGTTACAATAAATAACAGAAGGAGATAAAATTGAGAACGCATCATAGGTGTTAGATTTAGATTTTATTGGAATTACTGTAGTTCATCTTTGATCTTAGTCGGGCTTTTTTTGCCGATTGAATCGTAAAAAATCTTTATATGATCGGTTTTCATCTTGGATAAAAAATTCAACAAATTATCTTTAGCGATGGGCGGATATAGTAAATGCAAGCGAAGTTCTCGGTCAAAGGTAAATGTGACAGGACACTCACATTCAGACCGAAAGTCCCGTAATCGGCGGATGGTATCGATTAGTTGTGCCGAAGGCAAAAAATTGCTATTCTCGGCAGAAATTAACAACCCTGCATGGGTGAGGGCTTCATTTTCGGAAATGCTTTCAAAGACATCCCATTGCCCTTCATCCAAAGCATGCAGAAATCGGTTGAAATTGCTGTGGGCGTGTTTCTGACGAACTTCCATGTAAGGATGATTGGTAAGAATATCGGCATTAGGAATTTCTTGGGTATCGTCAAAGACGAGAGTTGTCACCAACAGTTTATCAAAGATTAGAGCTCCTCGTTGATATGGTGTAGCATATTTATCGGAAGACCATGGTAGAACATCGGTTTTTCCCACCGATACAAATCCGCCAAATACAGATCGGGCAGCGTTTTCCGAGTCAAGTAGAGCAAGACTACTGATAGTCTGCAAGTTAGATTTTTCATCAAACTTTCCTAATCTACTTGCTATTTCGGCCACACAAAATGATAATGAGGTCATTGCCGTATAAATTCCAACAAAAGGGATTTGCTGTTCGTCAATGTTTACACTGATTTCAAACTCGGTATTCGTAATCCAGGGAAATATAGCCGATGCTTTATGGAACCAATTTTTTACACGTCGGATTAAATATTCTGACTCCACTCCGTTGATTTTAGCATTTACAGAGAAATGTTTTGATGAATCGTAGTGGTACATCACCCAAGTTTCTGAACGTAATTTATCCAAAGTGATGCTAATGGATGGGCTACCGGTATAGCGTCGGCGATAGCTCCCAAAGTTTTTTATGAGCGAAACGTTGACCGGACTGCTGTAGGCTATGATTCCTTTCATCGGGGATATTTTTTTGTTGGTTTGAGAGTTGTGCTTTGCTATGTTAAGTTTTTTTCTAATCGAGATTTAATCGTTATATCTAATATACTAAATTGCTTAATGCCAAAATCGGTCGTCGCAAAGAAGTTCATCGGAAATAGATTTAGCCCTTCGGGAAACACGAATACTATTCAAAAATACAAACTTTTGTGAAAATTTACTGAAATATATCGCATAATTTAATTTTGTAGAATTGATGCTTTTTCATACCGACCATTATGCTTCGCACAATTCCTGCCCTTGATTGCGTTTTCGGAGTTTTTAACGATAAAATGTAAAGTCAAAACTTAATGTAAAGTTAAAGTTCCCTTAGCCGAAGGCTTCTGTTGACAACGATTCATCGCGAAAGAAAAACATAATCAAAAAGACCATTATGAACGATATGAAAAACTGTTATCATCCCTTATTGCCCGCTCCCTTATGATCTAACCCAACTACCGCAACGACAACTCAATTGATGTTCCACCGGCTATCGCACCTGCGCAACCAACTGTTTTGGTGAACGAATCGATTGATTTAACGATTGACCACAAAGCCGATGTCGGTTTTAAATTAGCCACAGTTTGGTTTCCAAAAGAACAGCTCAAAGCATAACCAATGGAATTGTTGACCCAATCACCACCAACACGACCGGGCAAAAGGTAAGGTCGCTATTCCGAAAAAAGGTGTTTTCGGGAGCCTTTGAAAACGTACCGAATCGTTTAGCATTAAAAGCGGTTAGCATCCCGCTACCCATCTCGACCTTCAATTCTTTATCTTACGAAAGATTACTGTGTTTAGTAAAATTTCTAAACGCCAAGAATCAGATCGTTGCAGAGCAAATTTGATGATATTTAATTACAACACTCGCACGCTGCATCTGCCTGTTTTTCTAATGGCAGTTTGTTTTTATTTCGGGTTTAAAAGTTTCAACGAGAGC
>DAOTAV010000217.1:0-4194 GCA_035382785.1 Salinivirgaceae bacterium | reverse complement strand
TTACATATCAGGCTGAAGCCGAGAACCTAACAACAGATCAAATCATTGACAAAGTTCTGAATACCATTGAAGTTCCATAAGAATCACCATTTTTTCGGTTTTAACATTAAAAAATCACGACTGTGCAAAAATCGGAAATTTTAAAGAAGATTCGCAAAATTGAGATTCGGACGCGCGGCTTATCGAGGCATATATTTGCCGGTAGATATCATTCTGCCTTCAAAGGGAAGGGAATGATGTTTAGCGAAGTTCGTGAATATCAATACGGTGATCCCATTCGAGACATTGACTGGAATGTAACGGCACGTTTTAATCATCCTTATGTTAAGGTTTTTGAAGAGGAACGAGAATTGACCGTTATGATACTGGCCGACGTGAGCGGATCACAAAACTTTGGTTCGTTTGCTGCCATGAAACGTGACATTGTTACCGAAATTGCAGCGTTGCTATCCTTTTCAGCAATTCAGAACAACGACAAAGTCGGTGTGATTTTTTTTAGCGATAGGGTTGAAAAATTTATTCCCCCCAAAAAAGGTCGCACTCACATTTTGCGAATTATTTCGGAATTATTGACGTTTCAGCCCCAAGGGCGAGGAACAAATATTGCAAAAGTTCTGGAATATTTTTCCGGAGCTGTTAAAAAACGGTCAACAGCTTTTCTTATCTCCGATTTTAATGATAAAGGCTATGAGCAATCTATGATGATTGCCAACAATAAGCATGATTTGGTTGCCATCAAAGTTGTTGACAATGTTGAACGAAAACTTCCTGACGTTGGTTTGATTCGTATGTTGGATGCAGAAACCGGAAAAGAATTTTGGCTTGATACTTCTATCAAAAGGAATCAAAATCTCTATGAGCAATGGCGCAACGAAAATGAGCAGTATTTTAATTCTGCGGTCCGCAGGTCAGGAGTTGACAACGTTGAAGTTCAAACCGATCGGGACTATGTTCAGCCATTAGTGAATTTGTTTAGAAAACGCGAGGCTTAGCCTTGAATTATACAAATGCTAAATGACATTCTATGAATAAGCTTTTAAAGAGTTTCGCCATTCCAATAGTTGTTGTTCTGTTGTTTCAAATTTCTTTCCCGAGCTTAGCACAGCAGTTCAGCCCGCTTGGGGAGGTGAGAGCCGAATTAGATACTACAATAATAATGATTGGCGATCACTTTACTTTAAAACTTGAGGCAGAATATCAGGATTCAGCTTTTATTCAATTTCCAGTTTTTACTAATGCCGTTGTCGACAAGATTGAAATTTTACGAGATTTGCCATTCGACACCCTTCAGCAAAACGGCAAAAAAATCATTTCTAAACGCTACAAGTTAACTTGTTTTGACAGTGGTAATTATGTGATTGATTCATTAGCTGTTATCTTTCGTTATAAAAATCAAACCGAGAGGAAAGTGTTTGCCAATCCTGTGGCCATTAGCGTACAAACCTTTCAAATCGATTCCACCGAGCGAAGAATTGCTGACATCAAACCACCCATTGACACTCCGCTGACTTTTCGCGAGTTTATTAATGAGTATTTACCCTATGGATTGGTTGCTATTGCAATAGTAGCTGCTTTAATCCTAGGCTTGTGGCTATATAGCCGTAAAAAGGCTGCTCCAATACCTGAGGTTCCGGTTATTCCGGTCGAAGAGGCGCATGTGGTAGCCTTGAGAGAATTGGAGCAACTTGAGCAAAATAAGCTATGGCAAAAAGGAGAGGTAAAAGAATATTATGCACTTTTATCTCTCATAATACGGCGATATATTGAAAATCGCTGGCACATTCCGGCCTTAGAGAGCGTAACCAGCGAAATTCGACAGCTACTGAAAGCAATTGCTGAAATCGACAAGGATCTATACTCAAATGTAATGGAAATGCTCGAAATGTCTGATATGGTGAAATTTGCCAAATTTCAACCGCTGCCCTCCGAAAGCATCAAATTCCTAGAGGATGCATATAATTTTGTAAGAACAACCCGTAAAATTGTGGAAATAGAAGAAAATCAGGACGAAAGTTCTAACACAAAAAAAGAATAAACAATGTTTTATCTGACATTTGCAAATCCAGAATATCTCTATCTGCTTATCCTTTTGATACCCTTAATTTTATGGTACATTTTCAAGGAGAGGAAGCAGTATGCACATTATCAGTTCAGCAGTTTAAAAGCTTTTGATGTACGAAAAGTGAACCGCTGGAGGGTTTACACTCGACATATTCTCTTTGTCTTACGATTAATGGCATTGGCAATCCTGATAGTAATTATTGCCCGGCCACAATCATCTCGATCGTGGGAGACACAAACCACCGAGGGTATTGATATAGTAATTGCTCTGGATATCTCGGGCAGTATGTTGGCGCAGGACTTTAAACCGGATCGCCTTGAAGTGGCAAAAGAAACCGCCATTCGATTTATCAACAATCGACCGAACGATCGTATTGGCATGGTTGTATTTTCCGGCGAAAGCTTTACGCAATGCCCGCTGACCACCGATCATGCAGCATTAATAAACCTGATTTCCGATATCAAATCGGGGATGATCACCGATGGAACTGCCATTGGGAACGGCTTGGCAACTGCAGTTAGTCGATTAAAAGACAGTGAAGCCCAAAGCAAGGTAGTAATCCTTTTAACCGATGGCGTAAACAACGCCGGAGAAATTGATCCGATTACGGCCGGAGAAATTGCTCATACCTTTGGTATCCGCATCTACACTATTGGAATAGGTTCGATGGGTGAAGCTCCATATCCCGTTCAAACGCCTTTTGGTATTCAGTACCAAAATATGAAAACAGAAATCGATGAAGATTTGCTACGCCAAATTGCCGATCTGACGGATGGTAAATATTTCAGAGCAACGAACAAAAAGGCATTAACTGAAATTTATGAACAGATTGATAAACTCGAGAAAACGAAAATCGAAGTAAAAGAATTCAGTCGTCGAAATGAAGAGTATTTACCATTTGCCATTGCTGCATTTGTATTAGTCATTGTGGAGTTTATCTTAAGAAACTCAATTTTCAGAACCACACCGTAAAATAAACGATTATGTTTGAATTTGGACATCCGAAATATCTAACACTATTGTGGTTAATACCTATTGCCATTATGGTCTTCTGGCTGAGGATGATGCTCGCCCGCAAGAAACTTAAAACATTAGGACGACCGGAAATTTTGCAGGAACTTATACCCGCACTTTCAGTGTGGCGCCCGGTTTACAAATTCTCTCTCTGGCTTTTGGCTTTTATCATGATTATAATTCTATTGGCGCGACCACGATACGGAATTCGCACTGAGGAGGTGAGAAAAAAAGGCTTGGAGTTGGTTATCGCCCTTGATGTTTCTAACAGTATGTTGGCTCAAGATATTACTCCAAACCGCCTGATGGCCGCTAAACAGGCTATTAGTCAATTGATTAACCGCTTGAAAGATGATAGGTTGAGTTTAATAGTTTTTGCCGGTGATGCTTTTACCCAACTTCCCATGACCAACGATTACGGCGTTGCACGAATGTTTGTCAATGTTGTGGAGCCATCGTTGGTTTCGGTACAGGGAACTTCTATTTCGGCAGCCTTAAGGCGAGCTGCTGCGTCCTTTTCGGAAAACGATGTGCGAAACAAAGCCATCATAATTGTTACCGATGGAGAAGATCATCAAGGTGATGCCTTAGAGTTGGCAAAAGAAATTTCGGAAAAAGGAATTCGCATCTTTTCTTTGGGGATAGGATCTCCCGAAGGCGTCCCGATTCCTTCCACTGTCAGGCCGGGGGATTTCCATCGCGACCAGCAAGGAAACACAGTGATTACTCGACTTAATGAAGGAATGTTGCAGCAATTGGCGCAGATTGGAAATGGTGCCTACATTAGGGCAAGTAATTCCCTGTTTGGATTGAATGAGCTTTATGATGAACTTCAAAAGATGGAAAAAGGAGAGGTGGTGGGAAAAGTTTTTGCCGAATATGAAGAGCAGTATCCATTTTTTGCCGGATTTGCTTTTTTACTTCTTTTCATTGAAATGCTTATTGCTAACCGAAAATCAGATTTCTGGCCAAAAATTAATCCGTTGAACCGAATCTAAAATTTTATTACAATGACCGCAACATTGAAATATATATCCATACTTTGGATTGTAATGTTTGCCTTTGTGGTTCAGGCGCAGCCCGAGAGAAAATATATTCGCGAAGGGAATTCATTCTAT
>DAOTAV010000216.1:0-4226 GCA_035382785.1 Salinivirgaceae bacterium | reverse complement strand
ATGAAGATCAACAATTATGTTGTTAATACACACTTTGTCAATATGTATTCTTTCCTGTTTGGTCTCTAAGGAAGCAAGGGTTATGATGTTGTTAATAATATCAAGCAGTTGATGGCTGCTGTTTTGGATGATCGATACAAAGCTTTTTCGTTTTTCATCCGACAGGTCGGGCTTGTTCAAAATTCCTGCAAATCCGAAGATTGCGTTTAGTGGGGTTCTGATTTCGTGCGACATATTCTGTAAAAAAGCAGATTTTAATCGATCGCTTTCTTCTGCTTTTTCTTTGGCTCTTATCAGGTCAGTTTCAAATTGTTTTTTGTCGGTAACATCATTGAAAACCGTGGCAAATTTATTCCCATCCAGTTTATAGGCAAAAACGTTGTAATATTTCTTTGTAGCTTCGTTATAATCGGTAAATTCTTCCGGAATGCCGGTTTTTACTATTTTCCCATATCGTTCAATCCATGATGGTTCGATGTAGGGCATAAACTCTTTTATTCGTTTCCCAATGACCAAGTCTGCTTTAGCATTTACTAATTTTTCCCAGGCAGGGTTTACCTCTAAAAATACATAATCGATAGGTTCACCGTTCTCATTGAAAATCATTTCATGAATACCAAATCCATTCATCATGTTGGTAAACAGGTTTTTATATTTTTGCTCGTTTTTTTCGGCTTTCTCTTTGGTTTCAATTAGCTCAAACTCCATCATTTTTCTTTCGGTAATATCTTGTACATTACCAAGAAAATAAAGCGGTTCACCGTTAGTGTTCCTGATTATGGTGGCATTTAATAAGCCAAATACGGTGTGTCCATCTTTATGAATGAATTTTTTTTCTAGCTGGTAAGAATCAATTTCTCCTAAAATAAGTTGTGTTTGCAGTTCCAGATTTTTATCTAAAATTTCAGGATGGGTAATATCCCTGATTGTTTTGCCGATTAATTCTTTCTCATCGTAGCCAAGCATTTGGCAGTAAGCTGCATTGGCTGCACGGAGAGTGAAATCTAATGAAACTACCGCAATCCCGATGGAAGTGTTTTCATACATTTGACGGAACTTTAGCTCGCTTTCAGCAAGTTTTTTCGTATATTCTTTTACTTCTTTTTCAAGTAGCTTACGCTCGGTAATGTCGTGAATTATGGAGTATAGGTGGATTTTGTCATCAATGATCACTTTATCGGAATACACTTCAACATCTCTGATTTCGCCGTTTTTTAATCTATGCTTGAAATTGAAATAGTTTCGTCTATTTTCTTTGGCCAACTCCATTTCGTGTCTTATTTGCTCATCGGTGAGTGTGTTGATTTGATTGATATTCAAGTTAGTGATCTCTTCAAAAGTGTATTTATAAAAATCCATGGCAGCTTTATTGGCGTTGACAATTCTTCCGGAATCAAACTCGATAATCAGTTTTATAGAAGTGCTAACGTCAAACAGGCTTTGAAACAGATTTTTTTTCTTTTCTAACTCTTCGTTGGCAGATTGAGTTTGTTCGTTCAGCGATTTGGATCTTTCGCTAAAGGAGTGGTATTCAGCTATTTTTTCATAGGAACCATCCGGTTGGTTTTTATATTCGGTGATATCGGTAAAATACGAAATAAGGTAGTTTTTTGCCGGAGATGTAACCTTAACTTTAAAATACTTCTGAAGTGTTTTGGAATAATATTCCATTTCCAATGGTTCGCCTGTTAAGGCAACCCGACCGTATTTTCGGATCATTTCATCGTCGGCATCGGGCAGAATGGATTTGATTGATTTCTCAACAATATCCATTTTTTTTATGCCCATATTTTGTTCAAATTGTGAATTCGCTTCGAGAATAATTATATCGGAAGGATTACCGTCTTCATCAACCAACACTTGGTTCAGAGTGTAACCCAAAGGAATTGACTCAATAATATGGTTGTACTGCTCTTTTAAATCCATGGTTTCGTTTGTTTTCGAGCTATTCATGTTACTAAAATTTGATGCTTTACTTCGTTGCGTTTTCTTCTCAAGTGAATTGGACAAGGATGTCTGTATGAATGTATAATAGTGAGTGTTGATACTAAAAAAGTGCGTGATATCAAAAGTAAAAAAAAGCTCATAAAAAAACCACGTTTTGCTAAAAAATCGTGATTATTTCGCTTTAAGCCGAGGAGCACCTTTAGATGAGCGATTATGAAACCTTGTTTTACCGTCTTGTAGATTTAAAACATCGTATTTGATTACGGTAATAGTTCAACCATATTTTATATTTCTTCGATTATTCAACGTAGTTTAATCGAAAATTGATCGTATAAAGTTTGTATAAAGTTCGTATAAAGTTCGTATAAAGTTCGTATAAAGTTCGTATAAAGTTCGGTTAAAATATGGTTCAAAATGAACTGTTGTGCGAACATGATTTGCTGAAGAGTGGAGTAAAATTGAAGATGGGTGTTTGCCAAACTCAAACGCTCGTCAGACGATTCTGAAATAAAGCAAAGTGTTGATTTACTTTCGCTTTTGGGGGATTTGTCGATAAATAAATCTCGAAGATTATCAAGAAACGTGTAAAAATCTACGAGAAATTGCCATGGAAAAAGTTTTCCCAGGTGGCGGAAAATTCACCGGAAAATACCAAAAGAGTTTTTGCATTAATTTCGTTGTTGTAAATAATGATTCGGGTTAAAGGTAGTGTTTGTCAAAGTTTCAAGAAATGGAGATCTATTTCTAAGCCTTTATCAACATTTGGTGTTTTGGTAAAATTGAGGTTGGAATAATTCAATTTACAGTTATTGTGTATTTTCTACCTTTGACCATTCAAAAACTGATAGTCAACGATTCATGAGTCTAATAGACTATTTCCCAACATGAATTTTTAAATTCTCGTACACGACAATATTGCAGTTTGAAGAAATCCATTTTAAACAAGAAATTTTCTATTGTGTTGGATTGCAAAGAGAAGGCATCCATTTTTTGATATTTTTCGTCTTAAACGATGATCTTTGTGAGATTACATTTTTTTTGAAATTTGGAAAATTTTTATTTTTAGCCACAAAGATATAGACACTAAAAATGATTCATCGATTTAGCAAAAGCAGGGCAATATCTATATGGTTAGGCATGATTTGTACTATTGCCTTTTCGTTACAAGGGCAAAAGAGTGTTGATTGGAAACCGGCACAAAAAGGATTGGTGCAATATCAGGCAAAACCTAAAGATATGCTGATTTATTTTTACACCGATTGGTGTGGTTGGTGCCGACGCATGGAAAATGAATCTTTTTCCAATAAAGCGGTTGTCGATTATATGAATCGTTCGTTTTTGTGCATCAAGTTTAACGCTGAATCGATGGATACGCTTGTGTTTGGTAAGCATCAGTACGTGAATCGCAACACATCGAAAAAAGGGGCACACGATTGGGTAATATATCTGCTGCAGGGCAAAGTGGGATATCCCGCAATTGTTTTTATCAACGAAAGAGCAGAGGTGGTTACCGCCGTTTGGGGTTTTCGCGCTCCTAAAGAATTGGAAGCTCTTCTTCATTTTATTAAAGAAAAACACTATATTGACCAACCTAATTTTGATGAGTATTTAAAAACTTTTAAATCGTCAGATTATGAATGATTTTCGTGAACTGGTAACACGTACACGCAGCTACCGCCGCTTTGATAATTCGGTGAATATTCCCCGCGAAAAGCTCATAGAGTGGGTCGATTTGGCTCGGTTGACCCCATCGGCTAAGAATCAGCAATCGTTGAAATATTTTATCGCTAACACTCCCAACGAAAATCGGAAGGTTTTTGAATGTTTATCGTGGGCCGGATATTTACCGGATTGGCATGGCCCGTCCCCAAAAGAACAACCAACGGCGTATATAGTGATGCTGAACGATAAAACTATTACCCCCATTTGTCAGTATGACCATGGAATTGCTGCGCAAACCATAATGCTTGCCGCTAATAATGAAGGTTTTGGTGGGTGTATCATTGCAGCCGTTAATCGTCCGCAATTGGTGAGATACTTTCCTTTTGCTGAACATCTTGAGGTTTTATTAGTAATTGCCTTAGGGAAACCCAGCGAAGAGATAATCATTGAACCGGTGGTTAATGGGCAAATCCGATATTATCGCGATGAAGCAAATCGACATCACGTTCCCAAGCGTTCGCTCGAAGAGGTTTTAATTAATTATTCAACAGAGACAGAAAATGCGGTAGTATCCCTAAAAGTGTGTAATGTAAGTTAAATTTGGTTTCAAATATAAT
>DAOTAV010000215.1:0-4237 GCA_035382785.1 Salinivirgaceae bacterium | reverse complement strand
GCTGTCCCTCACGAACAATTTTTAGGGCTTCATAAATTTCGGGAAGTTTTGCCTGTGGATTGTCGAATTTAACATCTACAACCGGCCCGATTATTTGAATTATTCTTCCAACGTTTTCAGCCATGATTGACGTATTTTTTAAGGTTATTAATTTTTTCTGTTTGAAAGTTTATTGGCGTATTCTGATAATAATGCTGTGTTTATCCCTTCATTGGCAAGCTTATTCAGACTATCATAAGCTAAATCGAAATATTTGTGGATAGCCTCTTCTGTTCTTTTATCAATTTCCAAAATCCGATAAATAGCTGTTACTTTCTCTACTTTTTCATCAGCACTGATGGTTTTACTGTTGATAAGTCCTATCAATTGCTCAAGATATTCACCTCGTGCAAGTTCCAGGGCCTTGATTAGCAAAAATGTTTTTTTCTTTGCAACAATATCGCCTCCGATTTTTTTGCCAAAATCGTCCTTTGTTCCAAATACATCTAAATAATCGTCTTGTAGTTGAAAGGCAATGCCAAGATTTTCACCAAAAGAATAAATTAGTTTTTGTTGTCCTTGAGTTGCTCCACCAAGGATTGCTCCTATTTGTGCTGATCCTGCAAGTAAAACGCTGGTTTTCAATCGCACCATTTCAATATAATCTCCCACGGTTACGTCCATGGTGTTTTCAAAATCCATGTCGTATTGTTGTCCTTCACACACTTGCAAGGCTATTTTATTGAATACCGGCATAACTTCCGCAAGACTTTTAGAATCAAGTCTTGCGAGATATTGATAAGCAAGTATAATCATTGCATCTCCGGAAAGGATGGCAGTGTTGGTATTCCATTTTTTATAAACTGTTGTTTGGTTTCTTCTCAAGGGCGACTTATCCATGATATCGTCATGAACTAAGGTGCTATTGTGAAAAAATTCAATGGCCATGGCTGCTGGAATCGCCTTTTCGGGATTTGCCCCAAACGTTTGGGAACAAAGCATGGTTAAAATTGGACGTAATCGTTTGCCACCCATTGACATGGCATATCGGATAGGAGAATAAAGACCTTTAGGTTCTTTTTCTAAAGCTTCAATCTCCAACGCCTTATTGAATAGTTGTAATAATTCAGTTAATTCCAGTACTTCCATAAATATTATTTTTCGAATAATCCGATTTCTAATGTTTTTTCAATTCCTTCTTCTATGGTTAATAGTGGTCTTCCCAAAATCTCAAGCATTGGACTGTTGTCGGGTTTTCTACGTTTCATATCTCCGTCGGGTAATGGCGGTAGATGAACTATCTTTGATTTGCTTCCTGTTTTTTCAATCACAATTTTTGCTAACTCAAGGATAGATATTTCTGTATCTCCTCCAATATTGATTACATCGTTAACTAGTCGATTTTCTTTAAAGATTTTATAACATGCTTCAACATTATCGTCGATATAACAGAATGTTCGGGTTTGCAATCCATCGCCATAGATTGTCAAATCTTCGTTTTTCAGAGCTTTATGGACAAATTTACTGATTACGAAATCTCGCGATTGCTTCGGACCATACGTGTTGAAGAATCGAAAAATGGTATAGGGCAAATTGTACTCTTTATGGTAACTTCTTAAAAATGCCTCGCCAACGTTTTTTACAATGGCATAAGGTAAACGACTGTTAAGTGGCGTTGTATAAACATTTTGGGGGATTTCTACCGGTTCGCCATAAATTTCGGATGAACTGGCAAAAAAGATTCGCTTTACTCCGGTGTTTTTTGAAAGATTTAACACGTTTTTAATTCCCTCTATATCGCGCAACACAGAAACCGGATTTTCCTGGGTTCGTTGAACCCCAACCACGGCCGCATAATGAAAAACGTAATCGAATTTGTAACTCAGCATGATTTCGGCTATGTCGCGATATTCATTGACATCACATTTTATAAATTTCCACATGCGGGGTCTGTATTCAAGTGAAGGAATTTTTCCTAAATGTCCCGTCGATAAATTATCAACAATCACAACATAATTTTCTTCATCTTGCATAAGGCGCTCAGCCATTGAACTCCCGATAAAACCAGCGCCTCCGGTAATAAGAATTTTTTTTATTTTTTTGTCTTTCATGTTCATGGTCTTGGGTTCAAATATTAGTCTTCATCCTCTGTATCAAATGATTCCTGCGTATTCTGAAATGACTTTGTTGTTATAGAATCTTTAAATGATAGTAAAAGTGAAGGCAGAATAACCAAATTGGCAAACATAGCAAACAGCAGAGTCAGACTCACAAGTATCCCCAGAGCTTTAGTTCCTCCAAATTCTGACGCCGAAAACATGGCAAATCCCGAGAAAAGCACAATCCCTGTGTACATCATACTTACTCCTTTTTCTCTAATGGCTGCAACAACCGAATGAGAAATGCTGCCTTTAAAAATTCTTAACTCTTGCCGATATTTTGTCAAGAAGTGGATGGTATTATCAACTGAAATCCCGTAGGCAATGCTAAAAATAAGAATGGTGGAAACCTTAATTGGAATTCCTAAAAATCCCATCAAGCCTGCGGTCAGAATTTGTGGGACTAAATTTGGAATAAGTGAAATGAGTACCATTCTCCAACTTATAAACATATAGCTCATCACGAGAGTGATCACCAAAATAGCAATGGCTAAGCTTATAAACAGATTCTTAACGAGATATTCTGTTCCTTTGGCATAAACAATACTTGTTCCGGTAATCATTGTTGTATATTTTTCCTTTGGAAAAACCGATTCTACCTCATCTTGTAAACGATATATCAAGCTTGACATTTCTGTAGTCCCGACATCGTGCATTTGCATTGAAACCCTAGTTACCTGAAAGGCTGTGTCAACATAAGCATTTAAGATATTTTTATGCTTCGTTAAGGAATCAAATTTAAGATATTGACCTATGGCAAGTCGTTCCCTTTCTACCGGAATTCGATATCGCTTAGGATCCCCATCGTAATAACCCTGACGTAAAAATTTTGAAGCTTCTGCCAGTGAATAGGGTTTTGATAGTTGTGGATATTTTCTTAAAGAGTCGGCTAAATAATCAACTTTTCGTAAATTCTCCAACTTGAAGGCTCCTTGCTTTTCTCGGGTATCGATGAGAATTTCTACGGGCATAATCCCATTAAAGTATTTTTCAAAAAACTTTAAATCGGTATAGATTGGATCATCATGTGGGATATCGTCAACCATATATCCGGTAGTGTGAATCCGAGTTATCCCATAAAAAGCAATCAAAACCAAACCTATTGTAATCAGATAAACCTTATTTCGATGATGAGTGCTGATGTTTTCAATCTTTTTAATTCCCCAATCTGTCCATCGTTTATCCAGATGCTTAACATGCCGATGTTTTGGCGGAGCAATAAAACTGAAAATGATTGGGATTAAAGTAATGGTTAACACAAATACACTGAAAATGCTCAACGAAGCAATAATCCCAAACTCTACCAGTATTTTACTGCTTGTGAGAATAAATGTGGCAAAGCCGATTGCGGTTGTCAGATTCGATAAAAAAATGGCATTGCCCGTTTTGGTGATCACACGTTGAAGTGCTCTGATCTTATTTCCATGCCGTTTAAACTCAAAATGATATTTATTGAGCATAAAAATGGTGTTGGGGACACCAATGACAATTAACACAGGGGGAATCATTCCTGTTAATACAGTTATCTCAAAATTAAAAAGCCCCATGAATCCCACCGACCATAGCACACCGATTCCTACAATAAAAAGGGAAAAGAATACAGCCTTCAGCGAGTGAAAAAAGAGATATAAAATCAAACCCGTAACTAAAAAGGCCAGAAAAACAAACATTCCCAATTCGGCTTTTATTTTTTTGCTTATTTCGGTACGAATGTATGGTAGGCCGCTATAATAGAATTTAATGTTAAGCTCATCCGAATATTTTTGGGCTATGCGATGGACATTATTGATAATAGAAATTCGCTCAGATATGTTAAGCAAATTTTTATCCATGGTTACGGCAATGGGATAAACATGAGCTGTATCATTGTAAACCAACCCAACATAAAAAGGAAGTCCTCGCAAAACTTGATAAAGAGAATCAAGTTCGGATTGGGATGTTACTCTTTGTGGGAAAATCTTTTGGAATTCAAATTTACGAATCGAGTCATTCCGAACTAAATTAACCAATTGACCAACGGAAACAACTTCAGTAATTCCATACTGTTGTTTTATTTCTTGAACCAACTCCAGTCTCACGCCAAGTCGGTCATAAAGATT
>DAOTAV010000214.1:0-4255 GCA_035382785.1 Salinivirgaceae bacterium | reverse complement strand
CCTATTCTTTGACTATAATCCCAATAAACCGCGTAGGATTTATCACAGCAACCAATAATTATTATACCTCCGGGAATGTTAGTTCTATAACCTTCCGGTTGGCTCCAACATCACAAGCTTCTAATATAGTTTTACAGGATTTTTCCGGAGGGACGGCAACCATTGCTTGGACAAGCGGTAACGGAAATGGGCGAGTTCTAAAAATGAATACCACCAACAATTTTACAGCCCCAACCTTAGGCTCGTATCCCACAGCCAACTCAACATGGCAAAATGCCGGAGAACAAGTTGTGTATAACGGAAATGGCAATTCAGCAACTATAAGTGGTCTATCCTCAAATCAAACCTATTGGTTCCGTCTGTATGAACTCAACAATCCTGAATCAGGAAGAGCTTTATACAATACTCAATCAGCCACAAACAATCCAACATCGTTAACAACTATTTCTGCACCATCAACGCAAGATTATCAAATTTCATTCTCCAACCTTTTTACAAATCAAGTTACTGTTTCATGGACTAAAGGTGATGGAGATTATCGAATTGTAGTTATGAATTCAACGAATTCTTTCACTAATCCCAGTAATAACACCACATACACTACCGATGATTCATGGAATAATGCCGGAGAGCAAGTTGTTTACAACAGTTCGGGCAATAGTGTTGTAGTTACCAATTTACAAGCCAACAACACCTACTATTTCAGAGTATTCGCTTACAATGGAACTGCAGGGAACGAAATATACAATCTCCAAACTGCCACAAACAACCCTAATAGCGTAAGTACATCCACAAACCTTACTTGGACCGGTCAGACATCAACCGATTGGAGCAACGCTAATAACTGGAATCCTCCAATGGCTCCAACGAATCAACATAGTGTTCATATTCCTATTGTATCAAGTCAAAATTATCCTATCATCAATTCAAGCGTTTCAGTAAAAAACATAACGATAGCACCACAAGCCGAACTTACTGTTTCAAACGGAGTTACGTTGTCTGTTGTCGAAAATTTTGTGATTCAAGGAACATCAGCAGGTTCAGGCTCGTTACTGGTGGAAGGTACAGGAACTGTTTCCGTGGGGCAAACTTCAAAATTTGTGCGTCACACAGGAAGTAACAACTACTGGCATTTTGCCTCGACACCAACCAACAATAGCGATATCAAGCAATTCACCGGACATTATGTAAACCAATGGAATGAAACTACCCAATCGTGGACTCAACTTAATAGCTCCAGTTCTCTCCAAGTTATGAGAGGATATTCTATTAAACAATATAATCGCGACACCACAGTTTTTACGGGGAATTTTAATAACGGACTCAAATCTATTGCCGTAACCAACAGTGGAAGCGGATCATATCCGGGACTCAATATCATTGGAAATCCATATCCTTCCGCCATTGATTGGAAATCTCCGAATGGTTGGACAAGAAACTACATTGACCCAACCATCTACGTTTATCACACTCAGTCGCAAACCTACTACACCTATAATTACCAAACAAACGTAGCAAGTCCCGCGTCGTTTGATGGTATTGTCCCGGCAGGAAATGGGTATTACATTATAGCGCAACAAAATACAACCCTCTCAACGACAAACGACGTGCGAGTGCACAGTAGCCAATCGTTTTACAAAAATCAAACAAGTCCCCAATGGCCACTAATACGATTCAATGCCACCAACGATAAAAATATGGATGAACTGGTTATATTCTTCCATCCTGAAGCCCCGGAAAAAATTACATACGATTGCCGATTCAGTGCTATCAAATTATTCCCGGAAGAAATGCAAGAAAAACCATACATTTACGCAAAAACAAACACTGAGACATATCCTAACTTAGCAGTTGTAGCGCTCAATGAAAAATTACTCAATAGACTCGCCGCCGGTGAAACCATAGATATTCCGGTAACAATTGGTTCCAGAACAACAAAACAGGCGGTAACGATCACCGAAGAGAATATTCAAAACGACTACTCATATTCCCTCTACAATCCATTTTCAAAGAAAGAAGACCTTCTGTTTTCACATACAGAAGTTGAATCAGGAGATTATATCTTAAGAATAAAACAAAAATCGACCACTCTAAACATTAACGAATCATTAACAAACAACGATGCCTTTATTTTGGTTCGAGACAACAAGATTTATGTTACTAATAATCAAAACATTAATAACAGCATTATCGTGACAGACATTTCAGGAAGGATGATTGAAAATGGAACTGTTGGGGCTTATGAAACAATAGTCATTGATATGAATCAAAAAAGTGGTATGTTTGTTGTAACAATTCTGAATTCCAAACGATTGATCACAAAGAAAGTTTTAATACCTTAGGTTAATCAAGAGTTTAATGAAAAATTATGCCTTCATATTATTAATGATATTTAGCGTTATCTCCACGAACCTATTGGGGCAAAGCGATTTTGGTAAAAGAAAAAAAATTGCACGCGAAACCCTTTCGGAAACAGATAAGCCAAGGTATAAAGATAACCCAAAAGATCCATTTGACCCGGGAGGTGGCGGTGAAGGAGATCCTATACCAATCAATGGTGGGCTGCTATTGTTGATATCCGGATCAATGGCATATTTTGTCGTAAATCGCAAAACCTACAAAAAAGCTTGAAATGGCAAACATCTCCACACGAGATTTAAAACCACAAATAGGAATTTTTGGAAGACGAAACGTAGGGAAATCATCGTTCATAAATACAATTACCGGACAAGATATAGCCATTGTATCGGAAGTTGCCGGAACAACTACAGACCCGGTAAAACGTACGGTAGAAATCCTTGATTTTGCCCCGGTAGTTGTAATTGATACGGCAGGAATCGACGATGAAGGAGAATTGGGTGAGAAAAGAATTCAGCGATCTCTTCGTGTCATTCAACAAATCGATTTAGCACTTGTTCTTTTCACAGAAAACAGGTTCGGAGCTACTGAAGAAAATCTTATTACGCTCTTCAAGCAAAACGATATCCCCTTTTTGCTGATTTACACTAAAACCGATATTTCGAAACCGGATCCAACCTTGCTTAACAAAATTAAGGAATCAACACATCAAGATGTTTTGCTTTTTAGCAATAAAATTCCCGAGCAACTCCCAAACGTTATTGAGGCTATAAAAAAAGCGATTCCGGAAACGGCATACTCCACTCCCACTCTTTTAGGCGATATAATAGGCAAAGATGATATTGTTATGCTTATTATGCCAATTGACTCCGAAGCTCCTGCGGGAAGACTTATTCTTCCTCAGGTTCAGGTATTACGGGATATGCTCGATAATTATGCTGTGTCTATTGTAGTTCAACCGGAGCAAATTCACACTTTCCTTAAGAATACGGGTGTTAAACCCAAACTAGCCATTACAGACTCACAGCTTTTTTATCGTGCCGACACATTAGTGCCTGAAGACATCCCACTAACAGGCTACAGCATTGTAATGGCACGTTTTAAAGGTAATTTTGAAGCCTTTATCAATGGTACACCCTATATCGATGAATTAAAAGACGGCGACCGTATTTTGATTTTGGAATCCTGCTCTCACCACGTTAATTGCGAGGATATAGGACGATTCAAAATTCCTAACTGGATGCGAAAATATACCGGAAAGAATTTACAATTTGACATTATTGCAGGGCTTTCACCTGTTGAACGCTCCATGAACGATTATGCCTTAGTTGTGCAATGTGGAGGCTGTATGATAACCCGAAAACAACTCCACTCACGAATTCAACCTTACATCAATGCCGGGATTCCAGTTACAAACTATGGGATGGCCATCGCTTACATGCATGGCTATTATAACCGAGTAATGGAACCTTTCATTAAGCACACTAAATCAAAAGTTTAGTTCAACTGAAAAATTTCAAATTGCGTCCGGAAAGAGTGTTCCATTAGTTTTTTGTGGCTTAGCTTCTTAACACTTGCAAGAGACCCTAAGTGCAATTTTCTTTCACCAATAAACAGAAATGGGCATAATCTCGGCAACAACCGGTTGAAGACTTCCTGTCTTCCGCCCAGTTGGTAGTATTACGAAAGGTAGATTGCAACAATTTTCTTCTTTTGGGTCAAGATTTCCGAATTTGGTTCAGTTGTTCAGGGGTTAGACAATCTAAGTACCCGACATTCAATATAGTACGGTGGCAAACCCGGTCTTGGGCGTTCCGATAGCTTTCTACTAATCGGTAGTAACTGGATATGCCGGAGCATGCTGACCCCAAAAACCGGGCAAAAAATCACCGTTTAA
>DAOTAV010000213.1:0-4270 GCA_035382785.1 Salinivirgaceae bacterium | reverse complement strand
TGGCGGGTGTTTTCATATTCGGGACCGATGTTCCCTAATCCCACTATCAAATATTTCATTGCACTACATCCTTAAAAGGCCTATTCGGCTTTGGTCGCAGCTTTTGCTGCACGTGTCAGTTGCACACGACAAACCACGGCATTTTTCGCATTCAGGAGTTCTATGCCTTCAAATTCGAGTTCGCTAACCTGTATACTTTTACCCAAACCTAAATTCTCAACATTAACAACCAGTTCTTCCGGTAATTTGCCGGGTAGAGCTCTCACTTTGAGCTTCCGCATATCGAGTGACAACTTGCCTCCGGCTCTGACACCTTCTGCAAGTCCCTCCAGACGAATAGGAATCTCAATTTCTACAGGAACATTTTCAAATACATGCAAAAAATCGATATGAAGGATGCTATCTTTCACCGGATGAAATTGAATCTCTCTGAGTATAGCCTGCATTTTCTTTTCTCCCAAATCGAGATTTACTAAATAAATCTCGGAAGTGTAAATTAAATTGCGGACATCACTGTTTTTTACGACAAAATTCACATTCTCTTCATTGTGCCCACCGTAAACCACACATGGAATAAGACCTTCGCGACGATATGCCCGCGCAGCTTTTTTCCCAAAATCATCTCTGATTTCACCTTTTAAATCAAATGTTTTCATTTCTAATGTTTGTGTTACTCAAAATAAAGTTTGTTTTCCCTCTTTATTCCCCATCACACGGGATCGTATAAAAAGTGGCGCAAAGATAGTGATTATCTTTCGATTCCGCAAATTATATTTTGTGTAATTTTTTGAGCTTCTTTATGAAATAATACAGATTACTTTCATCTTTTCTCTTTAGAATACCAAAAAAATACGTATTTTTGCAACGTAAAAGTTCATTTCAACAATGATTAATCGAGATTTAATTCGTATCCGAATAGTGCAGATTGTATATGCCTGGTATCAGAATTCGAATAACAATCTGAAAAATGCAGAAAAAGAGCTCTTGTTTGGTTTTCAGAAGTCATACGATCTTTATTATTACCTGCTCTTGTTAATGGTAAAACTTACGGATATGTATGAAAACCGAATCGAAACCAAAAAAAATAAATTTTTGCCATCGGAAGAAGATTTACATCCAAATACTCATCTGATTGATAATAAATTTATTCGTCAGCTCAAAACCAACAATCATTTCATTCATTATCTTAACAACCGCCCAATGTCGTGGGAAGAAAATGAGAATTTTGTTAAAAACGTGCTCGACAATATATTAGAATCAGAAACATATAAAACCTATTCTGAGCTGGAAAATCCGACGTATGATGATGACCGGGATTTTTGGCGGAAAACGTTCAAACAATTCATTTACAACAATGAGGAATTAGATGAAATTCTGGAAGATGAAAGCATTTATTGGAACGATGATGTGGAAATTGTACAAACCTTTGTTTTAAAAACCATTAAACAATTTTCAGAAGAAAATGGAGCAGACCAACCCCTATTGCCCATGTTTAAAGATGAGGAAGACAAACGATATGCCTTAAAATTGCTGGACGAAACCATCTTGAACGAAAAGAAATATCGAAGTTTAATCGAAAAACACATCGACAAATGGGATCCGGACCGTATTGCTTTCATGGATATGATTATTATGCAAGTAGCTGTTGCCGAGATATTCTCATTTGAGTCTATTCCAACCCGAGTAACACTAAACGAATATATTGAGATTGCAAAAGCATACAGTACGCCCAAAAGTGGAAGTTTTGTAAACGGGATTCTGGATGCTATAGTAAATGAAATAAAAAAAGACAACCTGATTTTCAAACATTAATATAAACCATTAAATTTTTATTCGTATGAATAGTTTATTACAAGCCGCTCAGGCTGCAAACGGCGGAGGGGGGATGGGGATGACCCTGATTATGATGATAGCCATCATCGCCGTTTTTTATTTTTTCATGATTCGCCCGCAACAAAAAAAACAAAAGGAACTCCAAAAAACACGCGAAGCGTTAAAACCGGGAGATAAAGTGGTTACTGCTGGAGGGATTCACGGACGCATTAAAGAAGTAGGTGATACTTATTTTTTGATCGAGGTTGCCGATGGTGTTAAAATAAAAGTTGAAAAAGGATCGGTATATGCCAACCCTTCGGATGTGAATGCCAATTGATTGTTTTTTTCCTAAACCGACATGGATTTTAAAACAGTCATCAATAATTGGAAACAAAAAGTGCGAACATTTTTTTCTACGTTCCCGTGGAAAAATTTGTTCACATTTTTGTTTTTTTTGGTGCTTTCCTTCATCTTTTGGCTGATGCTCTTTTCACAGCGCCATGTCGAGGGTAGTTATCGCATCCCTCTTAAATACACGCATATACCTGAAGACATTGTTTTCGATAATCCTTTGCCGGCATATATCGAAATCAGGGTTGCCGACAATGGCTACCAAATCTTCAAATACGACCTATCGAAAAAAGATTCCTTAGAAATCAATGTAAGCGAATTTAAAGAAAACAATGTAGATGCCATCCAAGGCAATCAACTTATTCAGCTCATTCGTGATGAATTATCGCCTACTACGCAGCTATTGAGTTATTCTCCGGCCATAATTTCACTAGGTGCATCAAAACTCGAAAGCAAAAAATTACCTGTGGTTTTCGACGGAGAAATTACCACTGCCGGTGGCAACTTGGTTATCGACAGTATCACTTTTATTCCTGAAACCGTAATAGCCTATGCCTCAAAAAAACAATTGGCACAATTAAATAAGGCTGTTACCGAATATACAGTTTTCGAAAATCTAAAAGCTACTTCACAATTTAAAGTAAAGATTAAAGAAGTAGAAGGTGTTAAATTTGTTCCTAAAGAAATCGATATTGTAATCCTTATCAAGGAATATACAGAGAAAAGTTTCGAAATTCCTATTACCTGCTCCAATTTGCCCAAAAATCTTGACGTCAAGTTCTTCCCGTCCCATGTTAATGTTATTTTTTCGGTAACATTAGAAGAATACAAAAAAATTGCCCCTGAAGATTTTGAAATAAATCTTGACTATAATGAGCTCAAATCTAATCAAGAAGGGAAAATTGAAGTAAAACTCACAAAAAGCCCCGACTCCATCCTGAATCCTCGTTTATCTCCATCGATAGTGGAATTTCTTTTCGAAAAAAAAGAATAACACCTTGCAATCATGATAAAAATCGGAGTCACAGGAAATATCGGCAGTGGTAAATCGGTAGTATGCGAATTGCTCAAAATTCATGGGATTCCGGTTTACAATGCCGACAAAGAAGCTAAAAGATTAAACGATTCTTCACCGGCAATTCGTGAAAAACTCATCCAACATTTTGGAAAAGAAATTTACATGGGAGATAAACTCGATAAAAACAAGTTTGCCCAACTCATTTTTAATAACCCCGAAAAACTATCCTTGGCCAATTCAATCATCCACCCCGAAGTAGCAAAAGACTTTACCGCATGGGTAGTATCGAAAAGCAACTATCCGATAGTAGCCTTGGAGGCTGCCATACTTTTCGAAGGAAATTTTCATCACTATGTCGATAAAACCATTACGGTTTTTGCCCCGCTTGAACTCAGAATCGCACGTGCTTCGCAACGAGACAACGTTACGATAGAAAAAATAAACGAACGCGAGAAAAATCAAATCCCCGATGAAGAAAAAATAAAAATGGCGGATTTCGTTATTTATAATGATGACAAACATGCATTGATACCTCAGGTTTCAAATTTGTTGAAACAACTCGATCTCAACGAGAAATAATCATGCCTGTGTTATCGTTGTTAATCCCTCTTGGGTGGTACATATGAATCCTCTTAATACCGGTTATGTCTATTTTTTACGAGCCCTTATATCCCCACTCGCTTTTAGCAAAATGTGCAACAAGCAAATAATAGAAATTATTTTTATTTTTAGATTTAAAATGTAACTTTGCATTCGTAGTATTCGAAAAAAATAGCACTTATAATTGATTAAAATTATGGAAGAAATAATTGGAATGAATGCCGGAAAAGTATGGACTCAACTTGACATAGCCGGACGTCAAAACGTGAAAGATTTAAAAAAAGCAACAAAACTGAGAGAAAAAGACTTGTATGCCGCTTTAGGTTGGCTGGCAAGAGAAGGTAAATTATGCTTCGAAGAAGAAGAAAACGGAAAGGAGTTATTTGTTAGTCTAAAATAAACCTATCCGGCATTAAAAGAACTTCCCTGTCCCCTTTTAAAAGACAGGTTTTTTAGAATCAGTTGTGATGTAACCCGAAAATTTTT
>DAOTAV010000212.1:0-4280 GCA_035382785.1 Salinivirgaceae bacterium | reverse complement strand
AGCAACATCTGCATCGTAGTTTTTCATACCGTTAAAATATTTAAACTCAACCAAACGTCTCTTGTTTCCCTCCAATATTTTTATTTTTTTATTGCTGATTTTGCTTAAGTTAGGGAAGAAGTTATCATAGGCATTTAATTCACATCAAACTGAAATGAATTTGAGAATAATTGAAGTAACTCAACTTTAGCCATCATTTTTTCAACCTTTTTTCTTTACGGTTTTTGCCTCACTATAGACTTCCATTCTTGTCTATCAAGGAGACTACGACAGCATAACCAATCTCTGTTATGCTTACGCAATGAAAACAATCCTTAGTGATAGCCTTGTTTTTTGTAAATCAGAACCTTCATTTTCTATTTTTTTGTTTTAGCCTGCCTCTTTATACATTAAACAGTCTTTTCAAACATATCAGCCTAATGACCCACACTTTACTTTAAGCGAGAACATTGGCCATACCCCAAGAGTACGGTTTTGCACCACAATGAAATTCGAAAATTATCTTTAGTATCTTATCATAAAAACTAAAAATCAAACACTTAACCGAAGTATTGTTTTGGGGGAGAAAAGTTGAATTTATGAATTTTTTTATAATGGAACTTTATTTGGCAAAAAGATGCTCTAACCTTACAAAAAATTCTACATTTGCAAAAAAATCACATGCTATGTTTTCAGGAATAGTAGAAGCAATGGGGCGCGTTGTCGCAATCGAAAAAAATCTCGACAATATTGATATTACACTAACCTGCCCCTTCGTAAACGAATTAAAAGTTGATCAGAGTTTATCGCACAATGGGGTGTGCCTCACCGTGGTAAAAAAAACACCGGATACCTATACGGTCACTGCTGTAAAAGAAACCCTGATTAAAAGCAGTCTTGGGAATCTCGCAGTGGGTTCGTTAGTAAATTTAGAACGCTCTATGAGTGCTAATGGACGATTTGACGGACATATCGTTCAAGGGCATGTTGATCAAACCGCCGTTTGTAAATCCATTGAAGAATCAAACGGAAGTTGGTATTTCACCTTTGAATACAAACCCATAAATCCCGATCACATCACCGTCGAAAAAGGTTCCATATCGGTCGATGGGGTCAGTCTAACTGTTGTGAACAGCCGGCCCAATTCGTTTCAAGTGGCAATCATTCCTTACACTTATCACCATACCATTTTCCACACCTACAAACCCGGAACCGTGGTAAATCTAGAATTTGATATTTTAGGAAAATACATAGCCAAGATTGTTCGTCAGGTTCTAAACAAAGATTAACTCAAGTATGGATTTTTTATCGAACGATTACTTTTTATTATTCACTATCATTGCCCTTGGGTATCTTTTGGGAAAAATCCAGATATTTAATTTTTCGCTCGATATATCAGCCGTGCTATTTGTTGCTATGATTTTTGGATATTACGGCTATAAACTTCCCCCCATAATTCAAAATATCGGACTGTTATTCTTTATCTATACAGTTGGAATACAAGCAGGTCCCGGATTTTTCGATTCATTCAGAAATAATGGGCGCTTGTATGCACTTTTAGCCCTTTGTATTGTGCTAACCACAACGGTACTAACATGGGTATTAATAAAAATTTTCTCTTACGACAAAAATCTTATGGTTGGACTGCTCACCGGTGCCTTGACCAGTACTCCGGGATTAGCAACTGCCATCAACGAAACCAATTCTCCGCTTGCTTCCATTGGATACTCCATAGCCTATCCGCTTGGAGTCATCGGAGTAATTCTTTTCATCCGCCTGTCGCCCTATCTTTTTAAAGTCGATTTAAACCGCGAAAACGAAGAATTAAAACACATCCAACACGAAGAGTATCCCGAAATTTTTCACCGGCATTTCATCGTGAAGAATCCCGGAATTGTTGGAAAAAGTCTTCGCGAACTATCTGTTCGATCCATTACTGGAGCCGTCATCAGTCGAATTCAACACCAGGATAATGCCTTTATCGCATGCCCGGAATCCGTTTTGCAAACAGGCGACGTGATACGAGCCGTAGGAACGGAACATTCATTGAAGAAAATCGAAAAACTGATCGGCCCTGAAACCCAGCAGGAAATTGACCTCAACCCCGAATACGATGTTCAGCCCATATTGGTAACCAACAAACATGTCCACAACAAAACCTTGGGAGAACTGCGGCTATTTACCGATATGCACGCCACGGTAACGCGCGTGAGACGATCAGGAATAGATATCTCACCCAATCCAAGCTTTCGAATAAAACTCGGCGATAAACTCATTGTCGCCGCTCGAAAAGACGACATGAAAAATATAATCCGTCTCTTCGGAAACGACGATCAAAAACTCTCTGATACTGATATCATGCCAATTGCCATTGGAATAATTCTAGGTGCTTTAATTGGAAAAATATCTGTTGCTTTCGGAAACTACAGTTTTAGTTTGGGACTTGCCGGTGGTGTCCTTCTAATAAGCCTGATTCTAGGAAAAACAGGCCGAACCGGTCCGTTGATTTGGACACTCTCCGCTCCGGCCAACCAATTGCTACGACAATTGGGACTAGTACTGTTTCTAGTGCCAATTGGATTAAACGCCGGCGAAAGTTTTATAGAGATTTTAAACAATCAAGGCTTTGGGCTATTGTTATCCGGTGCACTTCTTACTTTGGCACCAATGTTTATCGTTTTCCTCTTGGCACGAATAAAATATAAGACCAACTTTTTTGAACTTTTAGGAATCATCTCCGGCGGGATGACAAGCACCCCGGGATTGGCCGCTTCAGAATCATTTTCAAACAACAACGCAGCAGCAGTAGCCTACGCCACCATTTATCCAATGGCCATGGTCTTAGTAATAATTGCCGTCAAAATACTTTTAGCGATCTAAAAAAAAAGAGCCCTTTAGTTACGAAGAGCTCTTTCTCTTAGGTAGCGGGGGTAGGACTCGAACCTACGGCCTCCGGGTTATGAGCCCGACGAGCTACCAACTGCTCTACCCCGCACTGTTTGCGATGCAAAGATAATATCATTTTTTCTTTCTTGCAATTTTTTTTGTAAAACTTCTTATCGTTACATCTATCATAAACCAATATTTAGTTGAATCACTGATTGTTACTTGAATGAAAAAAAATCTTGAAGACATAATGAGCAGAAATTTCCACTAAAAGTTTTTTTAATTTTTATAAAATTTATTTCTTTGCGTCGTGAAAAGTAAAATTGATTATTAACTAAAAACTAAGAGTATGTCAGACATTGCATCAAGAGTAAAAGCTATCATCGCTGATAAGCTAGACGTGGAAGAAACAGAAGTAACTCCTGAAGCAAGCTTCACTAATGATTTAGGTGCAGATTCTTTAGATACTGTAGAGCTAATCATGGAATTCGAAAAAGAATTTAATATTCAGATTCCTGATGATCAAGCAGAAAAAATTACTACTGTAGGTCACGCAATCGCTTATATCGAAGAAGTTATCAAACAATAATTTTTATTACAAAAATTAACAAAACTATGGAATTGAAGAGAGTTGTAGTAACAGGATTTGGTGCAATTACACCAATTGGTAATAATGCTCAAGAGTATTGGGAAAACCTTGTAAAAGGTGTAAGTGGCGCTGCTCCTATCACTCTCTTCGATTCTACTAACTTCAAAACAAAATTTGCTTGTGAGGTTAAAAACTTCAATCCTTTAGATCATTTTGAGAAAAAGGAAGCAAAAAAAATGGACCGAAACACTCAACTCGGTGTGGTGGCAGCTCGTGAAGCTGTATCACATTCTAGAATTATCGAAGATCAAGTAGATAAAAACAGAGTGGGTGTAATCTGGGGCTCAGGAATTGGAGGTTTAGAAACTTTCGAAACCGAAGTTCTAGGCTGGGCAAAATCTGAAGGAATACCTAGATTTAATCCTTTCTTCATTCCAAAAATGATTGCGGATATTACTCCGGGTCATGTTTCTATGGAATACGGTTTTCATGGACCTAATTACACTACAGTTTCTGCGTGTGCATCTTCTACAAACGCGTTGATTGATGCAAAAATGCTTCTCCAATTAGGAAAAGCAGACGTAATAGTATGTGGAGGTTCAGAAGCTGCTGTTACCGCATCTGGAATGGGAGGATTTAATTCTATGATGGCTCTTTCTACAAGAAATGATGATTATAAAACTGCTTCTAGACCATTTGACAAAGACAGAGATGGATTTGTTCTAGGAGAAGGTGCAGGTTGTATCATCCTTGAAGAATATGAACATGCTAAAAAACGTGGTGCTACCATTTATGCAGAACTTGCAGGTGGTGGTTTAAGTGCAGA
>DAOTAV010000211.1:0-4289 GCA_035382785.1 Salinivirgaceae bacterium | reverse complement strand
GCATTTTTCAACATCTATCAACTCGAGTTTATTGTTCTCGGAATGAGAGTAAGCCGACAAACTGCGGATTATACTAGTGACACGATCAACTCCGGCCTCGATATTTCCAATCATCTCCTTAATTATTTGAAGATTGGATTTAAAATCAATGGTCGATAAATCTGAATCGTCTTTCTCCACTTGGGTAGATAGATTAAGGCACTGATTGATCTGTTGCTCCAATTCTTCAATGAGGATTTGCAACGCCTGATAGCTTCCACTGATAAAATTTATTGGGTTATTGATTTCATGGGCAATCCCAGCCGAAAGCATCCCAAGCGACGCCATCTTCTCTTGTTGAATCAATTGATTCTGTGTTACTTGTAGTTTTTCTAAAACTTGTTCCAGCTCTTTTTTTTGATTTCGAAGTTTTTCATTGGTTGCTATCAAATTTTTATTTAAAGCAATGATTTCTTCTGCTCGTTCCTGGATTAATTCCTCCAAATGTTTTTGATACTTTGTTAACTCAGTAATATCTTGAATTGTTACCAAAACGATCTTTTTGGAATCTTCGGTAGAGGTAATTACCAACAATTTCACAATCACGGTTATTAACTCACCATTTTTTTTTCTCCTGATAGCTCTCAACGATATTTCCGTTTGGTTACTCAATAATGCCACAAAAGATTGTTGAACACTTTCGAATGAAAGATGCGAAAATGTTTGAGGGAAATTGGTAATAAAATCTGATTTGCTCTCAAAACCAAAAAGATCCAGTGTTGATTGATTAACATCTAAAACCACCATCTGAGAAATAACATCCGATGAAACTTCAATTTTTCCAAACTGCTCCCACTGCTGCCTCAGTTCATCGTAAATTAATGTTAAATCAAGTTGATAGGTTGCTACGGGAGATTTTTCAAATAGGTTTCGAAAAAAGAGTGTCGTACGCTCAAGCTCTTGGGTACGAATGTTTACCAGACCTTCCAATTTCAGGCTCAGATTTTTCCGTTGCAGAAAGGCAACTCCTCCCCAAATTAAGGCAACCACCATCAGCGAAGCTAACACAGCCACCCAACGAATCATACGTCGCTGCTTTTCGATAACATTGCCCATACTTTTAATTTCATTTTCTTTCTGTAAAAAGACTTTAGAAAGGCTGTCTAGAACTGCATGTTTTTCAAATAATTCTTTATTTCTTAAGTTCAATTGTGAATCTAAGAGACTCAACTTTTTCCCATTTTGCTGAATATTCGTAACTTGTTGATCTAATTGCAATTTCATTCGATTACTAATCGATTGTGTTTTTTCCATCTCCACCGATAACGATTCAGAAAGGTGATCCTTCACTCCAATTAAATGGTGCAAACTATCCAATGCCAATTTCGATCGATTTACATTGACTTGATATATTTCTAAGTTTCCCGAAATTCTGTTAATCTCTCTAAGGAAGGAATCACGATCGTGGGATAGTGAATCCAACTCGTGCTGATACTTCAAAATTAGCTCTGAACCTTGCTGCAATTGTTTATATGTTTGATAGTAGCTCTGTTTCAAGTCAATTATACTGCCACCGTATCGGATAAGTTCGGGAGAATAAGATAAGTTGGCTTCGTCAAAATTATGTGGATTGATGTCAAAAATCAACTTCTTTCCCGAAACATCAAACCGCAAGTTAATCATGGTGAAAAGCAAGTTCGGAGCATCATCGGTAATTAACAAAACAGGAGATGACTTAATTTTTTGATAAACCTCCGGAATGTTTTTTCGAAAAGATGACCCGACATAAATCACATCAACATCAACACTTCCTAGGCTTGGAGAAGACAACAAAACTTCAAACGGGATTCCGTTAATGGTAGCCGTTTCAGATAATATTTTGAGTTGGTTAAATAATTCGATATTATCATCCAAAAAGGCTATTCTATAAACTTTGATCCGATTTTGATTCGGGAATTGAGTGTGCTTAATGAAATTCAGTATCATAGCAGAACGCACTTCCTCTTCTAGATTCTGAGAAAGGGCTGTTCTGAAATTAATCCCCAACAGCAAGCCGAGCAAAATCGCTATGCTACTTACCTTATGGGATGTTTTGGAAGGGCACATAATTCAATATTCCCCCTGAAATTCTACCAAATATACATTTTTTACAAAAAAATGCAACTTTTCTCCAACAATAAATGTTAACCGTATAAACAAAAAATGAATGCCATGAAAGGAAACCTTATTACCATAGCCACAGAAACCTACGCCCGTGCTTTAATTCTACAAGGATTTCTTCAATCGAAGGGGATTGAATGTATATTACAAAACGTTAATCTGGTGCAACCGAATGTGTCTGACGGAGTAAAAGTGATGATTCATGAAAAAGATGTAGAAAAAGCCATTCGCTTACTATCCACCAGCCAGCCTTTGGGAAAAACCGAAGCTGCCCCTGCAAAAATTCTAGTCCCGGTTGATTTCACAACGGGAAGCATCAATGCAGCTAAATTTGCTTTAAAACTTGCCCACCGATTTAGTTCAGAAGTTAAGATCCTGCATGTTTTTCATTCTCCAACCATCGACATGATTCCTTTCAGCGACGTAGGAAGCATTCAAATTGACTTCGACTACAACAATCAAGTTGTTCAACACGAAGCCAAAAAACAACTGCTTCAGATGTACGAAGAATTAAAAAACTTCATGAAAGAACAGAAACTCGAAAATGCAAGAATCGGATATTCATTAAGGGAAGGTTTTGCAGCTTTCGGAATTGTTGATGTAGCTCGCAGATACAAACCTACCTTAATCATCATGGGGACACGAAGTTCCGGTTTTGAAAGCGTTGAACTGGTAGGCGATGTGGCTGCTCAGGTTGCTGAAGAAACCAAAATTCCGTTGCTTGTTCTCCCCGAAAATGTAAGCTTAAGTGAACCGTCCAATGTAAACAATATACTTTATGCACTTCATCTCGACGGGAAAGATGCCTTCGCCCTGAGAAAACTATTTTCCTTGTTACGTGGATTTAAAATTAAGGTTCGATGCATTTATGCCAGCGAAAATCCTGAAGATGCAATCGTAAAAGCCAAAATGAAGGAATTACAAAGCTACATCCATAAAACCATTAAAAATACAGAAATAACCTTCGAAATCCTTCATTCAAAAGACGCCTTTCAAACATTTAGACGAGCTCTTGTGGAAGAGAATATCGACTTATTTGCCCTGACCATGCGTAAACGAAGTTTTTGGGTACGACTATTCAATCCATCGCTAACCAGGCAAATGTTAGCACAGTCAGATACACCCATGTTAATATTTCCTGTATAAAAATACTCAATAGGGTTGTAGAATAAAATAATTTTGTATCTTTGCAGCGCCTTTGCGGATGTGGCGTAATTGGTAGCCGCGCTAGACTTAGGATCTAGTGCCTTCGGGCGTGGGGGTTCGAGTCCCTTCATCCGCACAAAAATAAAAACCGCCAACCGATTTCGGTGGGGCGGTTTTTTCAAATTTCTAAACTTTAGTACGATTTTTGCCAATACAAAAACGGTTTAATCATCAGACAGTAAAATTACCGATACCCTATGAAAATCAACGTAAACAAAATTGACAATCTCAACGCAGAGTTATCTATTGAGTTAGTGGCCGAAGACTACAATCCTGCAATTGAAAAAAAACTAAAAGAACTACGGAAAGAAGCTCAAATACCCGGATTCCGTAAAGGAATGGTGCCTATGTCACACATTCAGAGATTATTCGGAAAAGAAACCAAATACCGTGCTGTCAATGAATTGCTTTGGGAAAATCTATCAAACTATTTGAAAGAAAACTCTACATCAATTTTAGGCGAACCCCTTTTGAATCAAGATAAATCAGAGACTATTGACGTTATCGACACTAAAAATTCAGTTCAAGTTGTTTTTGATCTCGGACTTAAACCCGAATTTGAAGTAAATCTTTCGAAAAAAGATAAAATCACCTACCAAAAAATTAATATCACTCAGGAGCTCATTGATAAAGAGGTTGAGAATTACTCCCGAAGATTTGGAAGCTTTTCCGATGTTGAAAAAACCGAAGAAAATGAAATGGTGGTCGGGAAAATAAAACAGCTCGACAGCGAAAACCAAATCATTGAAGAAGGCGTTTCGGTTGACGACGCTTATGTAAGCCTTGAGCAAATCAAAAACCACAAAGACCTCTTTTTGGGAAAAACACCAGGGGAAAAAATAATTTTCAACCCTAAAAAAGTTTTTGAAAACCCCACAGAAATCTCCAACCTACTCCACATATCAAATGAAGACGCTGAGAATCTTGATTGCAATTTCGAATTA
>DAOTAV010000210.1:0-4296 GCA_035382785.1 Salinivirgaceae bacterium | reverse complement strand
CAACCAAAGATCAAACGATTTAAACCAACTAATCGAATCTACTGTAATTCCTTATCTCATTAAAAATCAAACTGTTGGAATTGTTGGAGGAGACCATAGTTCTCCCTATGGATTGATAAAGGCGCTTGAACGATTTTACCCTTCTTTTGGGATTTTACATATTGACGCTCATGCCGACCTTAGAAAAACCTATGAAGGTTTTCTATTTTCTCATGCATCAATAATGTACAACGTTGTGCAATTGCAAAGCATATCATCCATCACTCAGGTAGCGATCAGAGATGTGAGCCCCAAAGAAATCGAATATGCCCAACAATGCCAAAAGATTACCATGTTCAGCGATTACGATCTAAAACGGAGACTTTTTTGCGGTGAATCATGGGATCATATTTGCGACGAAATTGTGGATTCCCTGCCCGAAAACGTTTATATTTCATTTGATATTGATGGTCTTTCGCCCGAATTCTGCCCTAATACAGGGACACCAGTTCCCGGAGGTCTTTCCTTCGACCAAGCAATGTTTCTTTTATATCGCACACTGCAAAAAGGGAAAAGGTTGATTGGATTTGATCTTTGTGAGGTTGCTCCTGGCCCATTGAACGATTGGGATACTAATGTTGGGGCACGTGTTTTATTTAAGCTTTGTCTTCTCGCCGAAAGATCAAAACATAAATCACTGTAAATAAGAACATTTGACAATTTTTCTCCGATGTAACCAATATCGGAATGAGACACTCATTACACCCATACCATATTTGATACTACGGACAAAGTTTATGGATGAAGCTTCTTCAAAATACTTTGTGGGGCAAGTGATTTCTGCAATTTCAAAACCGGCATTAAATAATTGCGCAATTATTTGATTGTCGAAAACAAAATCGTCTGAAAGTTTCATAAAATCAATAGATTGTAAGGCTTTTACAGAAAACGCCCGATAGCCGGTGTGATATTCCGATAATTTCTGATTCATCAAAAGATTTTGGAAAAAAGTCAAAATACGATTTGCAACGTATTTATAGATTGGCATTCCCCCCTTTAATGCTCCTCCACCCAAAATTCGTGATCCAAAAACAACCGGATAAAGTCCGGAAGCAATCAGTGAAACCATAGGAGTTATTAACATTGGCGTGTATTGATAATCGGGATGCAGCATAACAATAATATCGGTATTGAGCGTTAACGCTTTTTGATAGCAAGTTTTTTGATTTGCACCATAACCACGGTTTTTATCGTGTGAAATGATGTGTTTTATTCCTAAACATTGTGCTATCTCTACAGTATTATCGCCACTGCAATCATCAACAAGGATAATATGATCGACTATTTCGAACGGAATTTCCGAAAATGTTTTCTCAAGAGTTTTTGCTGCGTTATAGGCAGGTAAGACTACTGTAATATTTTTTCCGTTGAACATTTTTGCTACGATTATAATAATTCGACAAACGTTTCACTTTTTTGATTGTAAAAGTTTCTCCAATCCCAGCATTTCGTCACGAAAACGTGCTGCGTTCAAAAAATCGAGTTCTTGAGCAGCCTTCTCCATGTTTTCCTTTGCAATTCGATGCAAATCCTCCAAATCCTTTTTCGACATGTAGCGATAAATTTCCTCAGCAGCAGATAATGGGGAGGATATTTCAGATTTATATTTTTTGCTTTTCCCTGCAGGGAGAATTTCAGACAATTCGTCGGGCTGTTTCTTAATGATTTGTCTCGGAGTTATGTTATTTCGAAGATTGTACTCGATTTGCTTTGCTCGTCGTCGATTGGTTTCATCAATGGTTGCCTGCATTGAATCCGTGATTTTATCGGCATACATAATAACCTTTCCATTGAGATTTCGTGCAGCACGACCGGCAGTTTGTGTGAGAGAACGCTCCGATCGCAAAAATCCTTCTTTATCGGCATCGATAATAGCCACAAGGCTAACTTCGGGCAAATCGAGACCTTCGCGCAAAAGATTTACGCCCACCAAGACATCGATTTTTCCTTCACGCAACGCCATAAGGATTTCAACTCTGTCGAGAGTATCAACATCAGAATGAATATAACTCGACCGAATACCGATCTTTTCAAGATATTTTTGCAACTCTTCCGCCATGCGTTTGGTCAATGTAGTAACTAGCACACGTTCGTTTCGTTGAACACAATGTTGTATTTCGGTTAACAAATCGTCAACCTGATTAAGCGAAGGTCGCACTTCGATCAATGGGTCGAGCAAACCGGTGGGGCGAACAACTTGCTCAACCACCTTTCCATTGCACTTTTGAATCTCATAATCGGCAGGTGTTGCGCTTATAAAAACAACCTGATCTACCAACGATTCAAACTCTTCGAATTTTAATGGGCGGTTGTCAATTGCCGCAGGCAAACGAAATCCATATTCTACCAATGTTTTTTTTCGGCTGTAATCTCCACCATGCATGGCTCGTATTTGGGGCACAGTAACATGCGATTCGTCTATAACGGTTAGAAATGGACGTGGGAAATAATCAAGAAGACAGAAGGGTCTTGATCCGGGAGCTCTTCCATCAAAATAACGCGAATAGTTTTCAATGCCACTACAATAGCCAAGCTCGCGAATCATTTCCAAATCGTAAGAAACTCGTTCAAAAAGCCTTTTAGCTTCTAATTTCTTACCGATGCTTTCAAAATATTTGACTTGCTGCAATAAATCATCCTCAATCATTTTTATTGCTTTAGCCAGGCGATCTTTGGTTGTTACAAATATTGTTGCCGGGAAAATGGTTATTTCATCCCGACGATCAAAAGTTACGTTGTTTGTTGGATCGAAAAGTATAATTTCTTCAATTTCGTCGCCCCAAAATACAATTCGAACGGCAAATTCGGCATAGGCAATCCATACTTCAACAGTATCGCCAAGGACCCTAAATTTACCACGGGTAAACTCAACCTCATCGCGGCTGTATAATGATTCTACCAACTTGCGCAAAAACTGGTTTCTTGCAATATGTTGACCGGTTCTGATGGTTATGGCATTTTGGAAAAAATCGTCAGGGTTCCCGATTCCATAAAGGCATGATACTGAACTTACCACAATAACATCGCGTCGTCCGCTGAGCAATGCTGAAGTTGCTTTTAAACGAAGTTTTTCAATTTCATCGTTTATACTAAGATCTTTCTCAATATAAGTATCGGTAACCGGTAGATAGGCCTCGGGTTGGTAATAATCGTAATATGAAACAAAATATTCTACAAGATTATCGGGAAAAAAACCTTTAAACTCGCTGTAAAGTTGAGCTGCCAAAGTTTTATTATGACTTAAAACCAACGTGGGAAGTTGTACTTGTTCAATAACCTTTGCCGCGGTGAAAGTTTTTCCCGATCCGGTTACACCCAAGAGCGTCTGGAATTTTTCTCCTGCAATGATGTTTTCAGCCAGTTTTTGTATTGCTTCGGGCTGATCACCTGAAGGCTGAAATTCCGAAACTACCTTAAATCTCATTTTTACAATTATTCGAGTTTCGCATTCAATAGAACATCATTCCTTCTAAACAACTGCAAATCACATAAAAATGTTCACGAACCTTTACCTATTAAAAATTTTTTTTTGACCGTTGGTTTTAATGATAATGGAAGATGCTTCAAATTATTTTCGATACAAATAAAAGTAGATGGGGTAGTGATCGCTAAAACCTCCGTAATATTTTTCACCGCTATAGGTGCGGGATGGAGCCCAATGTCCTGATTTAGTTTTGTAACTAATCCACTCCGGAGAAAAAATGTTTGCCTTACCATCAGTATAAATTCCTCGCTTTGATATCAACAATGGATTTGAGATTACAAAGTTATCGATCATTGAGTATTCGTTTCTGAAATAATGCGAGCCTAGGCCTCCATCGTGTAATGGATAGGTGATGTTAACTAATTTGGTTTGTTCCCCGGGTTTTCCTGCTCCCAAAATGAAGTTCAGGGATGAATCGGCAGGTGTATCGTTAAAATCGCCCATTATAATGATTTTAGCTTGTTGGTTATAATTCAGAATAGAATCGGTTACGGAACGGAGTTTAATGGCTGCTGCAAGCCGATTTTTCTCAGTGGCTTCCTCTCCGCCTCTTCTGCTTTTCCAATGGTTTATGAAAAAGTATAACGTGTCGGTTTGCAATAATCCTTTGACGTAAAGAATGTCGCGTGAACGATATCGTTGAGTTGAATCGGTAAAAACTTTTATTGCCTGTTGCTGAAATAATTTAAAACGGGGGCTATATAAAAATGCGACTTCGATTCCTCTTGGATCCGGGCCTTCAAAGTGGGCTATACTATAATTTTGTTTTTTTA
>DAOTAV010000209.1:0-4317 GCA_035382785.1 Salinivirgaceae bacterium | reverse complement strand
GCACATGATGAAAAGGAGGAATGTACTCCGGGTGATATCGCACGTATCATGGAAACCAGGCCATTGAGCAAAACAAAGCGTTGGAGACTGGTAGAAATTGTAGAAAAAGCGAAGTAAAAACTTATAGATAACCGGGTTATCAGTAAGCATAGAAAATTATTTATAAAATTACCTGTACGCAAATAGCAAACAGGGGCCAGATAAAAGCGAAAAATATGATTCAGCAGGAAAGTCGTTTAAATGTAGCAGATAACAGCGGAGCCAAAGAAGTGCTGTGTATTAACATCTTAGGAGGCTCTAAAAAACGATATGCAACAGTCGGTGATATTATCGTTGTCACCGTGAAAAGCGCACTCCCCTCGGGCGATGTCAAAAAAGGGACCGTATCAAAGGCGGTAGTTGTTAGAACAAAGAAGGAAATTCGCCGAGCCGACGGTTCATACATTCGGTTCGATGATAATGCCTGTGTTCTTCTTACTAACGCCGGTGAATTGAAAGGAACTCGTATTTTTGGCCCTGTCGCACGTGAGTTACGTGATAAATATATGAAAATTGTATCTTTGGCACCAGAAGTGTTGTAAAAGCAAAATCGATTAAAATGCAGAAAAAATTTCATATCAAAAAGGGCGATTTAGTAGTAGTAATTGCCGGCAACTCCAAGGGGCAAAAAGGTCGTGTGCTTGAGATTGACACCCAAAAACAAAGAGCTTTCGTTGAAGGAGTTAACCTGATTTCGAAACACACCAAGCCCAATGCTCAAAACCCCAATGGAGGAATTGTAAAAAAAGAAGGATCGATCCACATTTCAAACTTACTGCCCTTAGATCCGAAAACCGGCAAACCTTCACGCGTTGGCCGTAGAAGAAATGAGGAAGGTAAATTGGTGAGATATTATAAAAAATCGGGAGAGGAGATTAAGTAATGACTTACGTTCCAACATTAAAGAAGAAATATAACGAGGAAATAGTACCTGCCCTTCAAGCAGAATTTAAATATAAATCCGTTATGCAGGTACCTCGTTTGGAGAAAATCGTCTTGAATCAAGGGTTAGGAAAAGCAACCTCTGATCGCAAATTGATTGACAGCGCTTTAAATGAATTAACTGCAATAGCAGGTCAAAAAGCCGTTCCAACTCTATCAAAGAAAGACATATCAAACTTCAAGTTGCGTAGAAAAATGCCCATAGGTGCAAAGGTAACCCTACGTAAAGAAAGAATGTATGAATTTCTAGAGCGTTTGATCAACGTAGCTCTTCCCCGAATTCGTGACTTCCAAGGTGTAAGCGGTAAACTCGACGGACGAGGAAATTACACGCTAGGAATTAGCGAACACATCATCTTCCCTGAAATCGATCTTGACAAGATCAATCAAATTTTGGGAATGGATATCACCTTCGTAACCACCGCGAATACCGATGAAGAAGCATATGCGCTGTTAAAGGCTTTTGGGATTCCATTTAAAAACGAGAAAAAGAGTTAAACTATGGCAAAAGAATCGATGAAAGCTCGCGAAAGAAAACGTGCGAAGCTTATTGAAAAATATGCGAAGAAGCGTGAAGAACTCAAAGCAGCCGGTGATTATATAGGCTTGCAAAAATTACCTAAAAATTCATCACCGATAAGGCTACACAACCGCTGCCAGTTAACCGGACGTCCCAGAGGATATATGCGTCAGTTTGGAATTAGCCGTATTTGCTTCCGTGAAATGGCGAATCAAGGATTAATTCCCGGAGTAAAAAAAGCAAGTTGGTAACAATTAAATTAAGAAAACCATGGACGTAATTGGCGATTTTCTAACAAGAATACGGAATGCCTCAATGGCAAAACATAAAGTATTGGAAGTGCCATCATCCAATATGAAAAAGGCAATAACCAAGATCCTTTATGAACAAGGCTATATTTTGAATTACAAATTCGAAGATACAGATCCTGTTCATCGGACAATAAAAATTGCCTTAAAATACAATCCGCATACAAAACAACCTGTGATTAAAGGAATCCAAAGGGTAAGTAAGCCTGGATTGCGCAAATACGCCGGTGCAGATACACTTCCACGAGTTTTAAATGGGCTCGGAATAGCCATTGTATCAACTTCACAAGGCGTAATGACAGATAAAGAAGCCCGTCGGTTAAATATTGGCGGTGAAGTAATTTGTTACATCTATTAAAAACGTTTGAACAATGTCACGGATAGGTAAATTACCGATAAATATCCCCTCCGGAGTTACAGTAACCATTGATAAAGGGAATAATGTTGTAGTAAAAGGTCCTAAAGGACAATTGCAGCAAAGTGTTAATCCCGATATTAAAGTAACCGTTGAGGATAATAAAGTGATTGTAAGTCGGCCAACCGACAATAAGCGACACAGAGAGTTGCACGGACTATATCGCGCTTTGATCAATAACATGATAATTGGCGTATCACAAGGATACCAAACCACTTTAGAACTTATTGGTGTTGGTTACAAGGCAGATGCCAAAGGTCAGCTATTGGAATTGGGATTGGGATATTCGCATAATATTTTTATTGAATTACCCAAAGAAATTTCTGTAGAAACCATTTCAGAAAAGAAAAGCGCCCCCAAAGTAAAACTATCATCCATTGATAAACAACTATTGGGACAAGTAGCTGCAAAGATACGCTCATTACGTAAGCCTGAGCCATACAAAGGAAAAGGTGTTCGTTACGAAAATGAAGTCGTAAGACGTAAAGCCGGAAAATCAGCAGGTAAAGGTAAGTAACAGTTAAGGAGGACAAAATATGCCATTAAGCAAATTAGAACGCAGACAGCGGATTAAATATCGAATCCGGAAAAAAGTTTCAGGAACTCCTGAGACTCCACGGATGAATGTATTCAGAAGCAACCGCAACATTAGTGTTCAACTTATCGATGATATTAACGGAACAACCCTTGTCGCTGCTTCATCGCTATGCAAAGAGGTTGCTGAAAACGCCGAAGGCTTGAAAAAAAGCGAGGTTGCCCAAATGGTTGGCAAACTTATTGCAAAAAGAGCCCTGGAAAAAGGTATTACACAGGTAAGATTTGATCGTAACGGATATCTGTATCACGGGAGAGTAAAAGCATTAGCTGATGGAGCTCGTGAAGGAGGATTAAAATTCTAAGAATTATGTCAGGAATAAGAAGAATAAAAACAAGCGACCTTGAATTAAAGGAGAGGCTGGTAGCCATCAATCGAGTAACCAAAGTAACAAAAGGAGGGCGAGCCTTCAGTTTCTCGGCCATTGTTGTTGTTGGAAACGAAAACGGAATCGTTGGTCATGGACTGGGGAAAGCCGGTGAAGTAACCGCAGCAATCTCAAAAGCCATTGAGGATGCTAAGAAGAATCTGATTAAGGTTCCCATCATCAACAAAACCATACCTCATGAAGCCAATGGTAAGTTTGGTGCTGCAAAAGTGCTTATCAAACCTGCATCTCCTGGTACTGGAGTAAAAGCCGGGGGAGCTATGCGTGCTGTTCTAGAAAGCGTCGGAGTTCATGATGTGCTTGCAAAATCGCAAGGATCGAGCAACCCACATAACGTGGTAAAAGCCACAATGGATGCACTGATGCAATTACGCGATGCCTATGCAGTAGCTGCAGAGAGAGGAATTGAACTTGACAAGGTTTTTAACGGTTAAACAAATTTCGTATGGGAAAACTAGTCATCAAACAAGTGCGTAGCAGCATAGATCAACCCAGAAAACAAAAAGACACTTTAAAAGCGCTTGGGCTACGTAAAATGAACCAGACGGTAATCCATGAGGCAACCCCTCAGATCCGCGGAATGGTTGAAAAAGTAAAACATTTAGTAATTATCTCTGAAACTAACGAGTAAAATTATGGATCTAAGTAGTCTAAAACCAGCACAAGGATCGGTTAAAAAAAGAAAACGTATTGGAAGAGGAGAAGGTTCAGGACACGGCGGACATTCCACAAGAGGTCTAAACGGAGCTAAATCTAGAGCAGGCTACTCCAAAAAGATCGGATTTGAAGGAGGTCAGATGCCTTTACAAAGAAGACTTCCCAAATACGGGTTCAACAACCGAAACCGTAAAGAATATAAAGCCATCAACCTTGATGTTCTTCAGCGAGTGGCCGAGCAACACAACATTAATCTAATCGACGTTGATGTTCTGATCGATAACGGATTAGCTTCAAAAAACGATTTGATTAAGATTCTCGGTAACGGTAAGCTAACCCGAAAACTCGAGGTGAAAGCACATGCTTTTTCAAAAACGGCAAAAGAAGCCATTGAATCATTGTCAGGAACAGCTGTAAAAATTTAATCGATGAAACGCTTAATCGAAACGCTAA
>DAOTAV010000208.1:0-4414 GCA_035382785.1 Salinivirgaceae bacterium | reverse complement strand
ATCGGGATGCCCGATTGCTGCACCCAGTGCTAACAAATTCGGACGCATAAGTCCTACAACAGCTCAGCACGTTCGCAACCAACTGCCTAACGTCGATTACATACTAGACGGCGGAAGGACTTCTGTTGGTATTGAGTCCACTATCGTTAAGCTTACTGAAAAGGGATTTCAAATTCTCCGTAAAGGTATCATTTTAAAGGAGGATATCGAGCAATTTATTCCGTTTGACAGCACATCGGTGGAAAGAATCACTGCTGCTCCCGGGATGCTTAAATCGCACTACAGCCCCACCAAGACCACCCTGATTATTACTGCCGAAACTCTTCATTCAATCGACGCCTCGGCATCCGGGCTCATTTCATTTAGTGGACAATTCGACTCTGCATTTAAAAAAGTGATACGCCTTACCCAAAACAATGATTTAAAGGAATTTGCAGCCGGCATGTTTGAAGCTATGCACTGTTTCGAAGGCGATCCCGAAATTATGTCGATTGCTGTTGAAGCTGTTCCGGAAACCGGAGTTGGAACGGCTATTATGGATCGTTTACGAAAAGCCGAATACGCACACAAAAATCAAGAAACCGACATTGACTAACGATAAACCCACAGCTCCCCGCCTTTTCATGGTTTGAAAATCTAGCGTTTTGTAATCAATACTGATCGCTAAATAATTTTGGATTGATTCACGGTTAATCATTGCGTCGCACAAAAAGATAAGCCTTGTTTTCTAATAGCAGAACATAAATTCCCTCCGGCAAATCGTTGACCTGTATGCTAAATTGATACATTTCCCATGGCGATGGCGTTCGAAAACTATATTCACCCTTGAGTTCTCCCATGACAGAGAATATTTTCACCTTACTTATTGACTCCTTGGAGATAAAACGAACAGTAAGATATTCCGATACAGGGTTTGGAAATAATTCAGCTGAGCAAAAGTCGTTGAAATCCACCTCTTCAATCCCTTGATAAACATTATTAATCAAATGGGAAATCAGTTGTTTTACATCTTCATAAACCATAAAGGCTAACGGAAATGCCAAAACCATCAAAGCAGGGTTATCTTGCGAGAAATATCCCACAGATTTTCCGTTCATGGCATTGCCTGAACCATTAGTAAAAGCAGAGTAGATGGAAGTTAATGGTGCAGAAGGTTTCAACTCGCAAAAGTTATTCAATTGTCCATTGTTTGATGTTACCTTGGTGGAATCGACCCGAATAGTTGGAAATCCATGTTGTCCGATTGCACTTTGCATCAAGCTTCCGGAAATATAATTCGTTTGTTGAATTTGAAGGAATCCACTTACGGGATCGATGGGATAAAACGTCTGGGAGGAATTGTTGGCGGAGTTTAATAACTTTTGAGGGTAATCGGTTGAAACAACCAACGCACCACCTCCATTCATAAAACGTCCCAGACCGGAAACTTGTGATGCTAATTTTTGAGAAAGACCAGCCACCGTGCTATGCCAAAGTACCATTCTATAAGCATTATAAATATCGGGCATGTCTGTAGATGCAGAAAGAATTGTGGTAGGAATAACCTCATTTAAGGCGGAAAAGAAACCTCGAATTGTATCGGCCGATAATCCATACGGGTTGGAAGTTGCATCAAGCACTACCAAAAGCCCCCGATTGTAATGCGCTAATGCTGTTGCCCTTATAGGAGAACTGTAACCATAGTTGCCGGCAGAATCGACAGAAATTATTTTAAAGGCTAACGGCTCAGAGTTTTCCGGATAAATCTCAAATGAATTCACAGTGGGGGCAATCCTGGCTATAGTATCGAATGGAATAGTAGAAAAATAGGGTCGTTGTAAAATCAATATGTTTTGCAAATCCAACTCTGAAGGTTGTTCCCAAGTGAGTGAAATTTTTGAAGCATCGGATGTGGCTACAAAATTAAGGATGGCATCGGGACGGTTACTTAGAATTATATTTCTGGATACCGGTATGCTTTCAATTCCATTAGGATCTACAGAATAAAGATTTGCAGTAATTGAACCCACAGAGAGCCCCTCAGTAACAAATGAATATTGATTTTCGATCAAAGTATTGAGGAGAGCTGCGTTATTGCCTATTAATTCGACGCGAAAACGATTAATGTTGGGAATCCGGTTCCATGCAAGAGACACACCATTTCCAGTACCACTGTTGCCTGCATAAATAAAAGTTGGTGTTGTTGGGAGAGCCGAAAAACCAATAAGTGTAGAAATTGCTGCCTGTGCAATTCGCTTACAATAAAACATATTCAGGTTAACAAATTGATCTTTTGCTGTGTGATAATAGGAACTGAAACTATATTCATGGTAGTAAACAATTGGAAAACCTGCCCCTCGAAATGAAGCATGGTCGGAATTACTGGTTGCCGGTCCCTCCTCAACGGAAAGAGCTCCGTTAAGCTATGAAAGATATTTGGCAAGAACGGTTACCGAAGGCGACGATTCAAACGTTACTTTTAGTAGAGAGTCAGGACTATTGGCAACCATATCGAGGTTTATAGCAAGTGCCAGTTTTTGATTGGTAAATTTTAGTTTATTTGCAAAATCGCGACTCCCAAGTAAACCCTGCTCTTCGGCAGCCCATGCACAGAAATAAACTGTTTTTCTTGGTTCATAATTCTGTGAAGCAAATATTCGCGCGGCCTCAACCACAACAGCTACACCTGAAGCATTATCGTCAGCTCCCGGCGATGAGTCGGCACGGCAACATGCATCGTAATGCGCCCCCATTAAAACCGCATCGGAAAGCGAATCGCCGGGAATTTTACCAATAACATTATATTGCAATAATGAGCGTCCATCGTAAGGCGATATCATTACGAAAGTATCAAGATAAACTTCACAACCGTACCGTTCCAAGCGATTTTTTAAATATTGAGCAATTTCTATACGATTCTCATTAATGGAAAAACGACTTACAAAACCTTGCAAATCGAGAATCGTTCGGGCGAGACTATCGGATGAAACGTTTTCAGTCAAAGGTAAAATAAAGTCGAAAGGAGTTGTTGTTTGAGCTGAAACCTGAGGCGTCAATTGCAAGAAACTCCTAGAAAAAACCAATAAAGTAATGATAAGAACATTTCGCATACAATAGAAATTTATTGGAGATATTGGATGAACATTTTATTTAAGCATACGTAAAATGAATTTGCGAAGATGTAAAAAAAACATTTTTTTCAATTTGTGATACAAAATAAAGTGACAGAAGCCATGTTTTTTTTGTACCTTTGCAAAGGCAAGTAGTTAGGGGCCGACATTGGTATTGACGGCATGATGAGTGGGTATGTAAGCATGCAGGGATTGGTCACTCCTTTACAAAATGACCGAAACAATAATTGGCGAATCTAACTACGCTCTCGCTGCCTAATAAGACAAGGTCTTAAGGCTTAATCGCCGGCTCAAGGAGCTGCGACGAGACATCCCGCGGAAGTTTGCTCATAGCTTTCCGAGCACGGGGTGCAAAAAGTATGAGATAGTCGGGAGATTGCCTCGGTCAACCGGCGAAATTTCAGAGGCTAAGGCTAAATTTGGGTGTCGCTCTCCGGGTTTAGCCCTACAATCAACGAACGACTAAGCATGTAGAAAGCATACTGGCCGCATGACCGGACGCGGGTTCGACTCCCGCCGGCTCCACTAAATTAATCCCCGACAGATTCAACCCTTCGGGGATTTTTTTACTTCATCTTCACATTTTATCGTTTTTATTTGAATTTCATTTTCTTTTAAATACCCTTGCTCAGGAATACAACCATTCTTTTTTCGATGAAGAAGAAGGGTTTGAATTATAAAGAAGAGCGGAGAGAGCAGGCTCAAAGAAGCTCTCGCAACCTGCTCCCAAAAAGCAAGGTGCTAAAACCTGACCCGAGAGGGTAATTATAACTCTAAACTCTGATGTTATGCAAAGTAAACATCTCAAAAATTTTGAATTGTGCGCAATCAATTCTTTGGCACTAAACAATTTCCTTTATACTCTTTCCCGCTCTCTTTCAATGCGAATGCGTCCCTGCGCGCTATAGCTATTTCATATCACCTGTTGGGTTTCGTCAGCTATCCGCCCTTGGGGTGGCCATCAAGGTAGTCGTTAAGCCGGGGTTTCAACACGTTAAGGGATACATAATGTTGTTAACAAAAAAAATACGGCACGCAACCTAATCCTTTTGGGCTTAGGGGCAGCATTTCGTTAGAGTTCTTTGTGGCCAATCAACCAACGATTGGTCTTTAGTTTGTGATCTTTTTTGGGGGTAATAGAAAAAAAATCAGGCTATTTATTAGATACTTTGTCCCAATGGACATTTTTCAGGCTTTTTATTTTTAATGCTTTTCAAAAGAAACTTATAGTATTAATTTGTATGTCCGGTAAGCAGAAACAGGCTCTGCTGAGGAACAACCTGTCAGGAATACCCTGACCGACC
>DAOTAV010000207.1:0-4447 GCA_035382785.1 Salinivirgaceae bacterium | reverse complement strand
TTTGAAAAAAACAAATCGCTTGATGAATTAGTTGTTCGCCACGAGAATGAAAAGTTGTTGAAACAACAACTTTACGATCGGGAATTGATTCTCCATCAACAAGAAGTTAATGCAAAGCAGAAAATTATCATCCGAATAATAGTGGTGGCATTACTTTTAGTTATAATTCTCATAATCCTTTTAATTCGCTGGTATCGTTTACGTCAAAAAGCTTATCAGGAAATTGATCGAAAAAATTATCTGCTTGAGAGAGCAAATCGAGAAATCATTGAACAACATGAGGAGCTCAAAAAAATCAATATCGATATACATCAAGCCAATGAAGAGATCCGAGCCCAGCGCGATTATATGTCGGAGTTAATAGAAGAACTGCAGCAAAAAAATCATCAAATTGAACAAACCCAAGCAAAACTCATTGAGTCGGAAAAAATGGCGTCGTTAGGTGTGCTAACTGCGGGAATTGCTCATGAAATCAACAATCCCATAAACTTTGTGTTTGCTGGGGCAAACTGTCTAAAACGCGATTTTGGCGATGTAAAAAATCTCTTAACAAAAGTTAAAGAATTGAACGTTGATTCGGGCGATTTATCTTCTCAAACACAAGAAATTATTGATTATTGTAAGGATATAAACCTTGAAGAGACCATCGAAGCAATAGAACAAACCATAAACGATATTCACTTTGGGGCAGTCAGGGCAGCTGAAATTGTTGCCGGGCTCAAAAGTTTTTCCCGTGCAGAAACATCAGAATGGATACAATACGATCTTAATGCAGCCATCGATGGAGTTTTAATTTTATTAAGAAATAACTACAAAAATCGAATTGAAATCATTAAAGAGCTCGACAACTCATTACCCTTAATCGACTGTTTGGGGGGAAAGATCAATCAGGTGATTATGAATTTGCTCTCCAACGCCATCGATGCCATTGATGGTACAGGAAAAATCTTTATTAAAACCCGGAAAGTCGATAAATGGGTTGAATTGTCAATACGCGACACAGGCATAGGAATTCCCGAAGAGGTTCGAAAAAAGATCTTTGATCCTTTCTACACAACCAAACCTGTTGGTAAGGGCACAGGTTTAGGATTGTCCATAACTTACGGAATTGTGCAAGAACACCATGGAACCATTGAAGTTATCAGCAATCCGGGAGAAGGAACCGAATTTATTATTCGACTTCCCATGCGTAAACCAGAATAAAAATGCTTTTTTTTAAAACTATTATTGGCAAATTTTCGTAAACAAATAGTCGAAAAGATTAACTTTGCAAAAAAAAAACTCTGCGGTTTCGGAATTTTCTGAAACCAAGGATTAATAAAAAGTACCGATCCAAAGGAGCACTCTGATGGAGAAGAGAATAGGCGCAGCACTTATTTTAGTTACCGATCGTACGGTAACTTCGCGATTAAACGAAATCATATCGCGATTTTCACACATTATTATCGGACGTCAGGGTGTTCCTTTGTTAGATAAAGGAGTTGGTGTTATTACACTTATTTTTGAAGGTACTACCGACGAGATCGGTGCATTAACCGGACAAATTGGAAAATTAGACGGCATACAGGTTAAGTCGGCATCAATGAAATCTGTTTAACTATCATCACATTTAACAAACACCTTAATACAAAACCCATGCGTTTCAATCCAGAAAAATACCGCATTCCCGATGAACCAATGAAGCCTTTCATTGATCCTGAAGAAATCTGGGAATATTTGAGCAAAGCAAAACCTAATCGTGAACGAGTAAATGAAATAATTCAAAAGTCGTTGGCTAAAAACAGATTAAATCTGGAAGAAGTTGCAACTCTTATTGCAGCCGATGATCCAGAATCTGTCCAAGCAATCAAGGCCGGGGCACGTAAAATAAAGGAAACCATTTATGGGAATCGCATCGTGTTGTTTGCACCGCTATATATTGGAAATTACTGCACCAATAACTGTTCGTACTGTGGATTTCGCACAGAGAACAAAGAACAGGAACGTACTACTTTATCCGACGATGAAATTGTTATGGAAGTAGAAGCGTTGGAAGATAACGGGCAAAAGAGATTGATTCTGGTTTATGGTGAACATCCCAAGTATAATCCTGAATTTATTGCACACACGGTTCGTTTGGTTTACAGCGTAAAAAAAGGTAATGGCGAAATTCGTCGAGTCAATATCAATGCTGCCCCCATGGATATTGAAGGATTCAGGAAAGTTAAAGAGGCCGGAATAGGGACCTATCAAATCTTTCAGGAAACCTATCATCCAGAATCCTATCAGTGGTATCATCGCGGAGGAAAGAAAACTGACTACAACTGGCGTTTAACAGCACTCGATCGTGCTCAGGAAGCAGGACTCGATGATGTTGGCTTAGGTGCACTTTTTGGACTTTATGATTGGCGATTTGAAGTAATGGCTTTGGTTCGACACACAAATCATCTTGAGGCGTGCTATAACGTTGGACCGCACACCATATCATTCCCAAGAATCACCAATGCCAGTGCTATAAATATTCGGAATCAATATCTAGTTTCTGATGCTGATTTTGCTCGAATCATTGCTATTTTGCGGTTGGCAGTACCCTACACGGGTTTGATTTTAACTGCCCGCGAAAGCGCCGCTGTTCGAGATGAAGTTCTTGATTATGGAGTATCCCAAATCGATGGAGGAACAAAGATTGAACTTGGCAAATATCACAATCAAACAAAAAACGAACAGCAAAATCTTAATCGCGAGCAATTTACAATCAACGACAATCGGTCACTTAATGAAGTTATCGAAGAATTGATTCATAAAGGCAACATTCCCTCGTTTTGTACAGCTTGTTATCGACTTGGACGTACCGGTAAACATTTTATGGAATTTTCAGTTCCCGGATTCATTAAACGATATTGCACCCCAAATGCATTGTTGACATTAGCCGAGTACCTTCAGGACTACGCTCCATCGCATACCTATGAAAAAGGTTGGCAATTAATCGAACAAACATTACAAAACGATCTAAAAGAACAGAAAAATTTCAAAGAAATTGTTGACCGATTAGAAAAAATCAAACAAGGTCAACGAGATTTGTACTTTTAAAGAAACGAAAGATCCCCAATTTTTGGGGATCTTTCGTTTTAAGTGGAAAAGCTTTTATCTTACCTTTCGACAAGATGAAGCCGATAGATGAAATTCGATTGATAAAAACATCAAAAAAAATAGCTATCATTAAAGCAAGAAATTGCAATATAGTTTCGTAAAACGTCTAAAATACATTAAATTTGCCCAAACAATAACCTACAAAAAATGCTACGATATTTTCGTTATAGAAGGTTTTCAAAACTCTTTTCACAAACCGAAAAATTATTACGCAATGAAATTTACCGGTTTCAAAATGATGCTTTAAAGCAACTTATACAAGAAGGAGCAAAGAAGAGTGAAGTATTCAAAAACAAGCTTGAGCGAAAAGGAATCAAATGGTATAAGTTTCGAGGTTTTGCAGAGTTAGAATCGATTTCGGTTGATGAAAATCCTGAAGTTGTATCGCCTGAAGAATATTATAAAACCAGACAAGTAGCCATGTCGGCGGCTTTTAAGCGAGTTTTATCGTGGCATAAATGTGAAAACAACAAGGTTTTTTGGATAACTCCAAACAAAAACCGTTTAATCCTGAGTGGATTAACTAAAAATGTTGAAATTCTCGATTTTAATAACAATATAGAAGAAATTGCACAACTTCTAGACCGAACCGAAGACTTTGTTTTGGCTGCCCGACCTGCCATATTAGCTCAATTAGCATTATTCTTAAGACAAAGTCCAAAATTCAGTATAAAGCCAAAACTCCTTGTGGCTTATAATCACGATATTACACCAGGAGGAGAAAATTTACTTCGAGATATTTTTAATGTGCCGATTGCAAGACTGATTACCGATACACATTTTGGTGCAATCTTAGCAACTTGTCAATACGATTATTACCATTTGTTTGAACCTTTAGCTTGCTACGAAATTCTTGATAAAAGAGGTTTACCGGTTCCATCGGGAAGAGGAAGGCTTGTTGTCACCCCATTGCACACAAATAAACCACAGCTCATACCTTACAATACAAAAATCGAAATCATTGCCAATCAAAATTCGGTTTGTGCCTGTGGATTGACATACCGAACCGTAGATAGTTTATCCTATTCCGAACGCCCTTGTCTATCCGGACATAACAACCAAAATCTCTTAATTCCTTTGTCGGAAGAATTGCACCCAAACATCATCGGGATCAATTATCAACAAAATTTTCCGGGAGAAGTATTAATCACTTTAATTGAATACAAAACAGGCAAATATACTCCACTTCAATATAAAGAATGGTTCAGTAACTTTTGGAACAACTCAATTAATATTCTTATTGTTGTTGACAATCGCCCGGCTACGCTAGGCGACAGCAGTTTATCAAATCACACCATAACTTTTGAAGCGTCGTATG
>DAOTAV010000206.1:0-4562 GCA_035382785.1 Salinivirgaceae bacterium | reverse complement strand
TCGCCTGTAAAACAAAATAATCAACTGAAAACACATGGTTACCTGCCCATGTATTCAACAAGCACAATGCAACCAAAACACCCGTCAATGATGACGCGGTGATTACTATTGATTTCTTATTTAACATTACATACCTTTCAATGAGGTAATAAATTTTTGGGAATGATAATTTAAACGTTTTCATTGATTTCGGTTTTAAAACAATTATTAATTAATGTTGAATTATGAAGAAGGGCGTTAAACAAAAGCTCAAAATCTACGGATGACTCACCGTCGCAATTCTTGAAAATACCTTGCCTTCCAACAAGCGATTCTTCAGAATAAAGAAATTCGGTTGTGTCGTTGGGGATTTGACCAAATCCGAGAACCGATGAAATTCTCGACACCGGCTGGTTAAAAATAATTTTACCTTGATCTATCATTACCACTTGATCCATCATTGAGGACAAATCGCGCACCTGATGAGTTGAAATTAAAAATGTACGTCGATTGCTCACAGCTTCAACCATAGCTTTACGGAATTGGCTTTTCGACGGAATATCTAAACCATTGGTGGGTTCATCAAGTAGTAGCAACGGAACATTGGTGGCAATACCAAAAGCTATCAGAAATTTCTTTTTTTGACCGTACGACAGACTTTGAATAGTCGAACTCGGGGATAATTCAAAATCATCTAACAATTTCTTAAAATATTTTTGATCGAAATGCGGATAAAACCTAGCATTAGCCGTTACACATTGCGTTATTTTTATCGACGGAAGATTGAAATCTTCAGGAATCATATAAATTTGTTCTAAAACTTCACTTGATCTCAAGCTTACGTTCATTCCTTCCAGAAGAATCGTTCCGCGTTTTGGCAACAAAGTTCCTCCCATTAGTTTGAGTAATGTGGTTTTTCCCGCTCCATTAAGGCCTAAAAGGCCATAAATTTTTCCTGTCTCAATTTCGAGATTCAAGTTATCAAAAAGGCTCTTCCCTTTTTGATAATGAAACGATAAAGATTGAATGTCTAACATTTTATTAATTTTTTAAGTTTGTGTATTAGTTTTCTATTACACTACAAATGTAAAACACAAAATTTTAATTTTCCAAACTTTGATCATTTTTTTTGAAAAAAGTTTTGAAAAAAAAGCTACAAGATTGATTTTTTGCTATTTATCTTGTATAAGGCAAAAAAAACGGCCTTTTATCAAAGGCCGAAAATAAAAAAAGCTATGAATACGCCTTTTGGGCAAAACGATTAATCAATGGAAATATAAGCCGAACGTATGCTATCGGTAACCTGGGATAAAGTTTTTAAAGCATTGGCTGATTTAAATACTTCTGTACGGGCTTTTAGAACGGTATTCCGATCGTCGGGATCAGTTAAGGTCTCAATATGCGAATAAACCACATCAAAATTTTCATACACCTGTCCGATGCGTTTAACATCAGCCAGGACTTTTGCTGCCATCGGGTTATCTTTATAACTCTCGAGCAACTGTTGCAACGACCGCAAACTGATTTTTTGATCGATGATACGGTCAACCAAATCATCGTTTTGTTTATATTTTTGTGAAGATTTGACTGCAATATAAAGCCCTTCAATCCATCCTCCGGCTAATATCACGGCTGCAGTTTCTGCCCTTCCCTGTTCCTTCAGATAAGTGTCGCTGTTTAAAAAAGATTCGGTAATGATGTCGAGAATGGAATCACGATTGGTAATGTTGCTTTCCAAACGGCGGATAATGGTCTCATCTATTGCATTTAATATGCCTAGCTCATTAGCCAGATTTTTTGCTGCCGCCATGTATTGAATTGCGGTTTGTGTTTGTTCAAAGATGCTGGCATAGCTTAGATCGGCACTATAAATTCCAAAATTAAGTGCTTTTTTGTGTGTTGATAGGTATTTCGAGTGATTTGAGAGTGGATTCAGAATCTTTTCGTCGTAATTTACACCGCAACGTTTAATGAGCATCGCAGTTTCAATGGGGGATGGAAGTGAATAGAATACTTGCTTTGCCTTATAGATGTTCTCTCGAAGTTGCGTTATTTTTTCGTTATCTTCATCTACAATATTTTCTTCGACTTTTTTTGACTTATCTCCAGAACATGACCCGGCGAAAATAAGGATTAAAATTCCTGTAACGATATTTAGTAAGCGCATTTTGATTTTCATCTTCGTTTTAATTTGGTGTTGTTTTTATCCCCTACTTTTTTTATCGCTTGTAAAATTAAACAGTTTTTCGAAGATTTCAAATCATTTTATTCGTTTTTTTAGCTGTTTTTTGCTCTCCATAGGTGGTGATTTAACTCATTTATTACACATTGCACTGATATTAAAGAACTTAACATGCTATTTTAATCGTCTGTTGATTTATCGGAAGAATAGAATTTAATTTATGCTAAGCTTAAATAGTATGAATTTTACTAGCCTAAATTACTGACATTTAACACAATAAACTCGGCAGTTGGTTGTTGATTTAAACATCAATATTTGAAAGTTGTTTAAATTATAAAGAATCTATACTTTTGGATAAATTTTGCAAAGACCAAAAAATCAAAAAAGGACGTTTTGGATAAAGATCAAAATTGATATTTGAACCCTTAGAGAATGGAAAGCTATGAACGCCTTGAAAATTGATAATACAATTATTGAAAAACTTTTTGCCACTAGCGAAGAGCAAGTCTTGGAGGCAATTCAAAGGATAAGAACTGAAGGCAATGAGCTTTATTTATCGCCGCTTATCAAATGCTATCAAGAAAATAATTCCGGTTTAATCCGTAAAAAAATTACCGAACTCATCAACGATATTAAACATCCCGACGCTGTCCCGATTATTATAAGCGAAATAAAAAAGACCGATTCGCCGGAGATTCGGAGTTTATTGTTAACAGCGTGCTGGTCTTCGGGACTTCCTTTTGAGGAATATTTTGAAGATTTTGTGGATATCGTAATTGAATCGGATTATTTGTCGGCATTTGAAGCTCTGACCGTAATCGATAATTTTTCACGCCCTATTGCAAAGGAACGCATCCGAAAATGCAAAGATAGAGTGGCATCGGCTTCGATTAACGAAACGAACCATCAAAAGAAAACCCTTTTTTCCGAACTTGTTGTGATTTTAAAACGCATGGAGGAAGATGCGGAAGAGCCTCAAGATTAGGAATTAACCACTGAATTCTGGCGAGCTAACATTTCATTTATTTCATCCACGGAGTGTTTCCATCGACGATGCGACCAAAGATAATCTTCTGGTTTCTGACGTATAACAGCCTCCACTTTCGACATATAAACTCGGGTAATTTCGGTTGGGGTGGTTTTTTGCGGGTTATCAAACATCGGGATAATTTCCATCGTGTAAAATCCTCGCTTAACTCGCTGAACATCAAAATAAACCAAAGGTATTCCTGCACCACGCCCGAAAGCTTCAGGACCGTGTAAGCATGCTGTGTCATACCCAAAAAACTTAACCACAATGGCTTTATCTTTATTCGTTGGATTTTGGTCGGCAGCAAGTACAACACTCACCGGTTTCTCTTTGGGCGAACCAAAAAATTCTTTTGTTCTCCAGATTGGCACCAACTGCATCCCAAAACGTTCGCGTTTAGCCCTCGACCAGTTTTCCATACGCTGATTCGACATGGGTTTATAAATTGAAACTGCTTGGTGCTTAATCTGTGCGTCTAATGCCAAAATCCCCCATTCCCAGTTAGCGTAATGAGCTGCAAGATTTAAAACATCGCGATTGTTGCGATAATAATCATCTAAAAGCTCCGGGTTAATAACGCGCCAACGTCGGCAAATTTCTTCTTTCGACAAGTAAAAACCTTTGATTGACTCAAGTGTTATGTCGGCAAGGTTTCGATAAAATTTCCATGCAATTTGCCGAATTTCTCTTTCGCTTTTTTCCGGGAAACATCGATTAAAATTCGAAAACACAACTTTTCTGCGATACCGAATCACATAAAAAAGCATAAATCGCAAAAAATCCGATAATCCATAGAGCATCCAAAATGGCATGTGCCCGATTAAATACATCGACAAACGAAACAATTGAAACCACTAGAATAAAATGTTGTGGAAAGCATTAGACCACAAATTACCGAATTGCTCCAGCAAAAGTAAAAAAAAACGGTAGTGGAACTACAATTGCACTTAAATTACATATTTTTTTTAAATTTGAAAAAAAAACGCTATGAGCAAAATAAAGGTAGTTCGATTGTCAGAACAAGAAATTAATGAAAAAGGCATTCGGCAATGGCCCATTTGGGAAAAAGAGATTTCTGAATTCCCATGGTATTACGATACAACCGAACACTGTTACATTCTCGACGGCGAAGTTGTAGTAGAGACCGCCGAAGGCGAAACCCGTTTCGGGAAAGGCGATTTCGTTACTTTTCCTGCCGGACTAAGTTGCCGTTGGAGAATTATCAAGCCGGTTCGTAAACATTATTCGTTTGATTAGGAAGCTTTTCATCAGTACTCTGGCTGTTATGCTCGCGGGTCTAACTTTTGGAAAAGAACCGCCGTGCTCAAATATTTTATTCATCCTTGACGCATCCTACAGTATGACGGCGCG
>DAOTAV010000205.1:0-4576 GCA_035382785.1 Salinivirgaceae bacterium | reverse complement strand
GTTTTCCACAGACGATAAACCTCCGGATCTTTATTTTCCCAACGGCGAAGCATTTCGCGGGCTTCCTCCATAATTGGAGCCTTTTCTTTTGCTTCCTCTTCGTTCATTCCTGAATCCAGAAGTTCTTTAACTTGCTTTTTATATTCTTGATCGAATCGTACATAGAAATCACCAACCAATTTATCTCCTTTTAGTCCGCAGGTCTGGGGTGTAGCATTTTGTCCAAATTTCATCCATGCAACCATCGATTTGCAAATATGAATTCCTCGGTCATTTACAAGGTTCACCCTAGTAACTTTGTGTCCAACTGAGCTCAGAATACGGCCTAAGCTAAAACCCAACAGGTTATTGCGGATATGTCCCAAATGAAGTGGTTTGTTCGTATTAGGCGAAGAAAATTCAATCATAATATGTTTGCCAGAACTGTTGGGTTGGGCAAAACCAAATTTTGGTTGTTGTCCGATTTCTTGCAGTTGCGACTTCCAAAATTCGTTAGTAAGTGTTAGGTTTAGAAACCCCTTGATAACGTTGAACTTTTCTACAATCCCCGATTTTTCGAACATTAGGGTTCCGATTTCTTTTCCTGTTTCCTCGGGACTCTTTTTTGAAAATTTCAGAAGAGGAAAGGTCACAAGAGTGAAATTTCCTTCGAATTCTTTTTTGGTGGGTTGAATCTGTAGTAAGGAGGAAGGAACTTCCCCGTATAATTTGATAATAGTTTCTAGAGTTACGCTGTTAAGTTTTTCGATGGTTGTTTGCATTCTGAGACCGATTGTATTATTTATTAAACAATTGTGGCAATAAAATCTCTAAAGAGGAGGCTAAATTCGACATAAAAAGTCTTATTGCGATGGCTAAAAGTATAATCCCGAATGTTTTGCGAAGAACCATTACACCGGTTGGCCCAAAGAATTTTTCGATTCGATGAGTCAGTTTTAACACAAAATAAACGATAATTATGTTTAAGATCACGGCGATTGCAATGTTTAAATCGGCATATTCGGCTTTTAGAGATAGTAAAGTTGTGATTGAACCGGCTCCGGCCACCAATGGAAATGCTATGGGAACAATGGATGCGCCGCGAACGTGCTGCGATTTAAAAATCTCAATACCAAGAACCATTTCCATAGCCAAAATAAATAACACAAAACTACCGGCAATGGCAAATGAAGTGATATCAACACCGAAAATATTTAAAAGTTTTTCTCCCAAAAGCAGAAAGGCAAATAGAATACCGAAAGATATGATTGAAACTTTTTCAGCTTCAATGATATTTCCTTTGGCTTTCATGTCGAGAATGATGGGGATGGCCCCAATAATATCTATAACGGCAAAAAGAACCATGAAGGTGGAGAAAATCTCAACCCAACTAAATGTTTGAAGAAAACTAATCATAGGTGAAATTGTTTTAATTTTAGGACTGCAAAAATAGTTAAAAAATAAGCTTAATATTTTATATTGTTGTATTTCTCTACAAAAAATGTCGTAAGTTTCTCATGGCAAAAGAATTAAAGATTTCAGCCGCGATTTTATTAGGAGGAAAAAGTTCGCGAATGAAAGGATTCGATAAATCGAAGTTGTTGATTGACAACGAACCAATTTTGTCTCGTACGATGAACGTTTTAGTTCCAATGTTTGACGAAGTTTTGATTGTTTCTAATCAAACCTTTGAAAATCGTACTAATGAAAGTGTGAAATTAGTTTCGGATCGTATTCCCGGCCATGGGCCTCTTTCGGGCATTCATGCCGCAATTGAAAATTCCTCCAATCCATGGTGTTTTGTAATAGCCTGTGATATGCCATTAATACAATCCGGGAGCATAGAAATCTTAATTAAGGAGATATCTGCCGAAATCGATGCTATAATTCCGGTTCACTCCAAAGGTATTGAACCCTTGCATGCTGTTTATTCTAAAAGCGTTTTATTTACTCTGGAAAATCATTTGAAGAATTGTTCAAGTAACAAAATTTCATTATTTTTAGAAAACATACGAACAAAATACATTCAATATGAATCATCATTGTCGTTTATTAATCTCAATACTTTTAACGATTTAAAAAATCTTAAACATCAAATAGCCATGACCTATCAACCTGAAGCAATCATCAGACGGTACCCGCCACGACGAGAATTTCTTCTCAAAATGTTGACCGATCTACAAAACACCAATCCCCAAAACTATCTTTCATCCGATGCTATCGATGCGGTTGTGCAATATACAGGCTTATCTAAAGCCGCCGTTATGGGAGTTGTTGAATATTATTCATTGTTTAGTTCCAAGCCCAGAGGGAAATATATTGTCCGTGTTTGTCAGTCGGTTGTTTGTTCATCAAAAGAAAGCGAAGGAATTCTCAAAGCACTTAATGAGGCATTTTCAATCTCAGAAATCGGGCAAACTTCAGCCGATGGTTTAGTTACTATAGAACACACCGAATGTTTAGGACATTGCCACGAAGGACCGGTAGTGTCGGTTAATCATCAGATTTTGCCATCACCAACTGCTCAATCGGTGGTGCATCAAGTTCAACAAATCATTAAAAATTCTGAATTATGACAATCGAAAAGCGGCTCGTTCTTAAAAGAGTAGGAATGGTTGACCCATTAAATATCGATCAAGCCATTCGTTGTGGGGCTTACGAATCTTTACGTAAAGTGCTTAGGCAAGATTCCGATGAAATAAATCAAATCATAAAAAAATCAGGATTAAGGGGAAGGGGAGGAGCAGGATTTCCTACAGGATTGAAAACCGATGCTACCCATCAGAGTCAAACTCTTTGTATGAAGTTTGTTGTTTGCAATGCCGATGAAGGAGAACCCGGAACATTTAAAGACCGGGCAATCATGGAAAACGATCCACATTTACTCATCGAAGGAATTCTCATTGCAGCCTATGCAGTGGAAGCTACGCAGGGATACATTTATATTCGCGGAGAATATTCGCAAGCCATAGCAACTCTCGAAATGGCTTTACAGCAAGCCCATGAAAAAGGTTTTCTTGGAAAAAATATTTTAGGCAGCAATTTCACTTTTTCCCTTGATATTATGATTGGCGCGGGTTCTTATTTGTGTGGAGAGGAATTCACGTTGCTCGAATCGTTGGAAGGGAAACGCGGTTATCCACGAATTAAACCGCCGTTCCCCGCAGAAAAAGGTTTGTGGGGGCAACCAACATTGGTGAATAATGTAGAAACATTGGCCAACTTACCTATTTTGTTCGATATCGGATTGGAAGAGTATCTGAAATTAGGCACAGAAGGCACTCCGGGCACTAAATTAATTTGTTTGAGTGGTGACGTTAAAAATCCGGGGGTTTATGAAATTGAACCGGGAACAACTATCCGACAAGTTATAGAAATGCTTGGCGGTGGAACAAAGGATGGTTCTTCTATAAAAGCTGTTTTGCTTGGAGGTGCCGCCGGAACTTTTGCAAATCCCATGCAACTTGATACACCGATTGGCTTTTTAACCATGAAAGAACAAAGATTAACCCTTGGCTCGGGAGCTATTATTGTATTTTCACAGAAAAGCAGTTTGCTGAAGGCTTTACAATCAATCCTACGATTTTTCAAACACGAATCGTGCGGTAAATGCGTTCCATGCAGAGTTGGCACGTATCATCTTGAAAGAATGGCTGACGACTTGGTTCCATTTAACCAATCGAAATGTGAAATTTTACAAAAGTTGCTTGAAATCTCTCAACAAATTGCTGCAACATCACTTTGTCCTTTGGGACAATCTCCATTGTTACCCATACGTTCCTTGATTGAAAACTGTAGGAATGAACTTTTACTTGAAAAATAAATTGCTCTCCTAAACTACGAATTGTTCCTGTGAGCAATAAAAATTACTAACTTCGCGGTAAAAAACATGACTATCGACGAGTATCGATTTAAGGGACAACGGGAGAAGTTAATAAAACTTTTAATAGAAAAGGGGATAAGCGATAAGCGAGTACTTGATGCAATGTTAGAAGTCCCTCGACATAAGTTTTTTGAGAAGGGATTAATAGATTATGCTTACTACGACAAACCATTCCCAATCCCGGGCGGACAAACCATTAGCCAACCTTATACTGTTGCGTTCCAAACCCAGCTTCTAGATGTTCAAAAGGGGCATAAAGTTTTAGAGATTGGCACGGGTTCGGGTTATCAGACTGCAATTCTCGTTAAAATGGGTGCTATAGTCTATACAATTGAGCGACAAAAGGAATTGTTCTCTTATGCACAAAACCGACTTATGGAGAACGGAATTTTTGCCATGGTTTTCTATGGCGACGGTTATAAGGGAAAACCAGAGTATGCACCCTATGATCGTATTCTTATCACTTGTGGAGCTCCATATTTGCCGGAAGCTTTGAAAAATCAGCTAGCTATCGGCGGCATCATTGTTGTTCCAATGGACAGCGGCAATGCCCAAATAATGAAACGATTTATACGAATTGATAAGGATACATTTGTTGAAGAAGATCACGGACGTTTCTCCTTTGTACAAATGATAGGAGGGATTGAATAAAACCGTTTGATATTCAGATAAATACGAGAAAAATATGTTAAGAAGCACACCATTAAGTGTGCA